>JAGBDL010000062.1 GCA_017937505.1 Clostridia bacterium | reverse complement strand
GGGCGTGAGCGCGTCCGTGGGGATGTCGACGCCGCGCGCCCGGAGCGCCAGCAGCAGCTGCTCTGTCTGCGGGACGTCAAGTCCGACGCTGCGGAGCAGCTTTTCCTGCGCAAAGACCTGCTGCGGCGTGCCGTCGGCGATGATCTTCCCTTCCGACATGGCGATCACGCGCCCGGCGCGGACCGCCTCGTCCATATGGTGCGTGATCAGGATCACGGTGATGCCCTTTTCACGGTTGAGCCGCTCGATGGTATCGAGCACCTCGCGGCGGCCCTGCGGGTCGAGCATGGCAGTCGGCTCGTCGAGCACGACGCACTGCGGCTGCATGGCCAGCACGCCTGCGATGGCCACACGCTGCTTCTGTCCGCCGGAGAGCAGCTGCGGCGCATAGGTCCGGTATTCGTACATGCCGACGGCGCGGAGCGCATCGTCGACACGCCTGCGGATCTCCTCCGACGGGACACCGAGGTTTTCGGGCGCGAAGGCCACATCCTCCTCGACCACGTTCGAGACGATCTGGTTGTCGGGGTTCTGAAAGACCATGCCGACGTGCTGCCGGATGGCGAGCAGCTGTTTCTCGTCCTTCGTGTCCATGCCGTAGACGTGCACGCTACCGCCGGATGGCAGCAGGACGGCGTTGAAGTGCTTGGCCAGCGTAGATTTGCCGCAGCCGTTGTGGCCGAGGATGGCCACGAAGCTCCCCTGCCGGACCGACAGGTCCAGCCCGTCAAAGACGATATGTGTTTCTCCGCCGTCCTGCGCGTCGTAGGCGTAGCGCAGGCGGCTGACTTCGATCGCTGTGGTCATGGTCTCTCCTTTGTCCAGCGGCAGGTCGCGCCGCACGGCAGCGCCAGCCCCGTATCGCGCACGGGGAGCCCAAGCTCGTCGGACTGCGTGCTGCCGCCGTATTTCTTCGCAACGAGCGTCTCGGTCAGGTACCGCATCACGGACGGCGCCAGACCGGTCGTATAGGAATTGATGATAAAGAACAGCGGATCATCGGAAAGGACCCGGCTGACGAGCTCCACGAAGGGGTACAGGTTCTCCTCCAGCTTCCAGACCTCGCCGGACGGGCCGCGGCCATAGCTCGGCGGGTCCATGATGATGGCGTCGTAGGTCTTGCCGCGGCGGATCTCACGCTCGACGAACTTGGCACAGTCGTCCACGATCCAGCGGATGGGCCGGTCTTCCAGGCCGGAGGCCTTTGCGTTCTCCTTGGCCCAGAGCACCATGCCCTTGGCCGCGTCCACGTGGCACACGCTGGCGCCGGCCGCCGCGCAGGCGATCGTCGCGCCGCCGGTGTAGGCGAAGAGGTTGAGCACCGAGATGGGTCGGCCCGCCCTCTGGATGGCGTCCATGCAGAAGTCCCAGTTGGCCGCCTGCTCGGGGAAAAGGCCGGTATGCTTGAAGTTCATGGGCTTGACGTTGAAGGTCAGGTCCTTATACCGGGCGGTCCAGCGCTCGGGCACGTCCTTCTTGGCCCACTGCCCACCGCCGGTGGAGGAGCGGGCGTAGCGGCCGTGGGGCCTGTTCCAGCGGGGATCGGTCCGGGGGGTGTCCCAGATGGCCTGAGGGTCAGGACGGACCAGGATATATTTACCCCAGCGCTCCAGCTTTTCCCCACCGCCGCAGTCGATGAGCTCATAATCCTTCCAGTCCCGGGAAAGCCACATGGTCTCCCCTCCCCCAT
>JAGBDL010000061.1 GCA_017937505.1 Clostridia bacterium | reverse complement strand
CTGGCTGACCGTCACGCCGCGGCAGGCCTCCGCCCTTCCAAACGGGGCCAGACGCTCCATGGTCTGCTGCGCGGCCTGTGCACCCGGCACCTGCGGCGCGGTTTCAGCGGCAAGCACGCCTGCCGGCGCGGTCGTCAGCGCCGCGGCCAGCACGGCGGCGGCAAGGGTTCTCTGGGTATATCGTTTCACGGTCATGCGCCCCTTTCTTCTCACCTGTGTTTCCGTCTTCATCAGTTGAACAGACCATAGCCATCCGGCGTCGGCGTCTCTCTGGGCGTGACGCCGACGTAAACCTTCGGCGTGGTGGCCTTATAGGTATCGGTGTATTTCTTTTCGCGGCTGACCTCAAGGCCCTTGGCGTCCATCGTCACCAGGTACACGTCCACCACATAGCCCTTGTGTCCGCTGCTGACCTGCTTGGTTTCGTCGTCATAGACGACGTACTGCGCGTCCTTGTCCGGCACGTAGGTCGGCTCCGGAATGGGGATTTCCTCGACCACCTCGGACTCCAGCTTGTAGGTGTAGCCGTTGGGATCCGGTCTGCCGTGGATGGTGAACTTGGTGTACCAGTAGCCCTTCTTCTTGTAGTACTCGGTGGAGATGTAGATGTCCGCGTTGGTCGTGTTCTTGAACACGAAGTCCAGGCGGTCGTCCTGCACCGTCGCATCGAGGCCCAGCGGCACATAGTTGGAAGCCAGCGAGTGCTGGTAGCGCGTGGTGACCTGCAGGCCCGCGCCGACCACGGCGTTGTAGAGCGTGGAGGACACCTGGCAGATGCCGCCGCCCACGCCCGTGCGGTAGTCGCCGTAGGCGAGCTCCGGCGCGTCGGCGTAGCCGTTGGCGTAGGTGCGCTTGCCGGCGACCTTGTTGAAGGAGACCGACTCGCCGGACTTGATGATCAGCTTGTCGAACTTCCTGGTGCCGACCTCGATGTTGATGAAGCGGCCCGGATCGCTCGTCGCGCCGATCGCCGTCTCATAGGTGCTCAGCTGCACGATCTGGCCCTCCAGATACGCGCGCGTCACCGGCGCCTGCACGGCCGTCGGCGAGAGATCGACCGTACCGGACTGCAGCGTATCGACCATCGCGCAGATGCGCTCGTTCAGGCCGCTGATGTCCAGCTCCTGCCCCGGCACGTCGTCCGTGTAGGAAAACGGCGGCCACTGGCTGTCGTCGGAAACGCGCGTCGCGCTGACGGGCGCCTGATCGACCTCCTGCTTGATCTGCGTAAGAATCTGGTTCACGCTGGACAGGTCGTAGCTCAGCGTCGTGTAGCGCATCACCGTCTCATTTTCCAGCGCCTTGACCTGCTCGTAGCGGCTCGCGGCGGAGCCCGTGTGGCCGATCGCCCAGAGCTGATCGAGCTGATCCGCCACGTCGTACTGCATCCTCAGGTCGTCACCGGTGATGTTCCAGCTGCGGCCGCTGCCGTCCGTCGTGCGCAGCGTGATGCTGAAGCTCGCGATCTGCGCCTTCACCTGCTGGGTGACGATGGCCGCGGCCTCGTCAAGCGTTTTGCCCTCCAGCGGGATGTTGTTGACAAAGATATTCGGATAGAACACGCCGTCGCCGCGGTCAAGCGTCCGCTTGATGTCAAGCAGATGCGTGCCGCCCATCACGCCGGCCACCACCAGCGCAAGCACCAGCGCCGAGCCGACCACGACAGCCGCGGCCTTGCGCAGCTGCGCTCTGCGCCGTGCGGCGGCCTTTTTGCCCGTCTTGCGCGGCGCAGGCGCTTTGGCCTTCGCGGTCTTTCCGCTTCCGGCCGTCTTGGCGCTTTTCACCGTGCGGGCAGGCGTCTTCCTGCGGGGCTGCGGCTTCTCCGACGGGCCTTGCGCATCTTCGCTGCGTTTTTCGGTTCTTCTGTTCATTTCAAGGATGGCGCGCGTCTCCCCGCTTGCCGCGCCGCGCGCTGTGGTTTGCTCCTCCTTCGGCCTGGCTGCCGGCACGCCGCGGCGTTCCGCTGCGCCGGACACGCGGCTGGCGGAAACCATCCAGTCCGGCGTGTCCTCGTCCGCCGCCACAATGCGGTGCGACGGCTCGGCAGGCAGCTCCTCATCAGGGATTGGAGGAATCGCCTGAGGTCTTCTTCTTCGGTGCGGCTGCTTGCTCTCTGGCACAGCCTCCACCTCCTTCTGGGAAAAAGCGGGCGCTCTGTCCCGATACTTCTTATAATCAATCAATCTATATCATACTTCATTTCTGCGTCGCATGCAAGGTTTTTTTGTCGAAAGCGCGCGCATCGGCCGTCATTTGTGTCCGTCTATATGACGCGGCGCGCCGTGCATTTCTTTCACGTCGGGGCGCCAAAGAAAATTTTTTCACACAGCTCTTGACAAAGCGTCTGCTTTTGAATATAATAAATCCGTTGCATCTGAGATGCATCAATTGCATACGCGGTAGTGCTGGAATTGGCAGACAGGCACGTTTGAGGGGCGTGTGTTGTATGACGTATGGGTTCAAGTCCCATCTACCGCACCACTTTGGGAAGTCTTGCAGTCGCAAGGCTTTTTTCTTTTTCTGATTGTTTCTGCGGAATCAGGCGCGCAAAAAGCGCCCCGGAGACCCGCTCCGGAGCGCTGCATCACGGTTCACGCCTTGCCCCGCAGGGAATTGACCACCAGCGCGGCGAAGATCACCGCAAAGCCCAGCAGCATTCTCGGGGTCACGGCCTCGCCCAGGAAGATGCAGGAGGCCAGCGCGCCGAACACCGATTCCAGCGACAGCAGGATCGACGCGTGCGACGCGGGCGCCATGCTCTGGCCGATGTTCTGCAGGCTCATGGCGATCGTCGTGGAGAACACCGACAGGTACAGCAGGCTGCCCACGGTGTCCATGTGAATGCGCATCGGCAGCCCGCGCTCAAAGAGCAGATGATACACCGCGGCGAACGCCGCCGCAAACGCGAATTGCAGCACGATCAGCGCATAGGTGTTCGTTTTGCGCTGGCAGCGCTCCACAGCCATGATGTGTGCCGCATAGAACACGCCGCACAGGATCGTGAGCAGGTCGCCGATGTTCAGTCCGCCGCTCTCGCCGTCCAGCGACAGGCAGCCGATGCCGGCCAGCATCAGCGCCGCCGCGATGAAGGTGTTGCGGCCCGGCCTCTGCCGGAAGATCAGCCAGCTGCCAAAGGGCACCAGCAGCACATACACCGTCGTCAGGAAGGCGTTCTTGCCCGCTGTCGTGTACTTGAGGCCGATCGTCTGCACGATGTACGCCAGCGCGAGCAGCAGGCCCACCAGCGCGCCGCGCGCCACGTCCGCGCCTGCAACGCCCTTCAGATGCCTGCGAAACAGCACCGCCGTCAGCGCCGCCGCAATCGTGTAGCGGATGGCGATGATCGCTGCGGGCGGCACGCTGGAGAGCGTATTCTTCATCACCACAAAGCCCGTGCCCCAGATCAGCGCCGTCAGCGTCAGGATGCCGTCGGCGATCCACTCTTTTCTCGTCATTTGTCTTTCCTCCAAATCGCCGCAGGACGGACCCGGGCAGCATGAAATGTATTCTATCACACTTTGGGCGCAAAGAAAAGCTTTACACCCCCGGCAAATTGGTGTATCATCAAGGATAGAATGCCTGTTTTATTCACGCATGCGCGCCCGCGTTTTCCGGCGCGCCGCAATCAAAGGAGAGATCATCATGGACAATATGATTCCCAACCTGATTCTGCCGGGCGAAGAGCCGGAAAAGGCCCCTGTTCAGGAGAATGCCGCGCCGGAAGCCCCGGCCGCCGCAGCCGCTGCCGCCGTGCAGGCCGCGCCGAAGGCCGAGGAAAAGCCGATGGAGCCGGTCTCCGCGCAGGAGGACGCGCTGAACTTCGACAACCTCTCCGAGCAGGAGAAGGCCGCCGTGCTCGCCTTTGTCGAGCGCATCGACATTCACAACAGCGAGACCGTGCTCAAGTACGGCAACGCGGCGCAGATGAAGATTTCCCAGTTCTCCGACAAGATTCTGGAGGACGTGAAGACCAAGGACACCGGCGCCATCTCCGACATGCTGACCAACCTGGTCGCCGAGCTCAAGGGCTTTGACGTGGACGAGGGCAAGAAGGGCGGCTTCTTCGGCCTGTTCAAGAAGGCCGGCAACAACGTCGTGCAGCTCAAGGCCAGGTACGACAAGGTCGAGGAGAACGTGATGGAGATCGTCAGCGCGCTGCAGGGCCACCAGAAGCAGCTGATCTCCGACGCGACGATGCTCGACGAGCTCTACAAGCAGAACGAGCAGTACTATCACGAGCTGACGCTCTACATCATCGCCGGCGAGCTCAAGCTCCGCCGTCTGCGTGAGGAGGAGCTGCCGCCGCTGCTGGCCAAGGCGCAGGAGACCGCCAATCCGGCGGACGCGCAGGCCGCGAGCGACTTCTCCCAGCTCATCGAGCGCTTTGACAAGCGCATCCACGATCTCAAGCTCACGCGCATGGTCTCCGTGCAGATGGGCCCGCAGATCCGCCTGATGCAGCAGAACGACAACGTGCTCGCCGAGCGCATCCAATCCACCATCGCCAACACCATCCCGCTGTGGAAGAGCCAGATGGTCATCTCCCTGGGCATGCAGCATGCCGAGGAGGCGCTCAAGGCGCAGAAGTCCGTCACCGACATGACCAACGATCTGCTGCGCTCCAACGCCGAGCGCCTGAAGATGGGCACGATCGAGACGGCGAAGGAGGCCGAGCGCGGCGTGATCGACCTGGAGAGCATCCGCGTGGCCAACACCAGCCTGATCGAGACCCTCACCGAGGTGCAGAAGATTCAGCGCGAGGGCGCCCAGAAGCGCGCCGAGGCCTCCATCGAGCTGGGCCGTCTGGAAAAGCAGCTGCGCGACAAGGTGCTGGAGATCAACAGCAAGTAAGCGTTTGCGGGGGAATCGTTAGGGCTGCCGATCCGGGGAGCTCGCATAGTCGCGGCATGCTGCCGCTCCTTGCGATTCCCGACGCTCCGCCTGCCTGTTTCCCGCACAGCGGGCGGCAGGCTCCGGTCCCCCAGACCCCTCTTTCACATCGCGCGTTCATTCGGCGCATGGCAAAAATACAAAGGCCGCAGAGCAGAAGCGCTTTGCGGCCTTTTCAGGAGACAAGCATGGTCAGCAAAAAGAAGCTCTACGCGCCGGTCAAGCCCGCGCGCAGCTACGAGGAGCAGGCGCAGCGCCTGTTTGAGGTGCACAATCTGCGCGTGGAGAACGCCGACCGCGCGCGGCACATTCTCTCCACCGTCAACTACTACCGCCTGACCGCCTACGGCAAGCACCTGCGCCGGGCGGACGATCCGGAGAAGTTCATCGACGGCGTGTCGCTGGACGACCTGTATGCGCTCTACCAGTTTGACATGGGCCTGCGCCACCAGCTGCTGCCGGTGCTGGAGTTCTTCGAGGTACAGCTGCGGGCCAAAGTATCGTATCATCTGGCGATGACCTACGGCTCCACCGGCTACGCGAACGCCGCCAACTTTCGCCTGGACAAGGCGTCGCAGGGGATGCACAAGAACCTGATGAACAAGTTCCGCATCGAGGTCAAGCGTCTGGACGATCTGGCCTTTGTGCGCCATCATCAGACCAAATACGGCGGCAAATTCCCCGTCTGGGCGGCGGTGGAGCTGTTCTCCTTCGGCATGCTCGCCCAGCTCTGTGCCATCCTCATCGAGGACGACCAGTGGGCCGTCAGTCGGGAATACCGCCTCACGCCGGAGGAGCTGAGCGCGCTCATCGCCGCGGCGGTGGACGTGCGCAACATCTGCGCGCACTACGCCCGATTGTACAACCAGCCCATTGACGATCACCCCATCCTGCCGCCTGCATACGCGGATTTGGGCAGCGACTACGTCTTCCCCGTCATTCTGGCGCTCAAGACCGTCGCCGGCGGCCAACGGGTCTACGGCGACATGATCCGCGGCATCGCGCGCCTTGCCGAGGACTTTCCGCAGGCTGACCTCGCGCTGTGCGGCTTCCCGGCAAATTGGGAAGAAGTGCTCAAAAACGCCTGAGTCCCGAATATGCGCTCGAAGCGGGGAAGGGAGCTCAGAACCGGGGATCGGGTTCTGCAGCCTCTCACATCCCTGTCTGAAGAAAAATGCAGTCTCCAAGCAGAATGCACCACGGCCTGCGATTGAGACAAGTTCATTTCTTCTGGCATGGTTTTGGAAGTGTTTCCCGTCGAGGATGCTATCCGATCATCTCTAAAGCCTGAAAGAGGAGGTATACTGCGACTGCTCCCAGAAGCACTGCCAACACACATGCTTTTATCCAGCGTTTACGTTTTCTGCTCTTTTCTACTTCTTTTCTGATGCAGTATGCCATGACTGAATCTTTCCATATTCCGTATTGATACTGATTCTTTCCTGCAACCAGTTCGCCCTCACACAGCATGGTATAAACGCATTTCCTTTTGACCTTTAGCCAAGCGCAAACAGCATCAACATTCAGCAATTCCGGAAGCATATCATCTGCCTCATGCTGAGCATCAACAAAAACAGATAATCCATCCTGATCCTTAATATGAGTATATCCTATAACATCAACCGCAACCTCATTCATAATCGCTTCAGGAATCATGCCAATCTCTAGTGTGTACACTTTGTTCATTCGTGGATTGTAGATACCGATATAATCAATTTTTTGGAATTCATCGTGAATCGAATTGATGCCCAAAAGGTAATACATAAGGAGCTGAAGTGAGTGCTTGCTCGTCGGTTCCTTCGTGCTGACCTTCAGATCCCATAACGTATTTGCTGTCAAATAGTCGCCGTCTCCGCTGTCAACGATCTGAGTATATCCACCTTCAAATGTAAAGCCCATCCTGATGACGGGGCCATTCTGCTCGAAGAAGCTCAGCGTTCTCTGCACCATGATCTGGATATTCTGTATGGTCTGAATGTCCGGACAAATTTGCTCGACCGGCTTGAAATAAGACGGTGAATTGCGTGCGCAGATATCGTAACCGCATACCTGACAAGCGCAAAAAACAGAGCGGTCATCCAAGCCACGAATATACGACAGAAGACGTTCTGCATTCTTGCGCTGTCCAACTGACGCTGCGCCAAGCAGTGAGACATCAAATGCATTATACACATCATTTCCCAGCATGAAGCGGGTTAAGTAGTCTACCGCCAAGCCAACCAATGTAGGATGAATGTTCTCTTCCCCCAGTGTATATCCGTCATCCGTTTGAGCACATTGGAAGTCTTTAATTCTTACATATCCGCCATGCGGTTGATGAATTTCATTGATTCTTGCCGTAACAGAGCTCATTCTGTTTCAATCCTTCGGTTGTTTTTTAGCGTACTGACGTATGAACTTCTCATTTTATTTAGGAAGAACAAACGTTGTTCTTTCGCGGCTCAATTTGAGAAAAGGCTGCTCAAGAAGTCGAGCAGCCTTTATATTTTTAGAACTCGCTGATGATCTCCGTCCAGATCTGGTCATAGAGCTTGGTGTCCTCGCCGAGGTAGCGGAAGACCTCGCACTTGTCCAGCACCTCCTGCGGCGGGTTGTTCACCGGGGAGGCGTTGTATTCCTCCGCGCCCAGCAGCTCGATGGCCGCCGTGTTGGGAATCGCATAGCCGACGTACTCGTAGTTCTTCGCGGCGATGTCCGCGCGGCACATGAAGTCGATGAACTTCTCCGCGCCGGAGACGTTCTTCGCGTTGGCCGGGATACAGATGGAGTCGTAGAAGATGTTGCTGCCCTCCTGCGGCACGACGTAGTCCAGCTCGTCGGTCTCGCTCATGCAGAAGGTCGCGTCGCCGCTCCAGACAAGCGCCACAGCCGCCTCGCCGCCGATCATCTTGTCCTTCACCTCGTCCACGACGTAGGCCAGCACCATCGGCTTCTGCTCGATGAGCAGGTTCTTCGCGTCCTCCAGATCGGCGGGATCGACGGAGTTGAGGTCATGGCCCGCCATCACTAGCGCGATGGCCAGCGTATCGCGCGGGGAGTTGAGCATGAGCATGTCCATGGTGTAGGTCTCGTCCATCAGCGTATCCCAGCTGTTGGGCGCCTCCTCGACCATCTCCTTGTTGTACAGGATGCCCATCGTGCCCCAGGTGTAGGGAACGGAGTAGGCCGCCTCCGGGTCATAGTCCTCATGCAGGAAGCGCGGGTCGATGTTGGCCACGTTGGGAATGTTCTCCCAGTTGATCTTCTGCACCAGATCCTCCTGGATCATGCGCTCGATCATGTAGTCGCTGGGGAAGATGACGTCGTAGCTGGAGCCGCCCATGGCGATCTTCGCATACATGTCCTCGTTGGTCTCAAACGTCTCGTAGATGACCTTGATGCCGGTCTCCTGCTCGAACTGGTCGAGCACCTCGACGTCGATGTAATCGCCCCAGTTGTAGACGTTGATCGTCTCCTGCGCCAGCGCAAGGGCCGGGCACAGCAGGGCGAGGCACAGAACCAGAGAGAACCATTTTTTCATTGCTTCATGCTCCTTTTCAGATGGAATGGATACGTCAGGGCTGCCGCCCTGAAACCTGCTTGGGGCTCTGCCCCAAACCCCGCAAGGGACATTGTCCCTTGACCCTTCTCCGCTTCGCGCAAGCGAACAAGAGTGGGCGGGAATCAGTACGGGATGCGCACCTTTTCGACCTTCTCCTTGCTGCGCGGGTCGCGGCGCAGATCCTGCAGGTTGATACCGATGAGCAGCACGAACACGCAGGCGAAGATGATCGTCGAGAGCGCGTTGATCTTGGGCGAGATGCCGCGCTTGGCCATCGTGTAAATGGTGATGGACAGGTTGCTCACGCCCGAGCCGGTGGTGAAGAAGCTGACCACGAAGTCGTCGATGGACATCGTCAGCGCCATAATGAAGCCGGAGAACACGCCGGGCATGATGTCCGGCAGGATCACCCGCAGGAAGCCTTGCACCGGCGTCGCGCCCAGATCCTGCGCGGCCTCGGCCAGATGGGGGTCGAGCTGTCGCAGCTTGGGCAGCACGCTGAGCACCACATACGGCACGCAGAACGCGATGTGCGACAGCAGCAGCGTCAGATAGCCCAGCTGGATGCGCGCCATGGCGTACAACAGCATCAGCGATACGCCGGTGACGACCTCGGAGTTGAGCATCGGCAGGTTGACGATGGACATCATCGCCTGGCGCGGGCGGCGCTTCATCTGGAACAGCGCGATCGCGCCGACCGTGCCCAGCACGGTGGAGATCGCCGCGGCAAGCAGGCCGATAGAGAGCGTGGTGCCCAGGGCGCTCATGATCGCCTGATCGGCGAACAGCTCCCTGTACCACCGCAGCGTGAAGCCGCCCCACTGCGCGCGGGACTTGCTGTCGTTGAAGGAATAGAGGATCAGCAGCACGATGGGCGCGTAGAGGAACGCCATGATCAGGCCGATGTACGCCTTTCTCAGCTTTTTCATCAGAGAATGCGCACCTCCTTCTGCGGCTCGTCCTCCTTGTCCATGCGGCCCAGCGCGCCCATGAACGCCAGCACGACGACCATCACCAGCAGCGAGAGCGTCGCGCCGAAGTGCCAGTCACTGGACTTGCCGAACTGGTTCTGGATGATGTCGCCGATGAGGGGCACCTTGCCGCCACCCATCAGCTGGCTGATGACGAACGTGGTCACCGCCGGCACGAACACCATCGTCACGCCCTCCAGCACGCCGGGCAGCGAATAGGGCAGCGTCACGCGCAGGAAGCTCTTGCGCGGGCTGGCGCCCAGGTCGGCGGCGGCCTCCAGCAGGCTGCGGTCGATCTTCTCGATCACGGTGTAGATCGGCATGATCATAAAGCTCAGGTAGTTGTAGACCATGCCGAGGATGACAGCCTTCTCGTTGTACAGGAAGATGATCTTCTTGCCCACGCCCATGCGCGTGAGCATCGCGTCAAACGCGGGAATCGCCTCGCGCAGGCTGGCGATCCAGCTGTTGAGGATGCCGGAGTTTTCCAGGATGCTCATCCAGGAATAGGTGCGCAGCAGGAAGTTCATCCACATCGGCAGGATCAGCAGCATCAGCCACAGAGCGGGCCGCTTGAAGTCCTTGCCGGTGAGGATCAGCGCCACGGGATAGCCCAGCAGCAGGCAGATCACCGTCGTGATGACGGCCACCTTGAGGCTGCGCAGCAGGAGCTTGAGGTAGGTCGGCTCGAGCATGCGCTTAAAGTTGGCCAGCGAGACGACCGCGCGTTTGACCGGCCGCTCAGTCGTGAGCGTGCCGTCCTCGAGCTGAAAATACGTCGTGCCGTCCTCCATGACGACCTCGGTATAGGCGGGCGTCTCCTCCACCGTCACGCCGTACCAGACGATCATGATGAGCGGCACGACGATGAAGATCATGGCCCACAGCACGAACGGCACGGTCAATGCCTTGTTTTTCATGTCGGCAGGCCCCCTTATTTCGCGCGCTCGGCGTGCCTGCGCAGCACGTCGGGGGAGCAGTCGCTCTTGTGCATGACCTGGATGTCCTCCGGCGCGACGGTCAGCTTGACGCTCGTGCCCACCGGCCGCGCGTGCGTGGAGTGCACCAGCAGCACATTGTCTCCCGAGCGCACCTTCATCTCGTAGTGCACGCCCTTGAACAGCAGCGATTCCACCACGCCCTGCGGCACGCCCTGCACCGGGTCGTCGATGGGCTTGAGCTTGAGATCCTCCGGGCGCACGACAACGTCCACCTCGGCCTCTTCGCCGAAGCCGCTGTCCACGCACGGGAACGCGCAGCCCAGGAAGCGCACCAGCTTATCGCGCACCATGGTGCCCGCGAGGATGTTGCTCGCGCCGATGAAGTCCGCCACAAACGCGGACTGCGGCTCGTTGTAGATGTCCTCCGGCGTGCCCAGCTGCAGGATCTCGCCCGCCCGCATGACGGCGACGCGGTCGCTCATGGTGAGCGCCTCCTCCTGGTCATGCGTGACGAAGATGAACGTGATGCCGCTCTCGCGCTGGATGCGCTTGAGCTCCAGCTGCATCTCGCGGCGCAGCTTGAGGTCCAGCGCGGCCAGCGGCTCGTCCAGCAGCAGCACGTCCGGCTGGTTGATCAGCGCGCGCGCGATGGCCACGCGCTGCTGCTGACCGCCGGAGAGCGAGGCGATCTTGCGCCGCTCAAAGCCGGACAGGCCCACCAGCTCCAGCATGCGCGTGACCTCGGCGGCGGTCTTCTTCTTGTCCTCGCCGCGCAGGT
Organism: Clostridia bacterium; assembly: GCA_017937505.1. GTDB lineage: Bacteria > Bacillota > Clostridia > Christensenellales > Aristaeellaceae > Ventricola. The sequence continues at coordinate 7,744 of JAGBDL010000061.1, read as the reverse complement.
CCGGGCCGAAGGCCACGTTCTGCGCGACGTTCAGATGCGGGAAGAGCGCATAGCGCTGGAACACCGTGTTGATGGCGCGCTTGTACGGCGGCAGCGGCACGATGTCCTCGCCCTTGTAGAGAATCTCGCCGGCCGAGGGCTTCTCAAAGCCGCCGATGCAGCGCAGCAGCGTGGTCTTGCCGCAGCCGGACGGGCCCAGCAGCGTCACGAACTCGTTCTTGCCGATATCGAGGCTCACGCCACCCAGCGCGACAAAGCCGTCCTCAAAGACGACGCGCAGGTCGCGGATGGAGAGAATCGCGTTTTCCACAATAGGATCCTCCTGTTGCTATCATCAGAAATTCGGCGGGGTAGACACCCACAGCACGGTTGCCGGGGTCTTGCCGGGATTGGCCAGGTAATGCTGTACGGAGGGCTTGTAGGAGAAGCTGTCTCCCTTGCGCACGCGGTAGCTCTTTTCGCCCAGCACCAGCGTGACGGCGCCCGCGAGCACATGGCCGAACTCCTCGCCCATGTGCGGCAGATCGGTTTCCATCCGCGCGCCTGGCTCCAGCGTCACCAGAATCGGCTCCATGTCCTTCTTCTGCGCGTTGGGGATGAGCCAGTGGATGGTCACGCCGTCGTCGCTCTCCTTGATGAACACGTCCTCCTTGCGGCAGACGGGGTTATCCCCCTGCTCATCGGAGAAGAACTCGTGAAACGAGCTGCCCAGCGTCGTGAGGATGTCCTCCAGCGTGGACAGGGACGGCGAGGTCTGGTTGCTCTCCAGCTGGGAGATGAAGCCCTTGGAGAGCTCGCAGCGGTCGGCCAGCTCCTTCTGCGTCAGGTTGTTCTTCTGGCGAAGGCTTCTGATCTTCTCGCCGATGTTGATATCCACGGAAAAGCCTCCTTGAGTTTAGTAATACATGACTTGAAGGTTATCATTGCGATGCAGATTAAAACATATTTCGGTCCCGTTGTCAAGGGCTTTCGCCAAAGTTTTTGATGCGAATTGAAATTCGTTCGTTTTTTCGGATTTTCGTCCGGAAGAATTCCTCAGATTTCTATGTATTATTTGATTTTTCGATGTTAAGCATTTCTGACTTGAATCTTACCTTTTCTAAACATTCCTCCTTTCTCCCCGCCGGGCGGTTTGCTTTTACGAAACTGACCGGTCAGAAGCACAAAGCCGGGCACTCCCGTTTGGAAGCGTCCGGCTTCGCGCCCGTGCGCGGCTTATTCTCTTTGTTCCTCCTCATACACCAGGATGTCACCCGGCTGGCAGTCAAGCGCGCGACAGATGGCCTCCAGCGTCTCAAAGCGCACGGCCTTCGCGCGGCCGTTCTTGAGAATGGAGAGGTTCGCCATCGTGACGCCCACCCGCTGGGACAGCTCCGTCAGGCTCATCTTTCGCCGGGCCAGCATGACGTCCAGATCCACCCGAATCATGCGCTTCCCTCCTCAGATCGTCAGATCGCTGTCCCGCTGCAGGACCGCCGCGCGGCGCACCAACAGGCCCAGCGCATGCGCAAGCAGCGCCACCCCGAAAAACGCCAGCGCCAGCAGCAGCAGGTAAATCATCGGCAGAACCATCTCCCGGCAGATGAGCAGCAGCAGCACGAAGGCTGCCAGAATCGCCGCGCCCGAAAGCGCCAGCGCGCCGGCAATCTTCGCCATCGCCCGTTCATTCTCCAGCGTGAACGCGCTGCCCCGTGACAGCCTGACCACCATCCGGTCAAACACGATCAGCGCCCGCCAGCAGCAGATCGAGACGACCGCCACCGTGACCAGCCCCGTCGCCGCGGCCGCGATCGTGTCCGCCATGCGGTCGCCGATGCCCCAGGACAGGCACGATACGCCGATGCAGACCAGCCAGACCGCGATCAGCGTTCCGATGACGCCCGCCGCGGCCGCAGCGATGCGAAGCAGCCTGAAGATGGCCTGCTCGTCGCGCAGGCTTCCGTGCTTTTGCATTTTCCCTGTTTTTTCCATTGTTCTCACCTCGGGAACATCATACCACCGCGCACATCGATTGTCAATTATTATTTATCGAATTTCGATATGTTTTGATCGAAATGCAAGAAATCGAGCTGGACCAGTCCCACTTGCGAACAGCTTTGCAAAGTCAAGTCATTCGGTGCTCATTGTATGATTTCTCATGCAATTTCCTATGGGTCAAAAAAGGCGGAGAACTGCTCTCCGCCTTTCCCTGTTTATTTGGCTTTGCTGATCTCCGTGACGTACTTCGCCGCGGCGACCGGCGCCTCGATCTCGCTGCCATCCCTGGCATACTGGCTGTCCGCCGGGAGCGTCAGGCCCTCGCCGACGAGGTAGAACGTCGCCACATCGCCCACGGCAATCTCCTCCTCGCCCGTGAGCACCGCCCAGACCGGATCCTTCCACTCGCCGACGGCGACGTTGTCCACGCACACCAGCGCGCACGGCTGGCCGTCGTAATCGGTGAACGCCTCCACCCTGCCGCGGAAGGTGAAGTTTTTGCCGGCGTACTTCTCCGGCTCCTTCGCCAGATTCGCATAGGTGACGGACTGCATCCTCTTGCGGAAGCTCGCGATGCCCTCGCGCAGCGTGAATTCGCGCGTGAGCGTGATCTCGGTGCGGTTCTCCCGGAAGCCCTTCGCCTTTGCGCGCAGGGAGTAGGTCTGCGAGCCCTCGTTCTCGATGAACACGCGGATGGAGAAATCGCCGTTCCTGTTCGCCTTGACGTTGGTGCTCATGCCCTTGCCCTCGATGTAGACGGTAGCCTCCGGCTCCGTCTGGCCACGCACCATCACATTTTCGCCGGTGAACGTCGTGTTCTCCGGGCCGGTGATCTCGAGCCTGGCCATCGGCATCTCGTACTGCACGGCGAGCATCGTCTCCGCGCTGTCGGTCATCACGGCCAGCACCAGCTCGCCCTCCTGGGGCAGCGTCACCTTGATAGAGAACGTGCCGTCCTTCTTGGCGGTCGCCTTGCCCAGCGTCCTGTCCTCCACCGCCACGCGCACCTCGGCGGACGGATCCGTCACGCCCGTGACGGTGATGACCGGATCGTTGGTGTACGCCGGCACGCCGCTGACCTCCATCGTGCCCTCGCTGGCGAGCACCTCGGCCACGCCGGGTGTGGGCACGGGCGTCGGCTCCGGCGTCGGGGTCGGCACGGGCGTGGGCACGGGCGTGGGATCGGACACGGTCGAAAGCAGCTTCATGCCGGAAAGCACATCTGCCATGCGCGCGTCGTCCGCCGCCTCCGGGGCACGGCCCACAATCGTCTGCGTGATCATGTACAGGCGGCCCAGATGCAGCGTCGCATAGCGCAGGGAATACACCGGCATGGACGCGTACATCGCGGAGCTGGTCAGGCGCACGCAGACCGGATCGGTCTGCGTCAGGTCGACGCTCTCGTACAGGCCGCTCTCCTCAAACTGCGCTTTGAACGCCTCCAGCCGCTCCTGCGTGATCCCGCTCATCTTCTGCACGTCCGCAAACGCGCCGGCGTCCGTGACGCTCACCGCGATCTGGCCGCCGTCCTGCGGGATAACCTCCATCACGATGCCGGACGCCACATAGCTGGCGAGAATCGCCTCGCTCGTCGTGCCCAGGGACGCAATCAGCTCCTCGTGCTCATGCAGGTTCGTCTGGGTGAGCACGGTTTCTCCTTCCCGCTGCGTATAGCGGAAGCCTTCGTACGGGAAGACATAGGTCGCCTCCTGCGCCAGAGCGGCCGCCGCGCCCAGAAGCATCGCCGTGCACAGCAGCAGCGCCATCGCCCGTTTCTTCATCATGGAATCCCCCTTTGGGTTTTGCATTCGTCTCATAAGTTTTATTATAGCACAGGAGATGCTTTCTTTACAAGGATTGCATTATTCTGCTTCTGGCATTGTCAGGGGCTCAATGCCCGCCGTACGGTTTCCTGCGCAGATTCCCGTATGAAAAAACCTCTGCCGGCTCATGACCGAGTGCAGAGGTTTATCATTGTGTGACCCGTATCGGGCTCGATGCGCCACCCTGTCTTCATTCCTCCACGGGAATCCACAGCTCATCCCAGCGCATCTGGGTATTTCCATGCCTGACGACAAAGACAAGCCGCGAGTATCCATCCCCCGTGATCAGAAGCCCGTTGTCACGGATAAAGGACAGCGCCTCCGTCAGGCACGCCCTTTGATCGAGCGCGGTCTCCTCGCAGGCGATCAGCGCATGCACAGCCTTCGTCCGCCCACATATGCTGACGCGGTCGCTTGCATCAGACAAAAAGCGCTCGAAATCCGCCTCAGAGATGATCATGCCGATTTCCGTATGCAGCCTGCCCTGTCCGCTGAGGAGTTCCTCACGGGGGAAGCGCAGTGAAGCCTCCGTCATGGGCATCAGGCTGTTCCACAGGCAGAACTCCTCGCTCTCCTCCGGCGTGCTCACGTGCGCGTCATGAAACCGGCGCACAAACAGACGCCGCGAGGCCGGCATGGTCGTCAGCTGCGGATGCGTGTTGCCCGTTCGAATCCGCTTCATCATCTCCTCAATCCTGCGCATGCCCGCCAGTCGGCGTTCAAGCAGAAGGATTTCTCTCTGCATCTGCGCATCACGCTCGGCCAGGCATTCGCAGACGTGCTCGCAGCTGCAATTTTCCAGAAGTTCAGCCGTTTCATCCAGCGACATGCCGCAGTTGCGCAGCATGCGTGCAGAAGCCATGCGATAGCAGTCCGTCAGGGAAAAGACCCTCGTCTTGCTCTGACCGACGCGCTGCGGGTGAATGAGCTTCTTCTGCTCGTAGAATTCCATTCCCTTGATTGACAGGCCGTAGTATCTGCTCAGCTCTGTTGACGAATACAGATATCCGTTCTTGGGTTTCATGGCAGCTTCTCCCAGAAAAGGCTATAGCAGGCGTGCCGTCTGCACGCCCGCCATAGCCTTCAAATCCTTACTTGACGAGGTTTGCCACAATGTGATCCGCAGCCGCGCGGCCAAACACGCCGCAGTTGAGCAGCATGGTGCCGCAGCCAAAGTAGTTGATGCCGGTAGCCTGAGCGCAGGCGACCGCACCGGCCGCATACAGGCCCGGAATCGTGTTGCCTTCCTTATCGATGACCTGCGCATGCTCATTGATGCGCGCACCGTTGTAGCCGTCGGTGCAGATCATCGGCAGGCGGACGAGGTAGTACGGCGCCTCGATCGGAACCAGATACTGGGCCTCCTTGTGGAAGTCCTCGTCAACGCCCTTGGCGCACATCTCATTGTAGCGATCAACCGTCGCCTTCAGGACGGCGGGATCCATGCCGACATGCTGTGCCAGTTCCTCGACAGAATCAGCCTTGTAGCCAAACGGATCGCCGTTGTGCGTCGTGGTGGTGATACCCAGGCGGGTCATGACCGGGTACTTCTCGGCGGTCGCCTGACCAAAGATGGAGTAGCCCTCATTGTAGCCGGAGTTGTAGTTGATCTTGGTGAACTCGAAGGTAAAGTCATCCTCGGAGACCACGCGCCTGCCGCCGCCGTCAACCGTCAGCACCTCACAGCACGGAATCGTCGGAGACTCTGGGATCAGCTCCGGGAACTCCGTCCAGCTCGCGCCGTAGAAGTAGTACATCATGGCGATGTAGTCGATGGCGATCATGTCCGCGCCGGCTTCCTCCAGCATCCTGTAGCCGGAACCGTCGCCGGAGCCGACAAGGATCTCAATGTTGTCCATCTTCGGGTTCAGCTCGGCGAGCATCTCCGGGTTCGCGGTGTAAGAGCCGGTGCACACGAGCGTACCCTGCGCATGGACGGTGATATCGTCGCCGGCCTTGGTCGTGGCATGGACGCCGATGTACCTGCCTGTGTCATCATGAAGCAGCGTGTCAACGGTGGTTCCAAGCAGGATGGTTACGCCCTTCTCGCGGGCGGAGTTGACCAGCGCATTGGTCAGGCCGGAGCCCGCGCCCTCCGAGATGTGGCCGCGCTTGGTGGCGCGCACGCCCTTGTTGGAGACATTTACCAGCGCGCCGACCTTCCAGCCGTTGTCCAGCAGGAAGTTATTGAGGGAGGTGGACTCATTGCACATCTTGCGCAGCAGGTTCACATCCAGGGTCGGCTCATCCTTATAGAGCGAGTAAATGTTGTCAAAGAACGTATCCACATCGTCCTCGATGCCGGCTTCCTTTTGGGCAACGGTGTTCGCGCCCATGATCTCGCCGACGCTGCGGCTGGTGGAGTTGGAAAACACGTCCTGTGCCTCGCAGATGATGACGGAGGCACCCTGATCGGCCGCCTCGATGGCCGCACACAGGCCCGTCATACCGGCGCCGACAATCACCATGTCCGCCTCATAGTTCAGTGTCTGCGCCTCATGCGCCGCGATCTTGCGGGCCTTGAACGCAGCGGGATCGCCGCCGGCCTGCTCGATGCACTTGTTCAGCGCAGACATAAAGGCATTGGAGGAAACCGTCGCGCCGCAGAGGGCGTCGACGTCCGTGGACTGGTTCTCCATCACCGTACGCGCCAGCTCCTCAAAGGCAATGCCGCCGATCACCTGCGTATCCGTGTAAGACGGCACGCAGATTCCGGTGATCCGGTTGTCCTTGAAGGTTGCTTCCAGCGTCATTTCGCCGACATTGACCAGGCCCTCGATATCAATCAGCGAGGGCACGGTGGCCGTATACACACCGTCCGCCAGCGTGGTCTCCGTGGAAACGGCAACCACAATGCCCTTGGCCTGATTCTCCACGTCCTTGAGCGCGGCATTAAAGCCGGCAGAGGTCAGTGTCGCGCCCGCGACGGCGTCTACGCTGAACGCATGGGTCTCAGCCGCTTCAGCAGCCAGCTTTTCCATCGCCGCACCGCCAATGGACGGCGTCTCGGCATGCTCGCCCACCTCGACGGCAACAACGCCCTGCCCGTCAACCGTAACGGTCAGCGTGAAATCCCCGCCGAAGCCCGCGCCGGTGCCCATATAGGTGCCGGCATTGACAGTGCTCTCGGCGCATGCGCCCGCAGCCAGCAGCAGCATGGCAAGAACCAGAGACATGATTCTTCTCATTCGTGTTTCCTCCTTTGAATTTCTGTGATCGGCAAAGTTTTCTCATGCCGGAATCATGATACTCGATGAAGCAACTTCATCGTCAAGGGTTTATCAAAAGAAATTCAGATGTTTTTTGCGAAAGCACGAACTTGATCAAATCACAGGGGCTGCCCCTCGCAGCCGCACTGACCATGCCGAGGCAGACCCATTCGGATTAGCGGTTTTTTACAGGTCCCTTCCCCTCGCAAAGAGCAGCGCCAGGGAGAAGAAGAGCATCATGTTCATCGGCGTCATCGCGCCCAGCGGCGCGCTCTCCATCATGCCGGTCAGGAGGCTGGCCGCCACGATGCCGCCCAGCGCGCCATAGCCCGGCCGGCGCGCCCCGCCGCGCGCGGCGAGCACGCGCAGAACCGGCACCGCGATCAGGCCGAAGAACACGCACAGCAGCGCAAACGCGATCAGCCCATAATCCGCCGTGAATTGCAGATACGCGTTGTGGATCGAGACGCTTTCGCGCCCCTCGTGAATGGTATCCTCCGTCACCAGATGGCCGATTTTGCTGATCCCGTGGCCGATCAGCAGATACTTGGGGTTCTCCTTCCAGCGGTTCATCAGGTTGCGCCAGATGGCCGTGCGCCCGGAGAACGACGCGTCGGCTGCCGCGCGCGCCTCATACGGCTCGCCCGCCGCCTGCTGCGCCGCGCTTTCCTGTGCAGGCGCCTTTGCCTTCTGCTCCCGGACTTCCGCCGCCTCGTCCGGATCAGCCGACGGATT
>JAGBDL010000060.1 GCA_017937505.1 Clostridia bacterium | reverse complement strand
TGCGCGAGCAATGCTTCCTGACCGCTGCGGTTCAAAATATGAAAAGGCTGGCCAAGGCCTTTTGCTTCAACCTTCGGATTCTTTGCATGCTAAAAGCCCATGTTTTGACTTGCAAAACATGGGCTTTGTCGACGGTCTGAGCTGCCTGCATCAGGCAGCCCCTTCTTTCAAGTAAGAACGGAGGCATCGGAATGCAGAAACAGGGAGTCCTCAGGCAGATGAAAAAGCACCGGGAAACGGGGCTTGGCATTATTCTGCTGGTCATGTGCGTGTTCTTGTCTATCTTTTCCAAGAATTTTCTGACGACGAACAACTTGTTTAACGTGCTCAAGCAGACGACGCTGGTTGCCATCATTGCCATCGGTCAGACGCTGGTCATTATCTCGGGCGGTATCGACCTGTCGGTCGGATATTCGATGACGCTGTGCAGCATGATCATTGCTTATGGCCTCAAGGCGGGCTTTCCGTTAGTTGTCATGCTCGTTCTGGGCGTTCTGAGCAGCGTTGCGGTGGGACTGGCCAATGGCATTCTGATTACGAAGCTCAGGATTCCGCCGATGATCATCACACTCGGCATGCAGAACATTGTCAAGGGCATCATTCTGGTCATGTCCCAGAGATATATCGTTTCCTTGACGGATCCGTTTATCATCTGGGTGGGCCAAAAGAGCATTGGGCCCATCCCGGTCATGGTCATCATTATGGCGATCCTGATCGCTGTTTTCCACTTTATCCTCAACAAAACCGTCTTTGGAAACCATGTGAAGGCAACCGGCGGAAACGAGACGGCAGCTGATCTTTCCGGCATCAGCAGCAAAAAGACGAGGCTGTGGGTCTATGCGCTGTGCGGCCTGCTCTGCGGTATTGCAGGCATCATTGTAACCGGTCGACTCAACGGTGGCAATCCGAACGCGGCGGGTACATATGATATGGACTCGATCGCGGCCGTGATCGTGGGCGGCGCCTCTCTGGCTGGCGGCTCGGGCAGCATTTTGGGCACGCTGCTGGGCGCCCTGCTAATGATCCTGATTAAGAACGGTCTGGTGCTGCTGCGCGTGAACATGTATTGGCAGACGGTGGCCATCGGTTTGGTCATCATTGCCGTCTGCGCGATTGACGCCATCAGCAGCAGAAAGAAGTAGCGGAAGGAGGGATTTCCATGTCAGAGATGCTCCTTCAGATGAAAGAGATCGTTAAGGAATTCGGCGGCGTTCAGGTTTTGAAGCGTGTGAATTTCGATTTGAGGCGCGGGGAGGTACATGCGCTGATCGGCGAAAATGGCGCAGGCAAGAGCACGCTGATCAAGGTATTGGGAGGCGTCTATTTTCCGGAGTCCGGGCAAATTCTGATTGACGGCAGGGAACAGCATTTTTCATGCGCAAAGGATGCCCTTGACGCGAGCATTGGCATCATCTATCAGGAGTTCAATCTGGTGCCTTCCCTATCCATAGCAGAGAACATCTTTTTGGGGAACGAGCTGCGAAACGGCAAAACCCGACTCAATCGCACGGAGATGATCCGTCAGGCCTCCGAGCTGATGAAGTCGCTTGGCTTTGAGCAGATGGACTGTGCCTGCGAGGTGGCGGAGCTGAGCGTCGCGCAGCAGCAGATGGTGGAGATTGCCAAGGCGCTTTTTCATCACTCGAAAATCCTGGTCATGGACGAGCCGACGGCCGTGCTGACGGATCAGGAATCTCAAAAGCTCTTTGAGATCATCCAAAACCTCAAAGCGCAGGGCGTCAGCATCATCTATGTGTCGCACAGGCTGGAGGAGGTGCTTGAGCTTTCCGACCGGATTACTGTGCTGCGGGACGGCGAGTGGATCACGGATCTTGACAACGCCAGGCACGATGTGACCAAGGAGATGCTGGTCAGCCTCATGGTGGGCCGCTCGCTGGAGCAGTATTATCCGGAGCGGACAGAGTTCAAAGGAGAAAAGATCATCCTGGAGGTCAAACACCTGAGCAGAAAGGGGATGTATGAGGACATTTCCTTTGAGCTGCGGCAGGGAGAGATCCTCGGCATCACGGGTCTGGTCGGTGCGGGACGAACGGAGGTTGTCAAATCCATCTTTGGCGCAATTCATGCGGATTCCGGTGAGATTCTGCTGGATGGAAAGCCGCTTAAAAATGGAAGCCCTTCGGAATCCATCAGTCAAGGCGTCGCTTTCATCCCGGAGAACCGAAAGCAGGAAGGTCTCCTGCTGGATGCCAGCGTTGGCGACAACATGATGATGGCCAACTATGAAAAGGTATCCCGAAACGGTGTCATTCGCGAAAGACTGAAGAGACCATTTCTGAGCGAAAACATCAGCCGCTTGGTGATTAAGCCCGCTGATCCGAATAAGATCATCCGCGATTTCAGCGGCGGCAACCAGCAGAAGGTCATCGTGGCAAAGTGGCTGGCAACCAACCCGAAGATCATGATTCTTGACGAGCCGACGCGCGGCATTGATATCGGCGCGAAGCTGGAAATCTATGAGCTCATGAACAGAATTGTGCAGAACGGATGCAGCATCATCATGGTTTCCTCGGAGATGAACGAGATCATTGGCATGTGCGACCGCGTTCTGGTCATGTCTGAAGGAAAGCTCAGCGGAGAGTTTGTGCGCAGCGAATTTGATCAGAAGAGAATTATGACGGCCGGCTCGGGTTTGCAAGCCATTTAGCGCGGCGGAAAGGAGCGAAATATGAGCGAACAGAGAAAGAGCGAGTTTGAGATGATCGAGCAGCCGGAACGCGGAGGACTGAAAGACGGCTTGCACTTTGGCTATGTGGACGTGCCGGAGAAAATCACCTGCGAGCAGAGGGCTTTTCTCAACGAGCTTACAGCGAATTCGTTGGTGCTGCAAAAGGAAATACGCACAGAACGCATTGATGTGAAAACGGCGGATATCGTAATTCCGACAAGCTATGGCGAGATCAAGGCGAGGGTATACATGCCCGGCGGCGACGCGCGCCTCCCGCTTGTGATGAATTATCATGGCGGCGGCTTTGCCATCCGAGATATCGAGTGCTTTGACTACCTCAGCCGTAAATATACCAAGGACGCGCCTGCCGTCGTCGTGACGATTGACTACGATCTTGCTCCTGAAAAGCGCTTTCCGACGCAGGCGGAGGAGGCCTATGAAGCCCTGCTCTTCGCGCGGGAGCATGCGGCCGAGTATGGGGCGGACCCGGAAAGGGATGTGGTTACCGGCGACAGTGCGGGCGGCAATCTTTCCGCTGTCGTCAGCCAGATGTGCCGTGATCGCGGTGTGCGTGTGCCCAAACGGCAGATTCTGGCCTATCCGGTTGTGGATGCGCGCCCGGAGGTTGTGCGCGAATCCGACGGGCTGTACGGTGTCGGCTATAATCTGGACTACAGGCATCTGCTCTCCTACAACAGGGCGTATATTGCCAAGGCCGAGGATGCGCTCAATCCTTACGTTTCCCCGCTGCTGGCGAAGAGCATGGTAGGGCTTCCCGCTTGCAGGATGATCAGCGCGCAGTGCGACATCTTGCTGGATTCCGGCATGGAGTACGCCAAGCGCCTCAAAGATGCGGGTGTTGATGTCGATTACAGAATCTACAAGGGCATGCCGCACGATTTCCTGTTTTACGGCTTTCCCGAGTCCTATGATGCCTATCGGCAGATCTGCGCATGGATTCGGGAAGTATAAAGGAACGAGGACGAACGGGACGAAGGGGGGTGACGGTTCATGAAAGACGCGCTGCGGACAAGATTGGAAAGCTTTATGGCACGGCTTGAACGTGAAGATGTTTGCATGCACGGGTGGATGCTCTCTGTGGGCGGCACAGTCAAGGCAGAAGCCTATTATGCGCCATTTCGCAAGGGAGAAATGCACCGCGTGTTTTCCGTCAGCAAGACAATGATTGGCATAGGAATAGGCATACTGATTGCTGACGGAAAGCTGAGGCTTGACGACCGGATTGCTCCCTATTTCGAGGATTGGCTGCCGCATGGGCCGGATGCCCAGTTGGCACGCTTGACGGTACATGACCTCCTGCGAATGACGACCAACCACAGCAGCGACGCCTATGACATGGAGCGCGACGAGATCTGGGCACAATCCTACTTCAAATCGCCCAGCACGCATGAGCCGGGAACGGTATTTCACTATGATACATCCGGCGTACAGGTGCTCACGGAGCTGCTGCACCGCGTAAGCGGGAAAGATCCGCTGGATTTCCTGAACGAGCGGCTGTTCCTGCCTGCCGGGGCGAACGATCCCAAGACGTGGATTCGGGATCCCTCCGGCATGTGCTGGGGCGGAAGCGGTTTGTGCATGAGCCTGCGAGATCTTCATTGTGTCGCGTTGCTGTGCATGCAGGGTGGAAACGAGATCATTCCAGCAGACTACTTGCGGCAAATGACAGCGCTTCAGACACCAACACCCCTGCGAGAGAATCCGGAGGAACGCTATGGATATGGACTGATGTGCTGGCGGACGCGATGCGGCTGGTCGATGTACGGGTTGGGAGGACAGCTGGCGGTTTGCTGCCCGGAAAAGAACGCGCTGTTGTGTACGATGGCGGATACCCGGCTGGATCCATTTGGCGTGCAGAAGATCTACGATGCCTTCTTTGAGGAGGTCTATCCGTTTATTGGAAAGGAAGATATGCCTTTTGAATCCTTCGCCCGTCAAACGCTTTCGCTTCCGTCCGGCGTTGCAGGCAGGTGCGAAGCGGAAGGGCCCTTTGTATTTGAGGAAAATCCACTGAGGCTGCGCTCAATCGAGCTGAAGCCGGATTGCGTCATCATTGAGAATGAGCACGGAAAAGGAACGCTGGCATTTGCCTTTGGCCATAACCGGGAGGGCAGCTTCCCCTGCTTCCCCAACGAACCGACGATCGCATCGGCGTGCTGGATCACGCCGGACTGCCTTAGGATTCGCTGCTTCCTGATCGGCCTTTCTCCGTGCGGCGTGGACATGCTCCTTGCCTTCCGCCGGACGGAGCGCGGAAGATGCGTGACGGTTCAGGCACGCCGCTCGCCGCCATCCGAGGAGCCGGTGATTCGGCACTATGAGGGCGTGGCGACTGGCTTTGCGATTTCCTGATCACGCTGAGTATACTTGCGCTATCTGATGAGCGATGAGCCCTGATGAAAGCGCAGATGAAGCGCCATAATCATTCATTTGACTGCAACACTTATGAAAAGCTGAGATGCTGCGGAAGGGCACAATTGCTGGTATTACAGGATGGTTTGCAGGATTTAATCTTCTCAATCAAAAAACAGATTCGCACCAAATCGGATAGCGGTCAAGAAAGGGCGGCGGTCTGCCCGAGACGGCTGATCCTCCCAAATTTTGCACCCCCTTGTGCTGAAAAAGACAAAAGCGTACACGGTGTCACGAGAGTATCCGTACACCGTGTACGCTTTTATTCCGGGAAAACCTGCTGCGGCTGACGTGGTCATGCCTCCTGGCTTCATGATGATGCGCAACTCTTCGCACATCTTTACGACAAAACGGTCGATATCCCTCTTGACTTGGAGTGAACTCCATGCTGTATACTCTTCCTGAGGTGATGGAATGTGACGATCAGGCAGGTCTGCAGCCAATATGGATTGACGCCCGATACCCTTCGCTATTACGAGAAGGTCGGTGTCATCCCCGAGGTGCATCGAACAGCAAGCGGCATCCGCGATTATGACGAGACGGCCATCGGCTGGGTGGAAAACGCCGTGTGCCTGCGCAGTGCCGGCGTGCCCGTGGAGAGCATCATCGAGTATGTGCGGCTCTATCAGGCGGGAGATACGACCCTTTCTGGAGGCGTACGGCAAGGATATGGAATTTGCGCAGATCGAGCTGAACTGGTTCGACTGGAAATTCCAGAACGCAAAGGGCAAGCTGGAGCTGCTGAAGGAGTGGAATATCCCGGTGTGGGTGATGGAGCCTGTCCGGGGCGGTCAGCTGGCGAATCTGCAGGCGGAGGACGCTGCAAAGCTGAAGGCCGCCCGCCCCGACGAGGGCATTCCGGCCTGGTCCTTCCGCTTCCTGCAGAGCCTGCCGCAGGTGACCATGACCCTGTCCGGCATGAGCAGCCTGCAGCAGGTGCGTGACAATATCGCGACCTATGAAGAAAGCAGGCCCCTGACCGATGAGGAGATGAAGCTGCTGCTCTCCGTGGCGGACGACATGATTCGCCGCACGACGGTGCCCTGTACCGCCTGCCATTACTGCGTCAGCCATTGTCCCATGCAGCTGCCCATCCCGGATCTGCTCAGGCTGCACAACGAGTCCATGGCAGCGGGGCCGGGCGCGTTCATCGCGCCGATGGCGCTTTCCGCCTTCGCGCAGAACCAGCAGCCCTCCTCCTGCATCGGCTGCCGGGCCTGCGAACAGGTCTGTCCGCAGCAAATTCACATTCCGGACGCGCTTCATGATTTTGCCGTGCGCGTCGGTCAGAAAGGATGAACCATATGGCAAAGAAAGTCCTGATCATTTCCTCCAGCCTGCGCGCAGGCAGCAACTCGGAGCTCCTCGCAAGAGAATGCGAGAAAGGCGCGAAGGCCGCCGGGCACGAGGTAGAATTCATCTCCCTCAAGGGCAGGGAAATCAAATTCTGCGTCGGCTGTCTGTCCTGCCAGAAGACGGGAAGCTGTGTGCTCAAGGACGACGTGCCCGGCATCATGGAACGGGTGAAAGCCGCCGAGGTCATCGTGTTCGCTACGCCGATCTACTACTATGAAATGAGCGGCCAGCTCAAGACCCTGCTGGACAGGCTGAATCCGCTCTATGCCGCAGACTATGCGTTCCGCGAGATTTACATGATCGCCACCGCAGCAGAGGATGGGGAAACCACCTTCGACAAGGCTTATAGCGGACTGCAGGGCTGGGTGGACTGCTTTGAGAAGGCTGAGCTGAAGGGGATCGTCGCCGGCGGCGGCATCGACGCTGCCCATGCTGCGATCAGCCATGACGACGTGATGAAGAAAGCGTATCGTCTCGGCCTTGAGCTGTAAGCGTGTAGAGAAAGGCGTTCTGCTGGAGGCATGTTCCGCCCCGGTTTTCGCGATATTTCTTCCTTTTCCGCAGTTGATTCCTGGGGGAAAGCCCGAAAACAGAAACGCGCGGTTGGATCAATCATCTGTGAAGGATTCACGTCATTTGGCCGGACAGGGTTTGTCCCTGTCCGGCTTTTCTGATGCCCGGGAACGGAGATTCTTCACAGAATGGGGGGAGGCTCCGGCAGACATGTGCCTGCTTCGGACGATTTGGGGAAAACATCCGGCGTACTTTCTTTACATATTGGCATTTTTGTGCTATTCTATTCACCGAACGATTGGTTAACGAAAAGATGAGAGGATACGATGAGAGAACGCGACGAACAGGCGTTCCAGCGCAAAAAGGCGGAAATCATGGAGGCCTGCTTTAACTGCTATGCGGAAAACGGCCTGACCGGAACGGGCATTCAGGCGCTGGCCGACGCCTGCGGCCTGTCCAAAGCCAGCCTGTATACCTATTTTGATTCGCTGGACGATTTGATTGTGGAATCCACCGCGTACTGCATGAGCAAGGTCGAGGACGACTTCATGCAGCTCGCGCCCACGGGGATGGAGGATATTGCCAGATTCATCGACGAGGTGCCCTATTGGACGGCGGAGCGCCATGGCAAAAAATACCGGCTGATGTATCAGGTCTATACCCACCCCAAATACATCGAGCACGGCAAGGCGTTCTTTGCCGGGGTGAACGAGCGTTACCGGGCCTATGCCAGACAGCTGGAGCCCCTGTTGGGCATACCCTGCGAGATGATTACATCGCTCATCTTCATCTTTGTCCGCGCGTCGGTGCATTATGCGCTGTTTGAGGACGAGTATTACCTGAAGAGCCAGATGGATGTGCTGAAGCAAGGCGTTTTCCTGCTCGGCCGGCAGTACGGAAAGGAGAATCAGGAATGAGGAGAGGGAATTGGATTTCTTTGCTGTGCTGCCTGCTGATGCTGTGCTGCGCCGGCTGCGGCGCGATGGCGGAGCAGACGGAGGCGGCCGTTCGCGTAGGCGACGTTGCCTATGATTTGCAGACGGTGCAGGACGCCCTGACCGCGAGCGCCGTGCTCTACGAGACAGCGGGCGTGAGCCTGGACGACGCGCAGAAGCAGCAGCTGACGGACAGCGTGCTGGAGCACTTTGTTGGCCTGGGCGTGCTGGAAAACCTGCTGCGCGAAGCGGGCCAGGCGGAGATTGACGAGCAGACGCAGCGCCTGCTGGATGAGCAGGCCCGACAGACCTATGAATTGGCCTGGCAGCAGATGGCTGCGCTCATCCGCGAGGAGTCGCCCGATGCACCCGACGGGATGATCGACGCGTTCCTGGCGGATATGGGCTGCACGCTGGACGCCTATCGTCAGCAGCTGGAGCTGAGCCTGAAAAACCAGCGAGTGCTGAACCTGTACTGCGGCGAGGTCGCCCTTGGCGATGGGGAAGCGCTCGCGTACTATGAGCGGCAGTACGTCTCCGTCTGTCGGGAGCGCTACGAAGGGAACATCCCGCTGTTTGAGCAGGAGGTTCTCGTAAACGGCGGCCTCTCCTATTACGTTCCGGAGGGCTACCGGCGCATCAAGCACATCGTGATGGCGCTGCCCGAGGATATCGCAAACAGGCTTTCCGAACTGCAGTCCGGCTCGTCTTCGATCAGCGAGGACGCGTGGAAGACCCTGCAGGACGCCGCCGGCAAGGTCATAAAGCCGAAGACGGACGCCATCTATCAGGCGCTTCAAGACGGAGAGAGCTTTGAAAGCCAGATGGCGCTGTATTCCTACGACACGCGCGTCGCGCCCGAGGACGCGGGCTATCTGATCCATGCCGATTCCGAGCTGTGGGACGAGGGCTTTCTCAAGGCCGCGATGGCGCTAGAGCATCCGGGGGATGTCTCCGAGCCCGTGGTCACGGCGGCCGGCGTTCACATCATCCTGTACGCGGGCGACGAGCCCGCGGGGGCCCTTGCCCTGACGCAGGAGCAGCAGGCGCTGCTTGAGCAGGAAGCGCTGGCAGACAAGCAGACACAGGAGCTGGAGGCGCTGGTGAGCCAGCACCGCGGCGATTACGAGATTGAGACCCACCCTGAAGGGCTGACGATTACCGAATGATACCGATCAACAGGAGGTTCCTCCCATGAGAAAACGGCTTCTTTCCCTTCTTCTGACGCTCGTCCTGCTGCTGTGCGCGGCATCCGGCCTTGCCGATCAGACGAGCAGTCTCACCGCCGCGAAAATCAGCGCCCTGCAAAAGCTGGCCGGGGATGCCGGCACGCCGCTGAGCGATGGCGCGCGGCCCACGCAGGACATGAGCGCCTATCAGGCGTGGCAGTGGACGGACGAATTCCTGTCGGGCCAGGTGCGCAGCCTGCTGGGCACCATCCAGGACTATGATCTGCTGGATGTGGACAACACCCTGGACCCTGAAACGGAGGACGCCCAATGGGATCTGCTCAAACTGGAGAACACCCTCTCCTACTTTGAAGCGCAGCTGGAGGATGGCCGCCTGGCGATCCTCAACGGCATCGACATGTACCAGAGCGCAGAGGCGAGCGAGGCCGAGCGCCAGAAGGCCGTCACCCGCACCCTGGAGGCTGAAAGCGAGATCAGGCAGATCATCAAGAGCATCTGCGGGAATTACCAGTCGTACCTGGCGACGGTGAACGTATGCAGCATCAAATTGGACAACCAGAACGCTGCATCGGTGCTGGATGGACATCGAGAGGAGCTTGCCGCAGAAGCCAGCCGTCTGGCAAACATCGAAAATGGCGCCAATGATGCGAGCTTCAGCATCTCCGTTATTTCCAGGCATCAGTTCCGGATTCAGGTCAATGATTCGAACAAAAAGCCGATCAAAGGCGCGCAGGTCACGGTGACCAATCGGGAGAACACGACCAAAAAAGCGACGATGAACACCAACGATTCCGGCGAAGCGGTCTTCTGGGTGAGCGCCATGGGCGCGGACGAGAAGGACGAGATGCGGCTGACCCTGCGCATCACAGCCAGCGGTTACCGTACCCGGGAGGTGAAGATGGTCAAGCTGTACGGCGGCGATACCGAAACCATCTACATGGAGAAGGACGACGGCAAGCCGTACCTGATCATGAGCGGCTTTAACGGCTGTGACATCCTCACCGAAAAGAATACGTTCTACTACTCGCCGAAGAACGATATCAATCACGCCTTCTCCGCGAAGCTGAGCAGCTCTACGGACGGCACGCTGGAGCTGCACTATTACGACGCCAACGGCGAGCAGGTCGTATCCAAGGCCTTCAAGGCGAGCGACAGCGACAAGACGGAATTGGTGTTTGAGGGAAAATGGCTGAGCATGCTGAAGCCGGGGGAGAAGGTCTCCTTCAAGATCATCACCAAGGACAAGCAGGAATATACGTTTGATACCCAGCTGGACATTCAGAAGGCCGTCGTCGATGAGCCCTTCCTGAGCAGCAGCAGCACGCTGCTCAAGTTTTTCGGCGGCGACGGCGGATTCGGCTTTGACATCCCCTCGGCTGTCCCCTTCATCGGAGGCGCCCGCCTGGCGGTCAGCATTCCGGGCAAGGCGCCGAAGCTGATGATTCTGCCCTCGGGCCGGGCGATGTTTGCCTGGGGAGCCACGTTCTCGAGCAAGGACGCCAGCTGGAAAAGCGATGACACGCGGGACATAGAAAACGCGAAGAAGGAATTCGCGGCGAAGAGCACGGCGGACAAGCTGCTGGCCAAGGCCGGCGCGTATCGCGGTATCAACACCAGCACGGAGCCTAAAATGCTGGGCAGCTTCGGCGCGAGTGTGAACCCCTTTGTGTCGCTTCAGGGCGCGTACTACACGAGCGAGCATCTTCTGGACATGAACGGCAGCGTCGGCGCGACGCTGGCCTTCAAGGCCGGCTTTACCCAGACCTTTATGATGGGTCCGGTGCCCTTCTTTGCCGGCGTGGATTTCAGCATGGGCGCCAGCTTCGGCCTGGATGCCGATGTGAAGATGAAGATGGAGCTCGTCAATGGCGTGCTGTTGGCCGCGGAAGACCCGACGATCAAATACTTTGAAGGCAAAAAAACCGGATTCTCCATTTCCATCAGGCTGGAGCTGGGCGGCACCATCGGGTTGGGCCTGCAGGATGTGGCGAGCGTCGCCCTGCGCGGCTACGGCTACCTCAACCCCGTCGTGAACCTCGCCATCGAGGGCGTCAGCGCAAACGCGAAGTACGGCATGGGCATGGGCGTCACCGTCCGTGTGCTGTTCCTCAAGTGGCAGCACACCCTGATTAACGAAGAGGAGAGTCTTGGCCAGAGCAATTCGGCGATGACGCTGAGCGCGCCGTCGGATGGGGATTACCAGCACTTTGACAGCACAGACGCGAAGGAACCGCAACCTCCCACGCTCGGCGTAACCAATGGCAACAATGGCGTGGAGCCGACCGAAACACAGCAGGTGTTCAGCCAGATCGACAGCGCGACCGGAGATTTCCAGTACGCGGTGATAGGCGGCGATACCTATCTGTTCTGGATTCAGCCCGACAACCCTCAAGGATCGAACAATGTCGGCGCGCGGGTATGGTGGTACAACCTGAATGACACGTCCAAGTTTGGACAGGTCAACTGGCTGATGAACAGCGGTATAGCCAAACGCGAGACGTATGCGGACTACGACTTTGCGGTGGAGGTCAGCCGGGGCTGAATAATCAGGAGAGCAGCTTCTGCGCGCTGACGATCCTGAGCGGCAAGTTCTCCGGCCCCGGCTCCGGCAAAACGCCGCAAGCGCCGTCGGAGTCCATCATGACCACCGTGCTGATGAAGCGAATCAATTCTGGTGTTGATAAGGGCAAGCTGGATATCTGCTTCTATTACGAAGACACGTCGAAGACATACCGGGAGGACAATTACCCCATCATGCCGGAGGTCTTTATGACGGCGGCGGAGGACAACCTCACATCTGTCTATGTCGTCAGCACCTGCACGAGCTCCGGCGACCGGAGAAATATCCATGCCCTGACGGCCTACCGCAAAAACGGAAGCTCAACGGGCCTGGATGCGGTTGCTGTCCTTGACCCGTTGACGGACGGGTACAACATTACCTGCTACCATGTGGGTATCCCCAGATCGGCAGAGGAGGTTAATGTCTATTCTCTGAATGAAGCCGGCGAGTTTTCCCGTCTTTACCTGAGCGGTAACAAATCCATGCGGGAGCCGCTGACAATCGATGAGAACATCGTCAATTTCCGGGTCTATAGCCAGATTGATGCAAATAATACCAAGGACAGGCTGTTCTATCTGCAGCGGGTCAAGCTGGAGGACGGCAAATACATCAACAAGCTCAAGTGCGCGACACTGGATTTGATGAAACCGACCGCGTTCCCGCCGGTTACGAATTTTAACGTGGAGATCAACGCGGACAAGTTTGACATCGTCAAGTTCGGCACGGGCGTGTATCTGTATTGGACGGAATGCTCGACCCCGGACGCGGAGAACGCGCAGACCCAGGCGAAGTACATGGTGCGCTGCCTGCGCTATGACCCCGGCACGGATACGGTCTGCGGCCCCTTCAACATGGTGGAGCTGACCGAGAGCCCCAACACCATCAAGCTGCAGGACAGCGGCACCGGCTTTTACTCGGTGGACCTGCAAAACAGTCCGGGCTCCTATCTGCGGCAGTCGTTTACCAAGTTCAAATACAAGCTGGTCAGATCGGCTGAACTGACGACCGCTACGCCCAAGACTACAAGCGTCTGCGCCGGTGACTATGTTGACATTGTGTTCTCTGTCAAGAATACCGGCAACGTCCCGCTGTCCGGCCTCAATGTGAAGATCAAAAACGGCGGCAAAGACATTCAGACCCTTCACATTGACTGCGCCAACCCGGTAGAAAACAGCAGCACAGTGAACGGCGCGAATGGCAAAACAAAGGTCATGAGCGGCGCGTATACCGTCAGACGCGTCAGCGGCATGTACGATGCGCTGAACAACGACAGCTGGGAGATCACCCGGACGAACGCCAACGGAACCACGACGACCCAATCGGTGCAGGCCGCCATGCTGATGCCGGGCGACACGCACTACTACGAGGCCAAGCTGCTGGTTCCGACGAGCTGGTCGGGTGACAAGAATCTCACCGCGACCATCGGCAGCGTGGAGGGCGACATCGCGGTGAACGGCACGGTGAAGAACGGCGTCCTGATGCTGACGGGCGCGGACGCACCCCAGACGCTGAACGCAACCAATGACCCGATCATGATCACCCGGCTCAGCACGAACGAACAGACGTTTGAGACCAATGTGCACGACCTGTCGCTGAGCGCCCGGATCTTCAAGCTGAACGGCGAGGACTATGTGCGCGTCAACATCAAGAACCTGAGCGGCAATATCGCAACGAGCGTTAAGCCGGTTCTGACCAGCGTGTATCGCGGCGAAACCCTGTACACCCGTCAATTCCTGCAGTCCATGGGCGATGACTTCGGCTACTCCATGGATATCCCCCTGAAGAAGCTGACGAAGGGCCGCACCCTGCAGGATCTGGATCTTTATGTGAGCGCCAACGGGAATTACGACGAATACGCTGATGTGGACAACCATGTGCGTCTGCTGCTGATCACGCAGCTGTGTATCATCGAGCAGCCCGTGAGCCTGCCCGCCTCCGCGGGGCAGGAGGTCGTGTTCTCCGTGGCGGCCGCCGGCGGCGAAAAGCCCTACAGCTACCAGTGGCAGCGCATGACCGGAACGGATCGCTGGGAGAACATCCCGGGCGCGAAGGAGGATACCTACCGCATTGAATCGGTCAAGGAGGAGCACAACGGCCTGACCGTGCGCTGCGTGGTTACGGATCGGTTCGGGGACTACGTCCTTTCCGATTCCGCGACGCTGACCCTTCTGCCGCAGACCGGCGACAGCGCTCAGCTGACGCTGTGGCTCCTGCTGGCGCTCGCATCCGCGGCTGCGCTGGTCATGGCGGGACGCAGAGGGCGCAGCAGAGGATAAGACCGGGAGAGCATCCGGAGGCACAAGCCCATCCCCAGCCCGGAGGCTTCCCGGATGGGCGGCCCGATGCCCTCGGATCAGATTGATCCATCATACAGGAACCGTCAGGGAACGCCCCGTTCTCTGACGGTTTTTGATCATGAGATGAAGAGCATGGCGGAAGCGGAGCGGGGATCGGGGCATCGATTCCCCGGACGTACAGAAAAAGCGCCGCATTGCTGCGGCGCTTCACAAAAGACAGGTGGTTTACGCAGAAACGGTGTCATTCCTCGGCCTCGGATCCTGCCGGGCCTGACGGCCGGCTCCGGGAGCTCCTCATCATGGATCACGCGCTCAATTCGTGATCTCCGCAAAGGACGCTGCGTCAGCCTCCTCTGCGGCATCCGCGGAGGGAAGGCTGCGCCATGCGAGCACATTCATCCTTGCCGGCAAGGACAGGGCCATCGTCCCATCCGTATAGATCACGATTTGCGCATCCAAGGCCGGCAGGCCCATCTCCGGGCTGAACTGTGCCAGGATTTCGCCGAGCGTATCCTGCTCAAGCAGCGCGGTGTGATTTGCCTCGTCCAGCGAAAGCACGGTGCCCTCGAAGACGCCGGTTTCCGTCATATCCGTCATGGTCAGATTCAGCGCCTGATCCACGACAGCCAGATAGACCCTCTGCTCCAGCGCCGTGTCCTCCCAGCTGCGGCGATAATCGAAGGTGAGGATGCTGCTTCCCGGCTTTACGGCAGTCACCGCATACTGCGTTTGGCCGCCGGCTCCGGCAAGCGTGCCGCTCTGGTCATCCGGGATGAAGGCGCCTTCGGCGCTGTCCAGCTGGACAGCATCGCCGCTCAGAACAAGGCCCGTCCAGGCATAGCCGGTGCTGGGATTGGCGTCCAGGGAGAGCGTTGCCGTATGGCCTGCGTCCGGGGACTCCGCCGCCGCACAGCAGAGCGTCAGCAGAAGGGCGGATAGAAGCGCGATCCATTTCTTCATCGTTTTATGACCTCCTCCATGTGTTCAATGATATAGACGATGATGGGCTGAGATTTGTTCCCATATGCCGGTATTTTTGCATGCGGAATGTCCTTTTTCCTAACCACGATCTATTTTAGGGCCATCTGTACAAAATGCGCCGGCCTGCAAGAGCAGGCGGCGCAGATTGTCGTGGGTAAGCTAAGAGCTGCGCGGGCGCGCATGCGGGCGGCATATTGAGCGATCAATCGATCGTCAGAGAATAGGCCGTGGTGTAGTCCTGCTGCAGCCAGACGGTTGCGCTCGCGTCCTGCGCGTTGTAGATCACGCTGTATTGCGTCATGGAGGTCGCCTCCGTGCCCGGATCCTGCGCCGCGACGCTGAGAATCTTCATGGCCTGGGCCGGGGTCATCTTCGTGATGTAGGTTTCCTGGGTAAAGTCGATATAGCGTTCCAGCGCGCTGACGATGCCGGTCAGGCGGTGATAGCCATGGCCGTAGCCATAGTGGTACTCCCGCACGGTGTTGCCAAGGGGAACCACCTTTTCCGTGCAGACGCCGTCCTTGTAGCGGTCCTCGGCGTCGTCATAGCCCACATAGTAGTTCGTCACGGCATTGGTGTCCGTCACGGTCAGATGATTGTAGCGCCATTCCAGCACGACGGAAGCGCCCGTGGCGTCGGTTACGAACAGATGGAAGTCCATGCCGCCCGTATTGCGGATGTTGTATTCCCCAGCCAGGGCAACGGCCTCCTCCACCGTGGCGCAGTTGTCCAGGATATAGCGCGCCAGCACGGAATGGCCGATGGCGACCTTGCCCGGCTCCTGCTGGTCGACGGGGGTCTCGCCCTCCTTCACATCCAGCTTCAGGATGGAGACGCTCACGCCCTTTTCATTGAGGCCGTCCACGCACAGATACGGGAGCAGCACGGCTAGCGAGGTGTCCGTCGTGCCGTCATCCAGCACGCCGGCATAGTAAGCGCCGCCGGCGAGGCTGAGCCAGCAGGCGTCCGCGATGCCGATGGATTTGTATTTGCCCTCCGGTGCGCAGTGCACGGCCACGTTGAGGCCGGTATACGCGCCGCTCGGGTCGGTATGCCGGTAATCGTAGTTCCTGGCGGTCAGGAAGCGGTCGCCCGTCTCGTTCCAGGTGGTGAACGCAGAGCAGCCCGCGTCATACTGGCCGAATTTGCCCAGGAGGGTCTTAAAGAGGGGATTGTCGTAGTCGTAATCGCAGGTCATTTCATAGAAAAGACCCGCCTCGTCGATGCGATTGAGGGTTTCGAGCGACGCGATCATCGTCTCGTCCAGCCATTCGGCGGCGTGCGGATTGGCGCTCTGCGCGCAGGCGGCGCCCGAAAGCCCGGTCAGGGCAATGAGCAGCACAAGGGCCGCGAGGACAAAGCCGGTTTTCTTCATGATGATCATCCTTTCCACGATTTCTTTCTTTATGTATTCATAAAGCAGCGCTTTGTTGCCAGTTCCATTATATCCTAATATTTGGGACTTCGCAAGCGCAGACATCAGCTGATGCTGCCGCTTCTGACTTTGTCAATTGATTAATTCGCGGCGATACGCTATAATAAAAAACAATATCCGGCTTCTGCTGCAGGGCCGGAAACATGCAGCGCGTCAAAATCCGGATGTCCGGCGCTGGCAGCACATCAGAGGAGGCATATTCACCATGCAGATGCAAAAGAAATCCATCGGCAGGCTGGAGCTGGGCGTGCTGTGCAGCCTGTCGGACAGCTACATGATGCTGCCCTTCCTTGTCTTTTCGAGCCTGCTGGCCGGAAAATCAACCGCCGTGAACTTCTTTGTGCCCGTGGTGATCCTGTATTCCATCCAGCGGGCCTGCCTGATTGCCCTGCGCGGGTTCGGCGAAATCACCAATCCCTACAGGATTCTGCGGGGCGGGCTGCTGCTCTCGCTTGCCGGCGCCGTGCTGATGGCGCTTTCCTCCCTGTACCGGCCGCTGCTGATGGTCAGCGCGCTGCTGGTCGGGGTCGGGGTCTCTCCGGTTCGCGCCATGTTCATCCCGCTCTATACCGCCGTCACGCAGCAGGACGCCTCTCTCAAACAGGGAAAGCGCATGGGCACAGGCCTGTATCTGCTGGTCATGCTGTCGGCGCTGATCCTGGGGAAAAGCTGCCTGCCCGTCGTCGTGCTCCTGTTTCTGATGTACATCGCCTGCGCGTCGTGGATTCTGCTCCGCTTCGACGGCGATGCGCTCTTCGCGCGGCAGAAGGCTTTTGACGCCGGCAAGCGGAAGCCTGTGTTCTTCGTCTTTGGCGCGCTGGCGCTGCTTTGCCTGCTCATCCTGCGCCAGTACAAGCAGTCCGGCGTCTCCATGCTGATCTGGCTGACGCCGGCGATGCTGGTCATCTTTGTCGTGCTGGAGATGTGCAGGCGAAGGAAATATGTGGCCTTTGTCTATCAGGTGTACTGGGCAGGCGCGGTGAAAAGCCATCTGCTGCTGATCAGCCTGATTTATCACAGCTCTGTCGGCAACACCTCCATGGTGTCGCGGATCTATCTTGCCATCGCGCTGGGCAGCATTTTGTCGCCGCTGCTGAAAAAGCCGCTGGCGAGGCACCTGCTGGGCGACCGCCTGAGCCGCGCCGCCATGCTGCTTTCAGCGGCGCTGTCCTTCCTGCTGGCGGTCCCGTCGCAGGCTGTCAACCTGATCGGGCTTGTGCTCTCCGGAGCCTTTGGCAGCATCGTTGCGGCAGAAGCAGGCGCATGCTACATGCGCGACGAGCGCCATGTGCCGCTGGAGCGCGCCCTTGTCCAGTTCAGAATCCAAACGGCGGGCAGCATCCTGCAGCAGCTGGCGATGTTCTTCATCATCTATCTGCTCGGCGAATTGGGCATTCACCAGAATCTCCTTGGAGCCTACGCCGCCGGAACGCCGGATCCGGGCCTCAGTCTTCTGCTGCGCACAGCCGGGCTGATCCTGAGCGCCGGGCTGCTGCTTTCCGCCATCCTGATCGAGCGCTTCACAGCAAAAAAGCGCAGCGCCAATGCATGAATTCATGAAAGGAGATATCCCTATGGACAAACGAACAGCCATCCGGTACCTGGAGGAAAGAGCGACGGATTTCTATGCGCTCAGTGACAGAATCTGGGATCACGCGGAGATCCGCTTCGGAGAGAAGCAGTCTGCCCAGGACTACGCCGCTTTTCTGGAGGCTGAGGGCTTCACGGTGACCATCGGCCTCGCAGGGTTGAAGACAGCGTTTCGCGCCGAGTGGGGCAGCGGGAAGCCCGTGATCGGTTTTCTCGGGGAGTACGACGCGCTTGCCGGCCTGAGCCAGAAGGCAGGCGTCGCCGTGAAGGAGCCCCTTGAAAACAACGGGAACGGACACGGCTGCGGCCACAATCTGCTTGGCGTCGGCGCACTCATGGGTGCTGTCGGCCTCAAGCATGCGCTGGAAACAGAGGGCAGGCCAGGAACCGTGGTCTTCTTCGGCTGCCCGGCCGAGGAGGGCGGCTCCGGAAAGACCTTTATGGCGCGCGAGGGCTGCTTTGATCAGCTGGATGCGGCCTTCAGCTGGCATCCGGACACCCGCAACATGATGCCGCCCGGGCCAGTTCTGGCGAACGATGTCGTCCGCTACAGCTTCACCGGCAAGGCCTCCCATGCGGCGGCGGCGCCGGAGGCGGGAAGGAGCGCGCTGGACGCGCTTGAGCTGATGAACATCGGCGTCCAGTTCCTCAGGGAGCACATGCCGTCGACGGCCAGAATCCATTATGCCATTACGGACGCTGGCGGAAACTCGCCCAATATCGTTCAGCCCCACGCGTCCGCGCTGTATCAGATCAGAGCGCCCTTTGCCCCGGAGCTTGCGCAGCTTTATGAGCGGGTCAACAACATCGCAAGAGGCGCAGCCCTGATGACCGACACGCAGGTGGACATCCGGTTCCTGAAGGGCACCAGCAATACCGTGCTGATTCCCGCGCTGGACGAGGTCATGTACAAGAACATGTGCGAGATTCCCAACCCCGTTGCGCATGCGCAGGATATGGCCTTTGCGCAGGAGATCGTCAAGACGCAGCATCCCGAGCTTCCTGAACGCGCGTTCGACCTCCGGGTCATGCCCTTCAACAAAGCGGGCAATGTGCCCATCCCGGGCTCGTCGGATACCGGCGACGTGAGCTGGGTCTGTCCGGTTTCGCAGTGCGCCACGAGCACCTGGCCGGTGGGAACAGCCGCCCACACCTGGCAGGCTGTCGCCTGCGGAAAGAGTGACTTTGCGCACCGGGGAACGCTGTATGCGGGTCAGGTTCTCGCGGCAACGGCGATCGATGTCTGCAATCATCCCGAAATCATCGCAGAGGCATGGAAGCAGCTGAAGGAGAAGACGGGCAGCCAGCCCTATCATTGCCCGATTCCGCCGGAGATCACGCCGGATCTCCTTGAGTCTGAAACAACTTAAACGCTGTGAGATCAGGGACCCTCGCATCGGGCGCAGCCGTCCCTTGTATCAGAATCGGCGCAGGAGGCCATAGAACCACCCGGGCTTTGATGCGATGCTCGGGTGGTTCTTTTCGTTATACAATCAAGAAGCCGCCCGATGAGGGCGGCTTCCAGTAAAAAGGATGCGATTGTCAGAAATTCGGTGTGCGGGCAGCGCCCGCCGGCAACAGGCAGCCTGTTGATGCCCGGAAGGAATCAGAGAGAAGCAGCGTAGTCCTTCCAGATCTGGGAATACATCTCGAAGAAGGTGGCGCGGTCGATCTGCTTGCCGACGTACAGACTCCAAACCTCACCGATGCTGTCCTTCACGCTGTCCGGCGTCCACGGGGTCATGACCTCATGGGTCTTGCCAGCGGAAATGTAGGAGAACACGTCCTTGCCCAGGGTGGACAGATTGTCGAGCAGCACGGTCGTGGTATGGGCGGGAATGTTGCCCATCTTTTCCTGATGCCACTTCTGAGCAGTATCGCTTTCAATCAGCCAGTTGAGGAACTTTTTCGCCTCGTCGACGTTCTTGCTGTCCTTGTAGACGCCGGCGTTAATGGTCGCGATCTGGAGCTTGTTCTTTGCGGCGTCGTTGGAGATGGGCTGCAGGCCCTGCACCACATAGTCGGCAAGCGCCGGGTTGACATTCATGATATTCGGAATCTCCCAGGAGCCCTCGTCATCCTCCATCGCGTACTCCTCGAGATAGAAGGCGTTGCGGCCGGTCCACTTGTCGGTGGCGAGGTAATCCTCGTTGCAGTACTGCAGGATCAGGTCGTAGTAGTCAAGCAGGTCGTTCAGATCCGGATCGTTGGCCAGATCCATATCCTTGCCGCTCTTCAGCTCAGCGAAGAACTCCAGCGGATTGGACTTGTTGGTGACCCACACAGAACCGATGTGGTTGGTCAGCGCAAGGCTGGTCTCGGCGTAGTGCGCCATGAACGGCTTGATGCCGGCAGCCTTCAGGTCGGCCAGCAGCTGAGCCAGCTCGTCGCGGGTCTCCGGGGTCTTCTCCCAGCCGGCTTCCTTGAGCAGGCGCATGTTGTAGATGATGCCCCAGCCCTCGACGTAGATCGGCATGGTCTGAATGGTCTTGCCGCCGTCCACGGAGCAGGCTTCACGCTGCGAAGCGGAGAGATCGGCCGCCATGGGCAGGTCGTCGAGCGTGGTCATGTAGTCAGACCACATGCCGATCTGCTCGCCATAGTTGCATCCGAAGATATCGGGCATCTCGCCGGAGGCCAGCTTGGACTTCAGCAGATCCCAATACGTGGAAGAAGAGGGGAACTCGTACTCGATGGTACCGATCTGCGGATTCTCGGCCTTGTAAGCGTCAATCAGCTCGTCGAAGTTGTCCGTCCACTGACCAAGCGCCAGCATGATGGAGAGGTTTACGGAGCCCGGCGCCTTGTCTTCGGCAAAGCTGCACGAGCAGGTAAGCACCATCATCAGCATCAGAGCGAGAGCAACCAGTTTTTTCATACATTTTCCTCCTTTTGTTTGTCGCTCTATGTTTAGCGGCATCAACCGCTAGGAACCGGAATCAGCCCTTCACGGCACCCGCAGAGGCGCCCGCCAGAACCTGCTTCTGCGCGATGACGAAGAAGATGAACAGCGGCAGGATGGACAGCGTCAGCGCAGCCAGCGCGGTATCCCACGCGAAAAAGGCTTCGTTGAACAGGGACTGCATGGAGATTTGGATGGTACGCAAGGACTGCTTGGAAAGCACGAGCTGCGTCATCAGGTAGTCGTTCCAGAACCAGAGGGAATTGATGGTGGCGACTGTGAAAACGGAGCCCTTGATCTGCGGGAAGACGATGATCCAGAAGGTTCTGATGCTGCCGCAGCCGTCGATCAGGGCGGCGTTCTCTACCTCGATCGGCACCGCCTTGACGGCGCCGGAGATGATGAAGGTGGACAGCGAGACGGTCATCGCCCAGAAGCAGATGCTCATACCGACCAGACTATTGCTCAGGTGCAGGCTGTTGGTCAGCCGGGCGAAGGGAATCATCAGCGCCTGGAACGGAATCGACATGAAAGCGATGATGACAAAGAAGCAGGCGCGGGTAAATCTGTTCTGATGGCGGGTAATCCAATAGCCGGTCATGCTGCACAGGAAGATGCCGCCGAAGTTGGAGAGCACCGTGATGATGGTCGTGTTGCGCAGCGCCGTACCAAATTTCAGCCGGCGCCAGGCATTCGTAAAGTTATCGATCGTGAAGCTCTTGCCCGGCAGGGCAAACAGATCTCTGGCGATTTCGCTGTAAGGCTTGAAGGCGTTGACGACAATCAGATAGAACGGAATGAGCACGAGGACGAGGCAAAACAGCAGGATGATCGTACGAACCGCAATGCCCAGGCGCTTGCGCGCACCAAAGCCGAACGAGACTCTCTTGGCGGTCATGGGTTTTGTTGCCTGCATTACTGCGTCACTTCCCTTCTGGAGGTGATGGATACCTGAAGGATGCTGATGAAAGCGATGATGAGCACCAGAATCAGTGCCTTGGCAGAGCCGTATCCAAGCTGGTTGGAGGAGAAGGCCGTCTGATAGACATTCATCGTGACGGCTTCAGACATTCGGAACGGATTGCCGTTGGTCAGGGAGATGTTCAGGTCATACATGCGCAGGCAGTTGACGATGCTCAGGAACAGGCACTGCGTGATGGACGGCATGATCAGCGGGATGACAACCTTGAAGAGAATCTGCAGATTCTTTGCGCCGTCCACCGTGGCCGCCTCAATGTAATCATCGGAGATGGAGGTCAGGCCGGCCAGATAGATGATCATCATATAGCCCGCGGAGCTCCAGGTCATGACGATGACCAGCGCCCAGAAGGAGGAGGAAGCGGTGGAGAACCACGTCTGTCCGAGCCAGGCGATTCCGGTGATCTTGGCAAGCACAGGGAAGAAATTCTGGAAGATGAAGCGCCAGACAAAGCCGAGGATGACGCCGCCGACGATCTTGGGCAGGTAGAAGCCCGCGCGCATCAGATTGCGGAACGGGATCCTTTTGGAAAGCCAGTAGGCCCAGAAAAAACCGAGCAGGTTGGAGAAAATGGTGGCAAAGAATGTAAATTTCAGCGTGAACAGCATCGAGGTCCAGTATTTCGTATCGGACATGACGCGAATATAATTCTTCAGACCGACGATTGCGTAAGAGGATTTGATTCCGTCCCAGTTCGTAAAGGAGTACCAGATCTGCTGGAAGAATGGAACCAGACAAAGCGTGATAAAGAGCAAAAGCGCGGGTCCCATGAAAATGACATAATCCATCAATTCACGGAATCGCCGTCTTTGCTTCATGGCTTTTTGCATGTGCAGCACCTCTTTCTGCGGGATCATCAAAAATGAATTATGGAAGACGTTTGCGTTCGAACTCTGATGTGTATATTATGAGGGAAACCGGGCAGGAAGAAAATGGACAATCTTGAGGTTTCGGGTGGAAAAAATTGCTAATCAGGCAATATGAACATAATAGACTGCCTGAAATTGACGAAGATAACATGGAACGTGAATGAAATTGCCAAACACGGCGTTTGGAATTTGGTCGAGGAAATTGACATGAAAGGGACACAATTTTGACGAAAGACAAAAAACGCATAATATACAGGGCGAAAATGCAAATCCGGCTTTGAGGCGACAGGAAAAGGCTCCTGAGATCTTGAATATACAAATGAGTTTGCAGATGCCGCGTGGATGCACATGGATGCATCACGTGACAGAAAACAGGATGGTGATCAGCTCATGAGCCGGGAAAAGAGGCCGTTTATCGGCCTTCGGGAGAAGACGATTCTGATTGTGCTGGTGATTGTGGTCGTGACCATGGTCGGTTTTTCCGTCTATTTCTATGGATACTCCTGCGACAGGGCGACTGAACGCTATCATGAGCAAACCGCCATCCTCCGCGACAATCTGGTCGGAACGATCGATTATTATGTGACCAACTGCGCAAAATCAGCGCGCAGCATCTACTACAACGATTCCGTGATGAAGCTGCTGACCGGAAAGAACGGCAATTTCATCAACGGCGAGACCCGGGATTCCAACGAGGTGTTCTCGTACCTGCTGAGCACATATGCTTCCGTACCCAGCGCGGTGCAGGTTCAGCTGTCGGCTTATCGCCTGGAGCGGTCTTTTCTGCTGACGACCTATGATCTGGTGCACTATATGCGTGTGGCGCCCGGATTGTCTTATGAACAGGAATACCCGCAGAGCCCGCGGCTGGCCATCGCGGGTTCTGTCCGCGTGCTGAACAGCCATCCCTTGACCAATTACGGGCACTTTATCACCAATTCGGCCAGCAGAAATCAATATGTTTTCACGGTGCAGATTCCGCTGTATATTCTTCCGGACGAAACCAGCCTTGTGGGCCTTCTTTCCGTCGATATTTCCACAAAGTACATCGAGAGCATCTGCTCCTTTGGAAACGACAGCATGACGGAGGTGTATATTGTCGCCAAGGACGGCAGCTTGATCTATGCGCCGGATGAGGAACGCATCGGAGAAACGCTCGATGAACCGTGGAACCGGCAGGAGACGGCCGGCCCAAGCAGCGGATACACCTGCTCAGGGATGGAGGTGAGCGTCCGGGACTTTAGCAGCCCGTATTATCAGTGGCGCATTTATGTGGTTACACCGACCAAAGAGGTGCTCAGGGACGCGTTTATTTCGCAGATGGCCCTGATGACGAGCTTTTTGCTGGCGCTTCTGCTCATTGCCGCGGCGCTCTTTTCGGTCATGCTCCAGATCGTTTCGCCGCTGAAACGAATGACGATGTTCTTTGACAGCAACCGGAGCCTGGAGAAATACAATCTCAAGGCGAGACTGCAGGACGTCATTCACTATTCAGCCAACGATGAAATCGGCATCCTGATTCAGACGATCGACGCCATGCTGGATACCATCGAGCAGCACATTGAAAGGGAGTACAAGATGCAGCTGGCGACCCGGAACAGCGAGCTGCGCGCGCTTCAGGCGCAGATCAATCCGCATTTCATCTATAACACGCTTCAGTACATTGGCAGCAGAGTGCTGGAAAACGGCGATGCAGAATCGTATAACGCCATTGCTTCCTTTGGAAAGATGCTTCATTACGCGATGAATATGGATGAAAGCACTGCGTCAATTGAACAGGAGGTCGATTATGTCCGGCGGTATCTGGAGCTTCAGGCCATGCGCAACGATCACGGTCTGGAGTTTGAGGTCAAGTACGCGCCGGGGGTCAGAGAGCTGATGATCCCCAAGATGACGCTTCAGCCGATGGCGGAGAATGCGGTGATCCATGGCAGGCTGTTCAATAAGCCGGACAGCCGTATTCTGATCAAGCTGGAGATTGAGAACGGCGATTTCTGCCTGACGTTCGTCAATAACGGAGAACGGGCCGATGCGGATAAGATCCGCATCCAGATGGAACGCGCGCGCGATTTCCGCAAAAAGTACGCGCAGATCCGCCGCGAAACGGGCTCCTTTTCACAGCTGCTGCAAAATGTGCAGATGGATGAAGACGGGCGGGGAGAGGACGGCAGTAGCCATCATATTGGCCTGGGCAATGTGTATGTGCGGTTTCTGCTTCAATATGACGGCCAGTGTGAGCTGAACATGAGAATCAACGAAAGGAAAGAAACAGAGGTTTCTCTGCGTGTTCCGTTGATGTGCATGCATGTGAATAACCAGGGAGGTGCTTTGCTTGAGAATTTTGATTGTTGACGACGAAAAGCATGTGATCAATGCCATTCGTCTGCTCATTCCGACGAAAATGCTGGGCATATCGGAAATCCTGACGGCCCAGAGCTGTGCGGCAGCGAAGGTTATTCTGGACAGAGAGAAGCCGGAAATCGCCATTGTGGATATCATCATGCAGAAGGAAACGGGCATCAGCCTGATGACGTATGCCGCCTGCAATCATCTGAAAACGAGGTTTATCGTTGTATCGGGCCATAGCGACTATGAATATGTGAGAACCACGCTTCTTGGGGGAGCGGTGGATTATCTGCTCAAGCCTGTGGAATCCAATGCGCTGATCAATTCCATCAAAAAAGCGCAGAGGATGATCGATAAGGAAGGGGGAAAGGCGAAGAAAGGAGAGATGGCCTCTTCTCTGCGCTCCAATCAGTATGTGCGTGCGCTGCTCAGAAGGATATTGCACAATTGCGAAGACCAGACCACCCTCGAGGAGCTGGACAGCCTGCTCGGCCTGGAGGACAGATTGAGCAGCTGCGTGCTGATGTATTATGACACGGACTACATGCCAATGAACAACACGGCTTTCGCACAGCATCTGATCATGTTCGAATCCAAAATCAGGGAGTTTTTCTCGGTTGCGCAGTGCGGATTCTTCATGGATGGCTTTCAGCAGCCCCGGGATCGCCTGATCCTGATGCGCGACATCCCCAAACACATCAGACAGCTGGAGACGACTGCGGTTTCTGCGTTCAAGACGACCGGCCTGGAGTTTTGCATGGGAATGGCCAGATGCGACGCGTTTCCGCAGGACTTCGCCGAAGGGATAGAGCGGGCCAGGACGGCATTTTTTCAGACCGATACAGCGGCCATTCCCGAGGTGCTTCAAAGGTACCGCGATGTGCCGGAGAGGCTGGCAAAGCCGATCAGCGCTCAGAAGGAGAGAAGACTGCTGTCCTCGATCATCCTTCATGACACGGAGCAGATTTCCGCGTTTGCCAATCATTGGATTGAAGAGAGCCTTGGCGAAGTGCCGACCATGGGGACAATTCGCAGCATTGTTGAGGGATACGCGGCGCTGTACGCCCGCCTTGTTGAACGGATTCGCGGCAAGTATCCCGGCTTTCAGGATGAAGCGTCCCACCAGATCGCCTACATTTCCTTTTTGGATGAATACTTCAGGATATCCGGGCCGATGATGGTGGAAGCCGTATACCAGAGCCTTCAGGGCTTGTCTGACCGGTTCACGGCGTTCAGCGCAGAGGAGGAGAGCTTTTTGCGCATCGCGTTTTATATGGAGCTGAACTTCGACGCGCCGCTGAATCAGGCTGAATACGCCCGGCTGTTCCATGTTCACAAGGATTATCTCAGCAGACGGTTCAAGCACGTGTTTGGAGAGGGCATGATTAACTACATGAACCGCATCCGCATTGCTCACGCAGAAAAGCTGATGCGGGAAACGGAGCTGAAAATACGCGAAATCGCCTATCTGACGGGCTTTGACGATGAAAAGTACTTTTCCCGCCAGTTTAAGCGCTTTACCCAGCTCACGCCAAGTGAATACAGGACGACGCTCAAGGACGGGCAGGCGTCATGACGCGCGCCTGCCGGAGGACAGGTTGATCACGATGGCGATGAGGATCATCAGGATGCCCAGCATCTGCATCGCTGTCAGGGATTCCCTGAGAAAAACTGCGCCGACAAAGATGGAGGTCAGCGGCTCAAAGGTGGAGAGGATGCTTGTGGTCAGCGCTTTGGTGCCGGAAAGGCCGATCTGGAAGAGCGCATTGGCAATGACGCGCTGAAGAATGGCGGTCAGGATGACGAGCGGCCAGATGAATGCGGCCGAGTAGACGGCGAAGCACCCGGTGACCAGGCTCAGGACCGCGGATGAGATGAGATTGGCCAGCGCCATATAGAAATTGAGCTGGCATGCCGGCAGAGCCGAGAGACCGGAGCGATCCAGATACACGATATAAAATGCCCATGTCAGGCCGGAGCTGACGGCCAGCGCCACACCGAGCAGCGCACTGCCTGTCATCTGGCTGAAGCCCAGGCAGAGAACGCCGGCAAAGGCCAGGAGCAACGCCGTCAGGCTGGCCGCGGTGAATCGCTCATGGAAAAAAACAAAGAGATACACCGCCGTGGCTATGGGATAAATGAAGTGCAGCGTTGTGGCCATGCCAACGGGCAGATACGAATACGAGAGATACAGAAGGATGGACGTGGGACAGGTTCCCAGGGAAAGAACAGCCAGCTTTTTCAGGATGGCTGGAGAAACGCGCAGAGAGAGTTTCTCCATGCGCATCCACAGATACAAAACCGGCAGCGCAAAAAGACAGCTGTACAGGGTGCTGAGAATGCCGTTTCCCCCGTATGAAAAGGTGATTTTCATCAGGGAGGGAATGATGCCGTACAGCACGGCGCTGCCGATCACCATACCGGGATAACGAAGATCATTCATCGGGTACACCTTCCTTCAAATCGGATGCCCTGCGAGGAACGCAGGCGCTTTGCGTGGAAAGACTTTCACAGCGACTGAGCCAGCGGGGCAGAAGGATGCCGATGAGAATCAGCGAGGTCAGCCAGGCGGTCACCGTCGGGAAGTAGAGGCCGGCTTGCCCAAGGATGCGGGGAAAAATCAGCGTGACCAGCACGCGCGCCAGAAGCTGAATGACAGCGGCCAGAAGAGGGATGACGGTGTTTCCAAGCGCCTGCATGGATTGACGCATGACGTACATGGGGTACATGATAAACAGACCGAAGCTCATGGTGACCAGAAGCCCCCAGGACACGGAAATGGCCTCCTTCGTCACAAAAAGCGACAGAAGATCACGGCCAAAGAGCATCATGCTTGTGCAGAGCAGCGCGGCGATCAGCAGCGAAAAGCGCACCGAAAGCTGAATTCCCCTGCGGATGCGGCCGAATTGGAAACAGCCGTAGTTCTGGCTGACAAACGTGGAGGTGGCCTGAGCCAGGGCGATGGCTGCCGTTTCCAGCAGAGAAAAGACCTTTGTGGTCGCGCTCATGCCCGCAACAAACACCGAGCCGTATTCGTTGACATGCGCCTGAACGAAGAAGCCGCCCAAGGCGATGACGCAGCTTTGCATCAGCATCGGTATGGCCAGGGCGATGTATTCCCTCAGGATTGCCCGATGGGGACGAAAGTGGCGCTTTTCAAGCCGGAACAGCGGGCTGCTGTACAGGCGCACAAAGCAGACGGCCGCAGAGAAAGCCTGGGCAATCAGCGTGGCCAGCGCCGCGCCGGGCGCACCCCATTTCATGCGGGCAACAAACTGGATATCCAGCAGGATGTTGACCACGGTGGCGGCGAGAATGGCGAAAAGCGGAGTTTTGCCATCGCCGATCGCACGCAGAAACGCCGACATCATATTGTAGCTGAACAGAATGAAAATGCCGCCGAAGGAGATGCGCAGATAGAGGACGGCCTGCTCCAGCAGGTCGTCGGGCGTTCCCTGCCAGACAAGAGCCGGAACGACCAGCAGCTGTGAAACCACCATCATCAGCAGGCAGAGGATCACGGCGCTGAGCAGCACGTTGCCTGCCGCGCGCTTCATCTCCTCCATGTTGCCCGAGCCGAAGCGCCTGGCAATCAGCAGCGAGCTCGCCTGGGAGAAGTTGGTCTGAATGCTGACGGAGAGCCAGACGGGCCAGGAGCTTGTACCCAGAACAGCCAGACCGATGACGCCGCCATACCGGCCCAGAATGATGGTATCTACGGTGGAGTAGACCTGCTGGAGGGTGTTGGCGAGAATCAGCGGCAGACCCAAAAGCAGAATCAATCGAAGCGGACTGCCGACCGTCATGTTGGTGGTGCCGCTTTTCTTTGTGCTGATTGTTTTGTTCATATCTGATGAGTCTCCTGACAGATAACGGTTTATGGATCGGATATAATACTAATTCTTGTTAAAATGGCTTAATTCGCGCACCATCTTTTTCGTTCTGACTTTGCCTCGTTTCGTTCAACGTACCTCCAGTACGCCTCACTTCACTTGGCTTCGTCAGAACAAAAAATCTGATGTGCTCTGTTAAGCATTTTAGCTGCGAATTAGTATAAAAGACAGCCCCGACAAACGGAGTAGCCGGGGCTGATCGGGAGGCGTAAAATCAGTCGTACATGGAGGCGTCGTCTCCATCTGCCAGCGTGACGCAGAAATCCTTTTCACGGGTATAGTGCTCATACCAGACATAGAAGACTTCCTTGCCGGGCTGAGCGACCAGCGCGTGATCCCAACCGGCGGGCACATAGCTCCAGTCGCCGCCCTTGTGCGGCACAGCGGGTTCGTTGTCCACCTTGAGCTCAAAGTCGGCGTCGCCCAGGCAGTAGTTCCACTGCTCAACGCGCGGATGTCCCTTTTCTGTCGTGCCCTCGCCCGTGGCCCGCACGACGCCGCACATGATACGGCCCAGCTGCTTTGGCCCCAGCACGCTCCAGGAGGTGGTATGCGGGCCCTTGCAGTCCTGATCGTACACAACGGCGTCGCTGTACAGCGTGAAGAACGGCAGACGAACACGGCAGGCGTTGAGCAGCTTTTTGTCATCCTCGTTGTTTTCGACGATGCTGATGACGAATTCCATGTCCTCGATGGCATGGATGCTGTACGGCTCCCTGTCAAAATCCGGCGCATAGAACGCAGGCTCGGTGACGTTGAACAGATGGCTGTCGGAAGCGACGTACCCCTTGCCCTTGCCGAACATGATGAGGACGGTGCTCTCGCTCTGCAGCTCGGGCGTCACATGGCAGCCGCGCTTGAGCCAGCACTTGTAGTTGCGGATGCCGCCGTCATAGGTGCCGGCAAGCAGCTCGGTCATGGCAAAGCCGTTGGCATCAAAGTCCTTCTTCATCTCCGCGTCGCGCGAGACATAGAACTTGGCCGGGGCAGGAGCAGGCAGCTGCTTCTTGGCCAGCGGCTTGATGATGAAGTCACGATCCTTGCGGGTGAACTGCTCAAACCAGACGTAGAAGACCTCCTTGCCCGGCTTGGCGGTCAGGCTGTGATCCAGACCGCCCGGGATAAAGCTCCACTCGCCGGCCTTGTGCGGAACGGTCACACCGTCTACCGTCAGGTCAAAGTCGGAATCGCCGACGCAGTAGTTCCATTGGTGAACGGCGGGATGGCCCTTCTCGATGGTGCCCTCGCCGATGGCCCGCACGACGCCGCACATGACGTGACCAAACTGCTTGCCGTTGAGCACATGCCAGGAGGTGGTATGCGGTCCCTTGCAGTCCTGGTCATACTTGACGCACTTGCTCAGCGTACGGAAGAAGGGCAGGCGCGCATGGGAGGCAGCGTAATCCTCGTGATCGCCCTCGTTCATATCGATCACGTTGAGCACGAATTCCATGTCGGTATATGCGTGGATTTCATAGGGCGTCCGATCGAACTCGGGGGCATAGAAGCAAAGCTCGCGGATCTCGTTGGCGGACTTGGCGTCACAGACATAACCTTCGCCCTTGCCAAACATGATCAGAACCAGCTGATCAGCATACAGCGCAGGGGCCACCTTGCAGTTGGCTTTGAGAAAATACTTGTAGCTGTGAATGCTGCCGTCGTTGGTATTGGGCAGCAGCTCGGTGCAGGAATAGCCCTGCTCGTTGTATTCACAGGCGATGTCTTCATTGTGAGCGATGTAGAAATTCATAGCCGTAACTCCTTTGACATGAGGAGAAAAACAGGCATGGGAACAAAAGCCCCCACGCCTGTTTTTGCATCAATCCTTCGCGAGGGAAAACAGTGCGGATGATGATGGGTTATTCCGGCAGCTTCTGACCGGGCAGAACCTTGACATCAAAGTCCTTTTCGCGGGCAAACTGCTCATACCAAACGTAGAAGACCTCCTTGCCGGGATCGGCGACCAGGTCATGATCCGGGCCGGCAGGAATGAAGCTGAACTCACCGGCCTTGTGATTGACCGGTGTACCATGATCCACGGTCATATGGAAATCGGAATTGCCGACGCAGTAATTCCACTGATGAACGGCCGGATGCCCCTTCTCCATCGTGCCCTCGCCGATGGCACGGGTGGTGCCCACCATGATGCGGCCCAGCTGCTTGCAGTTCAGAACGCTGCGGGCTTCCGTATGGGGGCCCTTGCAGTCCTGCACATACTTCGGGCAATCGCTGTGCGCGCGGAAGAAGGGCAGATAGGTGTGGTTTTCCGCAATGATCTGCTTGTCCCACTCGTTGAGCTCAACGATGCTCATGATGTATTCCATGTCCTCGACCGCGTGAATCCTGTAAGCGCACTTGTCGAAATTCGGCGCGTAGAAGGAAAGCTCAGTGATGTTGTAGGCAGCCTCCTGGTCGCAGATATAGCCGCGGCCCTTGCCGAAGAAGAAGATGACGGTCTTGTCCGCAAACATCTCCGGCGCGACCTCGCTTCCTGCCTTCAGGAAACACTTGTAGTTGCGGACGCCTCCGTCGTAGGTGCCTGCAAGCAGCTCTGTGCAGGCGTAGCCATGATCATCGTAGTTCACGCTGATTTCGTCGTTGTGAACGATATAATACTTTTCCATGATCGATAACAACCTCCTCTGAACGGTTTGAGTGTGTAACGGGTTACACAAAGTGGTTAGCCACATTATGGCATGGTGTGCCGAAGTGTGTCAATTGGTTTAGATAAAAAAGGGTAAGTCAGCAAAATCGTAACCAAATACCGGGCAAAAGATGTCAAAATTCTCCCCTTCACAAAAAATATTTGACAAAATCTGTGAAACGGATTACAATGTTAAAGAAATATTGAGGGGAAATGGGCAGCATGAACATATACGATGTGGCGCGCTTGGCAGGAGTATCCACGGCGACGGTTTCGCGCGTGATCAATCATTCCGGCAAGGTCAGCGAGGAATCGAGGAGGAAAGTTGAGAATGTGATCGCACGTGAAGGCTACATTCCCAACGCCTTTGCGCATAGCCTCAACACGAAGAAGAGCGCGACCATCGGCATCATCTGTCCTGTGATTTCGGATGTCAACCACGCCAATCCCGTTTCCGAGCTGAGTCGCCTGCTGCGCCGGGAGGGCTTTGAGGTGCTTTTGATCAATACCGAGAGCAACATGGAGTCCAAGCGCGCGTTTTTCGTCTCCCTGATCAACAGGCAGGTGGACGCGGCCATCGTGATCGGCTGCAACACAACACAGCGGGAGAAGGAGGACTTCCAGTATGCCGCTGAGCATATCCCGGTTTTCATCATCAACGGACGGATTGACGGGGAGAACATATACTGCTGCCTGTGCAATGAGGCGGCGATTGCAAGGGAGGCTGTCCGGCTGCTGTGCCAGTCGGGGCATGAGAAGGTTTTGTATCTGTACGACTCCCAGACCTACAGCGGCGTGAAAAAGCTGGCGGGCTACCGCGAGGGCATGCGCGCGTATTCCGCCAGCGAGCCGATTGAAATCATGCTGGACAGCGAACGCAGCTCCTTCTACGGCGCGGCGGAAATTGTTCGTCAGAGTCAGGGAAAGCTGAATTTCGATGCGGTGTTCACGGCCGATGACTCTCTGGCAGCCGGGGCCATGAAGGCGCTGACGGCGATGGGGCGGAGTGAGACACCGGTGATCGGCTTCAACAACACCATTCTGGGCGCCTGCACATCGCCGGAGCTGACCTCGATTGACAACCATCTGTGCCAGCAGTGCAGCATTGTCATTTCCACGCTGCGCAGCGTGCTTCACGGAGAAAAGCCGACGCAGTGCCTGACGCTGGAAGGGACGTTCTGCTGGAGAGAGTCGTTCCCCAGACCGGAGGAGATCCCGGAGAACGGCGAAAATGCCGAAGGCTGGAGCTCGTTTGTGACGAAAACATAACAGAGCTTGCAGCCTCACTAAGTATTGTTGAAAATGGACAGAATTTTGAGAAATTAAATGGAACCGCTGGTTGACATATATAAAATTTACTGATATAATGATGGAAAATTGAACAAGGAATTTGCCCGATGATCTCGGGAGAATAAGACGCGAAAGGAAGCTGTTACCATGGGAATCGTTCACTATCAGAAGAAGGAAGACAGGGTGTATGAGCAGTTGAGCACCGGCATCGAGCGTGCTGAGCTGCTCCCGGGCCGCGTTTCGGGCGTGAAGACGTTCGTGTGCAGGGTGAAGGCCGGCGCGATTGTCGAGCTGGAAAGCTATGAGCAGACGACGGTGCTGTATTACTTCACGGCTGGCGAGGGCTATGTGACGACGCAGAAAAAGGCCTTCCCGATCAACGAGCCGTCGCTGTTCGTGCCGGAGATGGCTCCGGCCAGGCAGCAGCTCCATGCGGCGACGGACATGGAGTACCTGCAGCTGACCTGCGACATGATCGAGCAGGACAAGGAACAGTGGGCGCATTGGCATGTCAAGCTGCCGTATTTTGTGCCGCTGAAGAACTGCATCGAGTATACCGAGGGCTTCAGGCCTGAGGCAATCCATGCGTACTCGATTCTGGATACGCACTGGGTGACCCGCATGACCATGGGCGCGATCATCGGCAAGGGCCCCAACAAGGCTGAACCGCATTCTCACGACAACCTGTATCAGTGGTACTACGGCATGCCGGGCACGAAGTTCACCTATATCGCAGGCGGCGAGTCCATCGTGCTCAGCGAGGGCGACTTCGCCTTCATCCCGACCCATATCGACCATGCGATTGAAATCGAACCAGGCGAGAACGTGAATTACGTCTGGTTTGAGATAGAGGTTCCCAAAGCGGAACTCAACAAATAAAAGGAGGATTGTTTCCAAATGAAAAAGTGGCTTGCGACTCTGTTGGCGCTGTGCATGATGGCGACGCTGTTCCTGAGCGGCGCTGCCCTGGCAGAGCAGGAACCTGTCAACCTCCGCATGAGCTGGTGGGGCGGTGAGTCCCGTGCGGCTGCCACCAAGGCGGCTGTGGAAGCCTTCATGCAGAAGTATCCGTGGATCATGGTGGAATGCGAGTACGCCGCCTGGGACGGCTGGCAGGAGAAGTGCGCGACCCAGCTGGCTGGCGGCACCGCGCCGGATCTGATGCAGGTCAACTGGCAGTGGATCTATCAGTTCTCTGCTGACGGCTCCAAGTTCATCGATCTGAACGAATATACCGACATCATTGACAAGAACAACTACACGCCTGAGCAGCTCGAAGCGATGACCATCGGCGGCAAGCTGCAGGGCCTGCCGATCTCCATGACCAGCAAGCTGTTCTTCTTCAACAAGGCGACCT
Source organism: Clostridia bacterium (assembly GCA_017937505.1). Taxonomy (GTDB): domain Bacteria; phylum Bacillota; class Clostridia; order Christensenellales; family Aristaeellaceae; genus Ventricola. The sequence goes on along the minus strand of JAGBDL010000060.1, from coordinate 45,379 downwards.
TCGACAAGGCCGGCTGCGCGCTGCCCACGACCTGGGACGAGCTGAAGGCCTGCGGCAAGACGTTTGAAGAGGTGCTGGGCGCGCAGTACTATCCGATCCAGGCCAATTGCTGGGAGCGCATGTGGCTGATGGTCTGGTACCTCCAGCAGACCTACGGCAAGCCGTGGGTTGCGGATTACACCTGCCAGTACACCGTGGAAGAGGTCACCGAGGGCCTGGAGTTTGTCACCTCCCTCGAAGAGAGCCACGTGATGCCGAAGCTGGCTGACTACAAGAACGACGGCTATTCCGATCTGTACACCAACCCGAAGTGGATCCAGGGTGTCTACGCCGGCATGCCGGAGTATGATTCCGCCGCCAATGAGATCAGGAACTCCGTGGACGAGAATCAGAACATGGTGGTTCATGGCTACCTGGCCAACGAGGGCGCCAAGCCCTTTGGCATGAGCAAGGTTTCTCAGGCGTTCGCCATTCCGGAGAGCTCTCAGCACAAGCGCGAAGCGGTGATGCTGATGAACTTCCTGCTCGCCGAGGATGAGGGCGTCAAGCTGATGGAGACGCAGCGCGGCATTCCGGTCAACAAGCATGCCAAGCAGGTGCTCGACGAGGCCGGCCTGGTGGACAAGGACGTGCTGACCGCCAACACCATCGCGATGGACACCTGCGTTTACAGCTTCGATCCGAACTTTGAGAATGCCGAACTGAAGGAGACCACGGGCGTCTATTACGAGGTATTCGAGGCGCTGTCCGCGGGTGAGGATGCTGCGGAGCTGGCTGAGTATCTCGTCGAATCTGTCAACACCGTGAACGCGGAAAACCGCTATTGATTCCTGATCACCGCGTGCGGGGAGAGGAGACGGGCTCCTCTCCCCGCATATTTTTCGATTCGAATTGTTGCGCTGCTTTGAGGGGGTTTTGAGCCATGACAGACAGACTTCAGACCTTTTTCAGACAATACCTGAAGCAATACAAGGGATTGTCGGTTTACAAGGAGGAGGGCGGCAAGCCCTGCTTCTATCAATGGAATTACGAGGACGGCTGCCTGATGCTGGGCTGCAAGGCGATGTACGAAGCAACGGGAGACCGCGAATACCGTGACTACATCGTCCGTTTTGTCGACCCGTATGTCTCCGAGACGGGCGCTATCCGAAGCTACGACATGCGGGAATACAATCTGGACTTCATCAACGCGGGCAAGGTCTTCTATTTCCTGCTGGATGAGACCGGCGAGCAGCGCTATCGCAAGGCATGCGATACGCTGATGGAGCAGCTGCGCTATCAGCCCCGGCTGACAACCGGCAATTTCTGGCACAAGCTGATCTATCCGTGGCAGGTCTGGCTCGACGGCCTGTACATGGCGCAGCCGTTCTACATGGAGTATGAAAACCGCTTCGACGGATATCTGGGCTACGAGGACATCGTCAATCAGTTTGTTCAGGCGGACAAGCTGCTGCGCGACGAGAAGACCGGATTGTTCCACCACGCCTATGACGAATACATGGAACGCGACTGGGCGGACAAGCAGACCGGACTGTCTCCCAACTTCTGGATGCGATCGATCGGCTGGTATCTGATGGCGCTGGTGGACTGCTATGCGCTGGCCAACGAGGAGCTCTACGACAGCAAGCGGACCCTCGGCGATCTGTACAGGAAGGCCATTCATGGCGTGCTGTCCTGGCAGGATCCTGCCAGCGGGCTGTTCTATCAGCTCCCCGCGCTGCCGGAGGAGCCGGGCAATTACCTGGAGACCTCTGGATCGCTGATGGTTTCGTATTCTATCCTGAAGGCATGCCGTCTGGGCCTTCTGCTCCCTGACAAGTACCAGAAGACCGGCGAGCAGATCCTTGAACAGATCGTCAGCCAGAAGCTCGTGGAGGCGGAGGGTACGCTCCATCTGAAGGATACCTGTGCCGTAGCGGGCCTCGGCCCGCGCCATGAGCGCAACGGCAGCGTGGCATACTACTTGTCCGAGCCGATTGTGTGGGACGATCCCAAGGCGCAGGGCGTGCTGATGATGTGCTGCGCGGAGTATATGAAGCTGCATAGCGAGGAGGGGTGACGATGGTTGCTGTCAACAATAGAACGCCCCAGCCCAGACGGAGCTGGCGCAAGACGCTTGCCCGGAATGAAGGATTCTTCTATGTGCTGCCGTGGCTGCTGGGCTTTCTGGTTTTCACCGCGTATCCCTTCATCTCGTCGCTTCGCTTCAGCTTCATGGACTACAACCTGTTCAAATCGGGCACGAAATGGATCGGATTCAAGAACTATCTGGACATTCTGAACACATCCAAGTACATCAAGGCCTACAAGACGACGTTCAAGTACGCGCTGCTGACCGTTCCGATCAAGCTGGCCTTCTCGCTGTTTATCGCCTACATCCTCAATTTTAAAATCCGCTTTGTCAATTTCTTCAGAACGGCGTACTATATCCCGTCGATTCTGGGCAGCTCTGTGGCGATTTCCGTCGTATGGCGCTTTGTCTTCAAGGAGGACGGCATCATCAACCGCGTGCTCGGGATGGTCGGCATATCGCCCGTTCCCTGGTTTGGCAGTACCACGTATGCGATCTGGATCATCGTGCTGCTCCATGTCTGGCAGTTCGGTTCTGCGATGGTCATCTTCCTGGCGGCGCTCAAGGGCGTGCCCGCGGATCTGTATGAAGCGGCGGAGATCGACGGCGCCGGCAAGCTTCGCCAGTTCTTCAGCATCACGGTTCCCATGATTACGCCGGTTGTGTTCTACAACCTGATCACACAGCTGTGCACGGCCTTCCAGGAATTCAACAGCGCTTATCTGATCACCCAGGGCGGTCCGCGCGGCTCGACGACCCTGATTTCTCTGCTGATTTATCAGAAGGCCTTCCTGTCCTACGACATGGGCCTGGCTTCCGCAATGGCGTGGCTTCTGTTTGTGATCGTGGCCATATTTACCGCCATCGCATTCCTCAGCCAGAAGTACTGGGTCTACTATTCCGGGGATGAGAGGTGATCAAGATGCGTACAACGGCGATTCAAAGGAGCAATCAGAGGATCTGGCTGAGAAAGAAGATCAGCATGATTCTCCGGTATACGGTTCTGTTTGCGGTCGGCATTGTCATGATGTATCCCCTGCTGTGGATGCTGGGTTCCTCCTTCAAGGCGGACAATACCGAAATCTTTGCGGGCATCGGGCTGCTCCCCAAAAAGTTCAGCCTGGACGCGTATGTCAAGGGCTGGACGGGCACCGGCTATCCGTTTTCGACCTTCATGCTCAACACCTACAAGATCGTCTTTCCCAAGGTGATCGGCGTGGTGATTTCCTCCGTGCTGACGGCATACGGCTTTGCCCGCTTCAAATTCAGGGGCCGGTCGGTCCTGTTTGCGCTGGTGATGTCCATGCTGTTCCTGCCGCAGGTTGTGCTCAATATTCCGCAGTACCTGCTGTATGTGGACCTCGGATGGATTAACACCTATCTGCCGCTGATTGTGCCGGCATTCTTTGCCAATGAGCCATACTTCATCTTCCTGCTCGTTCAATTCATGAAAACCATTCCGCGCGAAATCGAGGAGGCGGCTGAAATCGACGGCTGCAACTCATTCAGACGCTTAATCTACGTCATCGTGCCGATGATTTGGCCGGCGGTGGTTTCCGTGGCGCTGTTCCAGTTCATGTGGGCATCCAATGACTTCCAGGGTCCGCTGATTTACATCAACACCGTGTCGAAATACCCGGCGACGATGGGCCTGAAGATCATCATGGACGCTGAGACCGGCATTGAATGGAACATGGTGCTTGCGCTGTCGGTGATCTCGATTCTGCCGACCCTGCTGGTGTTCTTCCTGTCGCAAAAGCAGTTTATCGACGGCATCGCCATGGGCGGTGTGAAGGGGTGAGACAAATGAGCAGTAGAATTCTCATGCTGACGCCCAGAAGGGCCGTCATCGAGCTGGACACGCGGGAACGCTATGAAACGGATGCGCCGTACACGCTGCGTGTCAATGGCGTAGCGGAGCAGGACACCCGCGTCGTCCGCACGATCAGCGGCCTGATTCCGGGCAGAACCAACCACATTGTCATCGAAAAGGATGGCTGCACAGAGACGCTTGCGCTGGATACGCCGCAGGAAAGCGTCACGCTCAGCGTTCTGGCGATGAACGCGGCGGGCGACGGCGTGCACGATGACACGGCGGCCATCCAGGCGGCCATCGCTGCCTGTCCGCCCGGCGGCAGAGTGCTGATCCCCCGGGGAACGTATTGCGTCACATCGCTCTTCCTCAAGGACAATCTGATTCTCGAGCTGGCCAAGGGCGCGGTGCTCAAGGGATGCAAGGATCGCCGTCATGTGCCCGTGCTCCCCGGCATCGTCCAGTGCTACAACGAGGAGGATGAGCTCAATCTGGGCACCTGGGAGGGCAATCCGCTGGACTGTTTCGCGGCGATGATCACCGGCATTGGCGTGAAGAATGTCGTGATCTGCGGCGAGGGAACGATCGACGGCAATGCTTCCGAGCAGGACTGGTGGAAGGATGACCGCGCAAAGATCGTCGCCTTCCGGCCGCGGAGTGTCTTCCTCAACCGCTGCGAGCATGTGTTCATCGAGGGCGTCACGATCACCAACAGCCCGTCCTGGACGATCCATCCCTACTTTACCAGGGATATGTCCATCCTGAACGTCCGGCTGGAGAATCCCTGGGATTCGCCCAACACCGACGGCATCGACCCGGAGTCGGTCAACGGCCTGACGATCGCCGGCGTGTACTTCTCGCTTGGCGATGACTGCATCGCCATCAAATCGGGCAAGGCCTACATGGGAAAAAAGTATGCTGAGCCGTCCCAGAACATCAGCATCCGGCACTGCTACATGAGAAACGGCCACGGCGCGGTGTCCATCGGCAGCGAAAACTCCGGCGGCGTATATCACATTCGCGCTGAAAGCTGTGTGTTTGAAAACACAGATCGCGGACTGAGGGTGAAGACCAGACGCGGACGCGGAAAGAATGCGGTCGTGGAGGATATCGTCTTTGACAATATCCAGATGGATCATGTGCGTACGCCGATTGTGGTCAACTGCTTCTACAACTGCTGCGACCCGGACAGACATACGGAGTATGTCCGGACGAAGGAGCCGCTTCCTGTAGACGACAGAACGCCGTCTGTCCACAAGCTGGAGTTCCGCCATATTCAGTGCAGCAACTGCCATGTGGCGGCAGCATTTGTCTATGGACTGCCGGAGAATCCGATTGACTGCATCGCGCTGGAGGATTTTCATGTGACCTATGCGCCCAACCCCATTGCCATGGAGCCTGCGATGATGGATGACATTGATGAAGAGCGCACCTGGATGGGCGCATGCTTCTACAATGTGGAAAAGCTGGAGCTGCGCGATGTGACGATTGGGCCGGAGTGCCAGCAGCCCTTTGTGACTGAAGGCATCGGAGAACTGATAAAGGAGTGAGACGCCATGCAGATTGCAGCGACGGGGCAGGTGAATTCGAGCCCGAATGCCCCCATTCTCTACGGTGAGGCGACCTATGAAGCGATTTGTTCGTCGGCTGCCCGGGATGGCTTCCGGGCCATCGAGCTGCACATCCTGGATTCAAACGCCATCGATCGTACGGCGGTCTATCGCGCGCTGGAAAACCACCGGCTGAAGCTGACTTCCATTGGAACCGGCGCGGTCTATTTTTCCCGGGGTTACAGCCTGTCCTCCCCCGACAGAGAGATTCGGAAAAAATGCATCAGGCACATGGCGGCGCATCTGGAGACGGCGCAGCCCTATGGCGCAGTGGTGATTGTGGGCTGTGTTCAGGGGCGCCTTCAGCCCGGCCAGAGCAGGGAAGAATTGCTGAATCATCTGCGGGAGAGCCTGACAGAGCTGGATGACTTGGCAGGCCGGATGAATGTGAGGCTCGGTCTGGAAGCGATGAACCGGTTTGAAAGCGACGCCCTCAACACCATAGAGGAAGCCTGCGCCTTTCTCCGCAGCGGAGGATTCTCCCATATCGGTCTGCATATCGATACGGTGCACATGAATATCGAAGAGGCCAACATCGCAGATGCCATTCGCAGCGCTGCCGGCATGATCAACCATGTTCATGTCGCGGACAACAATCGCTGCTATCCCGGTCAGGCGCATTATCCTTTTGAGGAGACGATCCGCGCGCTTCAGGATATCGGATACGACGGCGCTCTGGCGCTGGAGATGAAGCCGTATCCGGACAGCCAAACAGCCGGAAGAAAGAGTCTGGCGTATTTGTCGGCACTGCTTGCCCGCTGAATGGGACAGGACGGCAACGAAGAGGTGCATGCGCCGGAGCGGCAAAAGGCCGTGTTCGGGCGTTGAAACCATGAAGGAGGCGCAGCCTGAGCCCTCCCTGCTCCCTCGGTTTCTCGAATCAAAAATCGCAACTGGTAACCCAAAAGGCCGGATAGAGTTCGCCTCTGTCCGGCTTTTTGTTATGTAAATCCTACCGCAAGGCATCGGCCTCGGGCGCAAAGTATCGGGATTTACAGCACTTTGGAGGGCTTGCAACCGGCATCATGCCGGTTTTGATGCGCGGAAAGGAGAATCCTTTGGTTCTTCAAGGAAACTGGGGGCTTATTCAAAAACGGTTAAGAGAGAGCACGGACGGATCTGTGCCGGGTGTGCTGCTTTACTCCAAGAAGCCGGGGAACCTGTGACGGGTGGAGCAATGGACAAGATTGTCCGGTGTACGGGCGTCAGATTGAGCGAAAGAGACATGGAAGACAAAAATAAGGTGAAACATTTGTAAAAGTTGTTGACACGACCTGTGTATGATGCTATAATACGCTCATAGGTTGTGCAACAAGTGACGAGTAACCACCGGATAAAAGGGCCAGGCAGAAAAGGGTGATTTCAGTTGGCAGAAAACAAGTTGCTGGAGTTCCGGCATATCAGCAAGTCTTTCCCGGGCGTGAAGGCACTGGAGGATATCAACGTCGATCTGTACAAGGGCGAAGTGCATATCCTGGTCGGCGAGAACGGCGCGGGAAAGTCAACGCTGATGAAGGTGCTTTCCGGCGCGTATGAGGCGACGACGGGCGAGCTGTATGTCGAGGGGAAGAAGATCGAAAAAAATTCCCCGAGAATCAGCGAAGAGCTGGGCATCAGCATGATCTATCAGGAGCTGAATCTGGTGCCGGAGCTGTCCATTGCTTCGAACATTTACTTGGGACACGAGCTTCGCAAGGGGCCGTTCGTGGACACGGCCGCCCAGGAGAAGCGCGCAAACGAGATCCTTTCGGAGATCGGCGTGCAGATCGATTCGCGCACGCTGGTCAAGCATCTGAGTATCGGCGCGCAGCAGATGGTGGAGATCGCCAAGGCGCTCTCGCGCAATGCCAAGGTGATCGTCTTTGACGAGCCGACCAGCTCGCTCACCGATTCGGAGATCGAGGAGCTGTTCAACATCATCCGCCTGCTCAAGAAGCGCAGCGTGGGCATGTTCTACATCAGCCACCGGCTGGAGGAGCTGTTTGTCATCGGCGACCGCGTGACCGTGCTGCGCGATGGCAGGCAGATCAAGACGGATGTGATCAGCAACATGACCATGGATTCGGTCATCGAGAGCATCGCGGGCAGGAAAATCGAAAATCTGTTTCCGCACACGCGCAAGCAGGCCGGCGAGCCCATGCTGGAGATCTGCGGCCTGACGGGCGAGAAATTCAGCAATGTGAGCATGATGGTGCGCGCGGGCGAAATCGTCGGCGTATCCGGACTGGTGGGTGCGGGACGCTCGGAGGTGGCCAGAGCAGCCTTCGGCGTTGACCCGTATACGGCGGGCGAGGTGCGCGTCTGCGGGCAGCGACTGCCCGGCAACAGCCCTGCGCGTGCGAACCGGCTGGGCATGTGCCTGCTGCCGGAGGACCGCAAGGTCGAGGGCCTGGCGCTGGCGCTGAGCATCCGCGAAAACATCGTGATCTCCTCGCTCAAGGCGATGAACCCCAGCGGAATTGTTGGGCAGAAGAAGGAACGGGAGGTCGTGCAGCAGTCCATCAGGGATCTGGGCATTGCTACTTCTTCGATGGAAAAGCTGGCCAAGTTCCTGAGCGGCGGCACGCAGCAGAAGGTGGTCGTCGCCAAGTGGCTGCTGTCGCAGTCGAAAGTGTTCATTTTTGACGAGCCGACGCGCGGCATCGATGTGGGCGCGAAGAGCAGCATCTACCAGCTGATGGACGATCTGGTGGGACAGGGCGCGGCCATCCTGATGATCTCCAGCGATCTGACGGAGATCCTGGGCATGAGCGACCGGATCTACGTGATGTCCGGCGGCAGTGTGGTGGGCGAGGTCGACAGTGCCGACGCCAATCAGAACGACATCCTGCAAATGGCCTTTTCCAACGTATAAGCGAGGTGAGTCATCATGGAGAAAAAGCGGAACGCGTCGTCGATGCTCAACCGCATCCCCGGCGTCACCTATATATTCTTGATCGTGTTTGTTGCGGCATCCATTGGTGTCCCCAAGTTCTTCACGGTAGGCAATCTGTCCACCATGTTGCTGCAGGCATGCACGCTGACGCTGCTGTCCGTGGCGATGGCGCTCAGCCTGATGATGGGCAGCATCGACCTGTCCGTTGGCGGCGTCGTTTCCATGGGCGGCGTCATCATGGCCTACTGCATGCGCGAAGGCATGCACGCGGGCTTTGCGCTGCTCATCGGCCTTTTCATCGGCGCGATGTTCGGCCTGTTTAACGGCCTGATGGTCACTAAGCTCAGGGTGCCGGCCTTTATCGCGACGTTCGGCTCGATGGGCATCGCGCAGAGCATTGCCAATACCATCAGCGACGAGCGCACGATTTCCTGGACGCCAGGCCCCCACACGCGCCTGATTGACTTCCTGGGCGACAAGGCGCTGAGCATTGAGCTGGGCGCCGATGCAGCGCAGCGGCTGACCATCTCCAACCTTCTGGTGATCACCGCGATTGCGGTCGGCGTGGTCTGGCTTCTTTTCCGCAAGACGACCCTGGGCAGCAACATCTATGCGCTGGGCGCCAACGAGGAGACGGCCCGCCTCTCCGGCATCGACGTGAGCAAGTGGCGCATCATCGTCTTCATGATTTCCGGCCTGCTGGCGGCGCTGGGCGGCATCGTCGTGATGATCCGCTCCAACAGCGTGCAGCCGACGATCGGCGCGAATCTGGAGTTCCAGGCGTGCGTGGCGGCGGTGCTGGGCGGCAACGTCATGGAGGGCGGCAAGGGCTCCGTGCCCGGCGCGGTTCTGGGCGCGCTGACGCTCTATACGATTCGCAGCGCGATGAGCCTGCTGGGCATCGACACCAGCTGGGTGCAGGTCGTGATCGGCATGGTGCTGGTGATCGGCATGGTGCTCAACAACATGGCGGCGCATCAGGAGAAGAAGAACAGCCAGGCGACGCTCAGCCGTGCCAGGGCACAGCACAGCAGCGGGAAGGGGGCGTGACGCATGAACAAGGAGACAGCCAAAAAGAAAATGCTGGTTCGCCTGTATGGCGCGTCCACAGCCATTATCGTCATCGTCGTCTTCATGGTGTTCACCATTGCTTCGGCAGCGGGCGGCGTCAATTTCCTCAAGCTTTCCAACCTGAGCACCATCGTCAACCAGGCGAGCTTTCTGGTGATCCTGGGCGTGGGACAGGCGCTGGTGCTGCTGACCGGCGGCATCGACCTGAGCGTCGGCGCGCTGATGGCGTTTTCCACGGTCTTCTGGGGTGAGGGCCTGCTCAAGTCGAGCGAGCAGCCGTTCCTGTTTGCGGCGCTGATGATCCTGCTGACAGGCGCTGCGATTGGCCTGATCAATGGCCTTCTGATCACGCGGCTGAACATCCCGCCCTTCATCGCGACCTTTGCCACGATGTACGCCTGCAGGGGCCTGGGCTGGATTTACCTGCGCAACCGCGTCCTGTATCCGCTGGACCCCGCCTTCCGCACCATTGCCACGGGCAAGCTCTTCAAGATCAGCAAGTTCGTGGTCAAGTGGCCGATGCTCATTGCGCTGCTGTTCCTGCTGGCGGCATGGTATATCCTGTGCAAGACCAATGTCGGCCGCAAGATCTATTTCACCGGCTCCAACCCGGTGGCGGCACGCTTCTCGGGCATCAATACCAACCGCGTCAAGGTGGGCGTGTATGTCGCTTCCGGCGTGATTGCCGCGTTTGCCGGCCTGATGTATGTTGCGCGCCTGAATGCCTGCGAGCCGGGCCTGGGTACGGACAGCAACTTCGAGGCCATCACGGTCGCGCTCATCGGCGGATTCTCGATGGCGGGCGGCTATGGCAACATCTGGGGCGTGGCCGGCGGCGCGTTGGTGGTCTACACCATCCAGGCGGGCATGAACAGCCTGCAGATGCCCAGCCAGCTTCAGGATCTCATTAGCGGCGCGCTGATCATCTTTGCCGTGTTTATCAATCAGATTCTTGCCAATCGCCGCATGCAGCTGGAAAACGATCTGCGCGACGAGCGTGCTGCGCGATTGGAAAAAAACTGAGGATTGGAGTGAAAGCATATGGAACCGACAGTTGTATTTGTGGCAACCTATGACACGAAGGGCGTTGAATCGGACTACATCAAAAAACGCGTCGAGGCCAACGGCGCCCGCTGCTTGACCATCGACGTCGGTGTCGGCGGCAAGCCTACGGCCGTGCCGGATGTATCGCTGGCCGACCTGTGTGCAGGCTCCCCGTACACGGTGGACGCGATCCACGCGATGCCCCGAGGCGATGCGGTGGGCGTGGCATCCAACCTGTGCGAGCAGTATGTGCAGGCTCTGTTTGCCAGGGGAGAATGCAGCGCGGTGATCGGCATCGGCGGCGCAGGCGGCACGCAGATCTGCACGCAGACGATGCGCACGCTGCCGCTGGGCCTGCCCAAGCTGATGATGAGCACGCTGGCAGCCGGCAACATGAAATGGTATGTGGCGGACAGCGATATCTCGATGTTCCCCTCCATCACCGATGTGGCGGGCATCAACTGCATGACGCAGATGGTATTTGACCGCTTTGCCGCGGAGGCTGCGAAAGCTGCGCAGTGGTATGCGGAGCGCTTCCCGGAGCACGAGGCGCGCATGCTGGATGACAGCGTTCCACGCATCGGCCAGACGATGTACGGCACGACGACCAAGGGCGTGACCCGCGCCCGCGAGGAGCTGGAGCGCAGAGGCTATGAGACGCTTGTCTTCCATGCCTCCGGCGCTGGCGGACGGGCCATGGAGAGCCTCGTGCGGCGCGGCGTGATCCACGGCGTGCTGGACATGACGATCGCAGAGATCGGCGCGCACCTGGTGGGCGGGTTGCATGATGCCGGCCCCGGCAGACTGGATGCCATGCGCGACACGGGCATTCCCTATGTGATGGTTCCCGGCGGCGCCGACACGATCGTTCTGCCGCCGCTGGCGGATCTGCCGGACAAATTCCGCAACGGCCGTATTCTCAACAAGCACAATCCGACCATGACCACCATGCGCACGAATGTGGAGGAGAACAAGCAGATCGGCGAGTTCATCGTGCGCAAGCTGAAGGACGCCAAGGGCCCGGTGAAGATTCTCTTCCCGAAGGGCGGTCTGTCTTCGATCGACAAGCCCGGCGCGGTCTTCTATCTGCCGGAGGCGAGCGAGATGCTGCTTGAGACGCTGAAGAAGGGCTTCGCCGGCACCGGGGTTGAGGTCATCGAGGATGAGCGCCATCTCTACGATCCCGGCTTCGGCGAGGATGCGGCGGCCCTGATGGACGAGCTGATGCGCAAGGCTCGCTGAGCGCGGACGGCAAACAAGGCAAACAAAGGAGCAATGCTCCGTGATCAAGTAAGGAGGTTTTTCAAATGGCGAAGAAGTATTCCAGAAGTGAGGTCCTTTCCTACCTGCACGCCATCCGTGACAGGGGTGAGCGCATCGTTGTGGCGGGCGCGGGCAGCGGCCTGACGGGCAAGACGATCGAGGCCGGCGGCGCGGATATGCTGATGGTGTTCAACAGCGGCAAGTACCGCATGGCGGGCCACGGCAGCCTGAGCGGCTGGCTGGCCTTCGGCAACGCGAACGAGGTCGCGTTCTCCATGGGCGCGAACGAGGTGCTGCCGGTCGTCAAGGATGTGCCGGTGATCTGCTCCTGCTTTGGCCAGGATGTGACCCGCGAGATTGGCACCCACCTGGATCGTGTGATGACGGAAAACTTCTCCGGCATCAATAACTTCCCGACCATCGGCATGATTGACGGCAACTTCCGCGAGCAGCTGGAGCTGACCGGCCTGGGCTTCCAGAAGGAAGTGGACATGGTGCGCATCGCCCGCAGCAAGGACATCTTCACCATCGTCTATGTCTTCAATGCGCAGGAGGCCGCCGCGATGGCAGAGGCCGGCGCGGATGCCATCATCGCGCATGTTGGCCTGACCGTCGGCGGCATGATCGGCACCACCAAGAGCCTGACCATCGAGGATTCCGCCAAGCTCACCCGCGAGATCATGGAGGCGGGCAAGAGCAAGCGCGACGACGTGATCTATCTGGCGCACGGCGGCCCGCTGGCGACCCCGAAGGATTTCGACGCGTTCCTCAAGTATCTGCCGGAGATCGACGGCTTCGTCGGCGCCTCCTCCATGGAGCGCATCCCGACGGAGGAAGCCATCGTCAAGACGGTGAAGGAGTTCAAGCAGGTGCGCTGATTGAATCGCATTTACGCTGGTAAGGAAACGAGCTGGGAACCAACATGACCAAAGGAGGATGAACATGAAGAAGTTTGTTTCGATTCTGCTGACGATCGCCCTGTGCCTGTCCATGGTCTCCTTCGGCGCTGCGGAAGCTGCCGACAAGACCTATGAGTTCGTCTTTATCGTCAAGAGCATGCAGTTCAGCTTCATGCTGAGCATGATCGATGGCGCCGAGGCTGCCGCTTCCTTGGTGGACAACATCCACATCGTTTGCGAGGGCCCCGAGACCCCGTACAGCGTCAGCGAGCAGATTGAGCTCGTTGAGCAGGCCATTACCAACGGCGTGGACGCCATCATGATCACGCCTGCGGATTCCACGGGCATCATCCCCGCGATTGAGGCCGCCAATGCGGCGGGCATCCCGATTGCGACCCCGAACACCAAGGCATACGGCGGCGACGTGCTCTGCTGGGTCGGCGTGGACAACTACACCGTCGGCTATCAGCTGGGCAAGGCGCTGTGCGACGCGCTCGAGGGCAAGGGCAACGTGGTGCTGATCGAAGGCACGGCGGGCAACTCCACCTCGACCGAGCGTGTTGACGGCTACAAGGATGCGTTCGCCGAGTATCCGGACATCGTGCTGCTCGACTCTCAGCCGGCTGACTTCAACCGTGAGAAGGGCATGACGGTCATGGAGAACTTCCTGCAGCGCTATGACCACATCGACGGCGTCGCCTCTGTCAACAAGGACATGACGATGGGCGCGATCGAGGCCATCAAGGATGCGGACCGTCAGGACGAGATGATCCAGGTCACCTTCGACGTGGATAACGACTGCCTGGACGCTATCGACGCGGGCGAGATCCTGCTGACCGGCGCGCAGGAGGAGAAGAGCCAGATTGCCAACTGCATCTACGCCTGCCTGCTGGCGTGCAACGGCTACAAGGTCGCGCCGGAGCAGTACATCCCGATGACGCTGGTGACCAAGGACAACACCAGCCTGTATCGCTGATTGCATACCGCGCGAGGGCGCAAGAACTGAAATCTGATTCCTGAAAAGCTCCTGCCAGCTAAATAGTGACCGGCCTATGCCCCTTCATGGGTCATAGGCCGGTCTTGTTTCTGCAGAGCTTGCGTGATATCATAGGGAAAACCATGGACAAAGGAGTGTCTTGACATGTATCTGGAATTCCTCAAGGCCAAGAATGCCTATCTGGCTGCGTCGCGCCGGGCGTTTGCGTGCGGCCTGGCGGCCGGCTCCGGCGGCAACCTGAGCATCCGCATCCCCAATACGGAGCTGATGATCGTCAAGCCCTCCGGCATTACGCTGGGAGAGGTGGACGAGTCCAACCTGGTCATCGCCGATCTGCATGGCAATCTGGTGGAGGGCAGCGCCAAGCCCACGAAGGAAACGATTCTTCACGGCGGGCTGTACCGCAGGCTGCCGCAGATCGGGGCCGTGGTGCACGTGCATCCTGTGTACGCCATCATGTGTGCCAACTGCTTTGATGAGCTGCCGCTGGTCACCAAGCAGATGAAGCAGATCACCAGCCGGCCCGTGCCGATCCTCAAGATCAAGCACAACACGGTTGACGAGGCGGGCATGGCGATGATTGACGCGCTGCTGGACAGCCAACCGGATGTACGCTGCTTCCTGCTGGAGGAGCATGGCCTCGTATCTTTTGCCGGGACGATGCAGGACGCGCAGAACAACGCGGAGCTGATCGAGGAGAACGCACGGGTCTACTGGGAAATGGCCCATGCTACCCGCTGATTCGGGGCGACAGGAGGATTGACGATGAAACGAAGCGCTTTGTGGATCGCTCTGCTGCTCGTGCTGATCCTGCTGACAGGCTGCCAGCAGGCGAACACGCTGGAGGGCACCTATGCGGCGGTGAACCCGCCCGTCGACAGCGGGGAAATGGTCATTCAGGAGGTCACGTTCACGGGCAACAAGGTGACGATGATCTCGGGCGACGTGCAGCAGACGGTCGACTATCAGATCAAGGATGGCACGCTGACGCTGCTGACCAGGTTCGGCAATTTCTCGTATGCCTATGAGCAGAAGGACGAAAAGACGATCACCATCGATTCAGTGGATTACGTCAGGAAATAGGGGGGAGACGCATGATTATTCGAAGCGACGCTTATCCGCGCTCCAGCGATGTGGCCAAGCATGGCGGCAACGGAGAATTTGGCGTGGAGACGATCCTCACGCGGGAGCAGCTGGGGCAGGCGGGCAGGCTGTTTGTCCGCGGTACGCTGAAGCCGGGGCATTCTGTGGGCATGCACCGGCATTCCGGGGATACGGAGATCTGCTATTTCCTTTCCGGCCGCGGCGTGGTTCGGGAGGAGGACGGCAGCGAATACACGGTGTATCCGGGCGATGTGAACATCACGCCCTCCGGTCACGCGCATGAGATCCTCAATTTGGATGAAAGCGAGGATCTGGTCTATCTGGCAATTGTGCTGTTTTTGAAGGAGTAGAAGACAAAATCGTTGACAATGGGAACCAGAAAAACTAATATTATGGGGAGTACCAATGAACAGGATGGTTGATTGTATGGAAAAAATCAAGAAGAGCAATCTCGTTGACGAGGTGTATTCCCAGCTGCTGGTGATTCTGGCTTCCGGACAATACCCGGAGGGCAGCAAGCTGCCTTCGGAATCGCAGCTTTCTGAAGCGCTGGGCGTCAGCCGCAATACGGTACGCACGGCGATGAGCAAGCTGATCGCGCTGGGCATTGTGGAGAACCAGCAGGGCTATGGCAACTGTGTGCGAAGCATGAACATCGGCATGTATGCCAATTCCATTCTGCCGTGCATGCTGGCAAATGGGCAGGATCTGGCCGCTGCGACGGAGTACCGCATTGGCATAGAGAGCATGGCGGCCCGGCTGGCTGCGCAGAAGGCTACGCCGGAGCAGATTTCCCGGCTGTATGAGCTGTGTGAGGAAGCAGCTAAGTACATGGAGGGGGATGACGATCAGTTCGCGAAATACGACATGGCGTTTCACCGGATGGTAGCCGAGGCCTCCTGCAACCCGCTGTTCATTCGCACGGCAGAAATGATCGAGACGATGTATACCACTTGGTTGATCGGATTCCAGCGCAACCACGGTGTTGAGAAGAGTCACGAGTATCATTCGAGAATCTGTGTTGCGATTGCGGAGCACAAGCCGCAGGAGGCGTCGGATGCGATGCAGGAGCATCTGTTTGATGTGCTCAACAAGATCCGAAGCGACAAGGAGGAAAGGCAGTAACGCGACTGCAAATCGATCATCTCTTCGAACCTTCAGGGACTGCCTTAACAGGAGGCGGTCCCTTTTGATCTGTGCGGGCACATCCGCTGAATAAACCGGTTCTTCGCGGAAGCCTGGGGATTGGAGAAGGGCATGGATGGCTTCTCATTGAAGCCGCTGAGACAGCAATGAAGGAAGCTGGATCGATGCTCCGGGAAGAAGATATCGCCATCGTCCGAGCATGTCAACGGTATAGCTGCAAACCATACATGGGAAATCCGGAAGGGACAGAATCCGTTCTTCTGTTTGAAAGCGCTCAAAGGACAGAAGATGTATTCTGTCCTTTTTGTCATGGAGCGGTATATATCCGGGGATGCAGGCAAGTCCTTGAAGGATATAGCCATTTGAAAAGGAATTGAACAGTATCTCTGCTTTTGCGATCATTGGGATCGCTGCATTCAATGTGGGTGAAAGCATACAGAGGGAATGCCGCTGCTGCGTTCGGGAACAGGGATCGCCGGGCGTGCAGCTGCCCGGATTCAATTGATGAGAAAGGCGGCCGCCTGTCCGCATGCTTTCCTTTCGAAGGGTGCGGACACATGGCGGCCGAGGGTTGATTGAAATGAAAGAGCGATTGCTGACAAAAAACGAGCTTGACGCCTTTGAGGAATCCCTTGTGCTGGAAGAAAAGAGCAGGGCGACCGTGGAGAAGTATCTTCGGGACGTCCGCGCTTTTTCTGTCTTTGCGGAGAATCAGGCGGTGACCAAGGAGGTGGTGATGGCCTACAAGCAGCATCTGCTGGAGAAGGGCTACGCGGTTCGCTCCATCAATTCCATGCTGGCCAGCATCAACTGCTTTCTGGATCATAAGAACTGGCAGGACTGCAGGGTGAAGAGCCTGAAGCTGCAGCAGCCGGCCTACTGCGCGGAGGAAAAGGAGCTGACGAAGGCAGAGTATCTGCGCCTGCTTGACGCGGCAGGGCGGCACTCCCGGCTTCGGCTGATTCTGGAAACCATCTGCGGAACCGGCATCCGCGTGAGTGAGCTGCGCTTTTTCACCGTGGAGGATGTTCAGCGCGGAGAGATTACCGTCCGGTGCAAGAGCAAGACCCGGACCATTCTGATCCCCGGAAAGCTGCGCGGCTTTCTGCTGGCCTACGCAAAGAAAAGCGACATCCGCTCCGGCGCGATTTTCATCACCCGAAGCGGACAGCCGCTCAATCGAAGCAGTATCTGGGCGCAGATGAAGGCGCTGTGCGAAAAGGCGTGCGTGAAGGCCAGCAAGGTCTTTCCGCACAATCTGCGCAAGCTGTTTGCCCGTACATTCTATGGACTGGAGAAGGATATCGCGAAGCTGGCGGACATTCTGGGCCACAGCAGCATCAACACAA
Source organism: Clostridia bacterium (assembly GCA_017937505.1). Taxonomy (GTDB): domain Bacteria; phylum Bacillota; class Clostridia; order Christensenellales; family Aristaeellaceae; genus Ventricola. The sequence goes on along the minus strand of JAGBDL010000060.1, from coordinate 28,137 downwards.
CCCGAATCTACATCATGACAACGGGCGTGGAGCACCGCCGGAAGATGGAATGCCTGGGGCTCGTGCTCTAGAAAGCGACATAATCAGCATTATGTTGTTAATCATCCACTATACTCCATAGTCGTTCAATCCATTCTAGCACGATTTCCGGTTACATTCAATCCCCTATATACACAAATAACCTGAAATGATGACAACAGGTTTTTAATCGCATGAACACCAAAAGCCCTTCAATGCCCGTTTTTTACAGGGAATAAGAAGAGCTTTGTTATTTATACTCTTTTTGGACGTTTATAGATGATCTGCACTCCTGCAAAACGACATAATGCTGATTATGTTGATTGCGGAAGGGAGCGCAGCGGTGCGGCTTTATACGCACAACCAAATAGCCTATGAAGCGGCAGTGACCATGCTGGAGCGCCACCGCCGCGCCGCCGTGATCCATCCCACTGGGACCGGAAAGAGCTTTCTGGCCTTCCAGCTCGTCGAGGATCATCCGGATGACCGGTTCCTGTGGCTGTCTCCCAATGATTATATCTTCGAGAACCAGAAGCGCAATGCGCAGAGGAAGTTCTCCAATGTGGAATTCATGACCTACACGAAGCTCCTGCGGCTCTCGGAGGAGGCGCTTATGGCGCTGCGGCCGGAAACCATCATTCCGGACGAGTTCCATCGCTGCGGCGCCTACTGCTGGGGCAGGGGCGTGGAACGGCTGCTGAAGGCGTATCCCAAGGCGAAGGTGCTGGGCCTGTCGGCGACCCCGATCCGCTATCTGGACAACTGCCGGAACATGGCGGAGGAGCTGTTCACCGTGGATGGCCGGCTCTGCGTGGCCAGCGAGATGACGCTGAGCGAGGCGATCGTCCGGGGAATTCTGCCCGCGCCGAGGTATGTGACGACCATGCTTCGATATCAGCACGAGCTGCGTCGCTACCAGAAGCACATCGATACCATGGTGCCCCAGGGCATGAAGGAGCCCGGTCAGCGGTGTCTGGATGCCCTGCGCCGGGCGCTGTGCCGGGCTGACGGGCTGGAGAGCATCTTTGCCCGCTGGTTGAAAAAGGGCGGGAAGTACATTCTCTTCTGTGCCGACTGGGCACATGTTCAAGAGATCCGATCAAGCATCCCGCGCTGGTTTCGGGAAGTGGACAGTGCACCCCACTGCTATTGCCTGTATGCGGGAAAGCCCGAAACGGAGGCGGAATACGCCGCATTCCTGGCGGATCAGAGTGAGCATATCAAGCTGCTGCTGTGCATCAACCGGCTGAATGAGGGCATTCATGTGCCGGATGTCAGCGGTGTGATCCTGTTCCGGCCCACGAGTTCACCGATCCTGTACAAGCAGCAGATCGGCAGAGCGCTGACCGCCGGCACCATGGAAACGCCCCTGATTCTGGACGTGGTCAACAACTTCGATGGCCTGACCAGCATTGGAACCATCCGCGCAGAGATGGCGGACGCCGCCCGCAGACTGCGCCAGACCGGGCAGGACAGCCTGATCCGGGTAGAGGCGTTTCAAATCGAGGAGCAGGTGGAGGATGGCGCGCATCTGGTGCAGGAGTTGGAAAAGGCGCTCAGCAATACGTGGGACATGTGGTATGCCGAGGCCCGTTCCTACTATATCAGGCATGGGAATCTGAAGGTGCCCAGACGCTACGTCACGGATAGCGGCATGCAGCTGGGCGTCTGGATTCAGAGCCAGCGGGCGATATACAGCGGCACCGGAAAGGGGGAGCTATCCCCGGAACGGGTGGAGGCGCTTGACGCTATCGGCATGGTCTGGGGGAATCTGCCGGACACTGCCTGGAACGACGCCTTTGAGCTGGCCCGGGAGTATGCGCAGGCGAACGGAGACCTGCTGGTTCCGGACAGCCTGATGATCGGCGGATTCGACCTGGGCAAGTGGATTGCCTACCAGCGAAGCCGAAGGAAGAACGGAAAGCTTCCGGCAGATCGGGCCGTCAAGCTGGAGGAAATCGGCATGGTCTGGGATGTGTTTGATGCCCGCTGGGAAATGCATTACAGGCAGGCAAAGGCATATTTTGAGACGCATGGCAGTCTGGACATTCCCCGTACCTACCGGACGGGGGACGGCTTCCTGCTGGGGCTTTGGGTCGCGGCGCAGAGAAGAAACCGAACCAGCGAGGGAAAAGGCAAAACACTGTCTCAGACGCAGATCGACAAGCTCAGCGCCATCGGGATGATCTGGGACGGTACGTTTGACGCCCAGTGGAGCAGCGCCTATGCCAGGGCGGAGGAATACTACCGGCAAAATGGGAATCTGGACATTCCTTATGTTTACTGCACGCCGGATGGCTACAAGCTGGGGAAGTGGCTGGCCAGGCAGAAGAGCGCAAAAAAGACTCCGGGAAAGAACAGCAACTGTATCATGACCACGGAGCGGTTCGCAAAATTGGAAGACATAGGAGTTGTGTGGGATGCCGAGGAGCGGAACAAAACGACCGGTTGCGGCGGTAGTCGTCACATATAATCGGCTGGATTTGATGCGGCAGTGTGTACAAGCCCTTCGGAGCCAGACGGAAGCCTGCGATATTCTGATTGTGGATAATGCCAGCACGGATGGAACAGCCAAGTGGCTGAATGAGCAGCAAGACCTGAACCATCGCAATACCGGCAGCAATCTGGGCGGCGCTGGTGGCTTCAACTACGGCATGCGCTGGGCGGTGGAGGCTGGGTACGACTATGTATGGGTGATGGATGACGATACCCTGCCGGAATCCGATGCGCTTGAAAAGCTGTTGGAAGCGGATCACATCCTGAATGGAAAATACGGTTGGCTCAGCAGTGTGGCGCTGTGGACCGACGGCAGCGAATGCGAGATGAACCGGCAGAAGCTGAAAAGGAGCTTTTATGAATACAGTCCTCTGCTGAAGCATGGTTTGGTGCAGGCGGAGCAGGCAACGTTTGTGTCGCTCTTCCTCCGATCAGAAACAATTTGCAGCTTTGGGCTACCGATAAAGCAATACTGGATATGGGGTGACGATATTGAGTATACCCGACGGATTGCAGTGAGAGGCGGTATGCCCTGCTTTATAGCAGGACAGAGTCAGGTGGTTCATGCTACAAAAAGCAATGTGGGTTCCAACGTGGCGCTTGATGATGTGGAGCGGATCGGACGATACTTCTATGCATTCCGCAATGAAGCGCATCTCTACCGTCAGGAGGGGTTCAAAGGGAGAGCCTATTGCTTGGCCAAGCGGTGTCGGGATTTATTCTGGATTGTCTGGCATGGAAAGCCCAAATGGCCCAGATTCCGAGTTCTTCTATGGGGAATGTGGGCGGGAATCTTTTTCCGATCGGACATAGAACATATCGAGAAACGGAATTCTTGTGAATCAAGGGGTAAAGAATGAAACAAGCATGGCAGCATTTTTTGCAGTATAAGCCGCTCTTAAAAGAGCTGGTCAGACGGGATCTAAAGGTAAAGTACAGGCGCAGCTTTCTCGGGTATATATGGAGTTTGCTGAATCCGCTGCTGATGATGTGTGTGATGACACTGGTATTCAGCTATATGTTTCGGTTTGACATTCCAAATTACCCACTTTACCTGATTACCGGTCAGACACTATGGACGTTCTTCAATGAGAGCACCAATATGAGCATGTATTCTGTCCTGCAAAACGGTGCTTTGATTAAGAAGGTATATATTCCCAAATTCATATTTCCTATCAGCCGGGTATTGTCCAGCTTCGTGACCATGAGCTTTTCACTTGTGGCAATTCTGGTCGTGATGGTTTTCTCTAAGTCCCCCTTCTACTGGACCATTCTGCTGTTTCCGGTGCCGCTGTTCTTCCTGCTGTTGTTTGCTATGGGAATTGGTATGGTACTGTCGGCACTGAGCGTATATTTCCGGGATATCACCCATCTGTATGGTGTGTTGACGCTGGCATGGATGTATTTGACGCCGATATTCTATCCTGTGAGTGCGTTGCCTGAGGAAGTTCTGCCGGTTATTTTGGGAAATCCCATGTATGCCTACATCACCTTCTTCCGGGAAATTGTTCTGTATGGTACCGTTCCGGAACCGATTCTATGGCTGAAGTGCGTGCTCATCAGCCTGACGACGTTGGCTTTGGGCTTGGTGGTGTTCCGCAAAATGCAGCGCAACTTTATTCTGTACATCTGATGGAGGATAACAATGAATAAAGGCTCACCCATTATTGAAGTAAGAAATGTATCCATGCGCTTCAATTTGGCAACTGAGAAAACAGACACGGTGAAGGAATACATCGTTAAGCTGCTCAAGAGACAGCTGATGTTTAACGAGTTTTATGCGCTAAGGGACGTAAGCCTGACTGTCAACAGGGGAGAAGCGGTCGCACTGATCGGAGCTAATGGCAGCGGAAAGAGTACGCTGCTCAAATGTATTGCGGGTGTACTTTATCCCACCACCGGCAGCATCCAGGTGCGGGGCAGCATTGCGCCGCTGATTGAGTTGGGTGCAGGCTTTGATCCAGATTTGACAGCCAGGGAGAATATCTATCTCAACGGTGCGGTGTTCGGCCATGACCGAGAGTTTATGGATGAGCATTTCAAGAGTATCGTGGATTTTGCGGAGCTTTGGGATTTTATCGATGTGCCGGTGAAGAACTTTTCCAGCGGCATGGTGGCACGGCTGGGCTTTTCTATCGCGACTGAGGTTAGTGCGGATATTCTTGTGGTTGACGAAATTCTGGCGGTCGGTGATTTTCGTTTTCAGCAGAAATGCAAGGAACGTATGGCGGACATGATGAAGGGAGGAACAACCCTGCTCTTTGTCAGCCACAGCGAGGAACAGGTTCGCGAGCTTTGCCAGAAGGCGGTTTGGCTGCAAAGAGGAGAACTAATGATGTGGGGTTCTTGCGCAAGCGTTGTCGAATCCTATTTAGCAGCTCAAGAAATAGGGAGGCGTTCACAATAATGAGTACTAACCAACTCGAATGTGGAAAGAAGATTTCTGTTGTCGTTCCAGCCTATAATGTTGAAAAATATCTTGAGCGATGCTTGGACAGCATTTTGGAACAAAGCTACAGTAATCTCGAAGTGATTGTGGTGGACGATGGCAGTACCGATGGAACGGGAAAAATCGTTCAACGCTATATGGATGCGGATGAACGTATTGTTTCAATAAATCATGGAGAAAACAGAGGGCTTTTTCAAGCACGCATAACTGGTTCCGAACTCGCAACGGGTGACTATATTGCATTTGTTGACAGTGATGATTATGTCTCTTTCGACTGGTATCGCAAGCTGCTCCGTAAAGCAGAGAGTTCTGATGCTGAAATGGTGGTTGGTGATTGGTGTTACAGTTATGAGGGAACAAATAGTCAGGAATATTGCAATTTAGATCCTTTTCGTATTCAGAATTGGAACTTGTCCGGCGCGGATGTCCTTCGGGCCTTCATGGAACAGGAGGGACGCAGTTTTAGCTGGAGTGTTGTTTGGAATAAGCTCTATTCTATGGGACTTTGGAAGCGCTGTTACCCGATATTTGTCAGCTTTTCTAAAGCTCACGGACATATGCTTATGTGGGAGGATGTGGCTTTTTCCTCGGTAATTTGGTCACAAGCCAAGAGTGTAGCTAATGTGCATGGAGGTCTGTACTACTACTGTAAAAATTTAGATTCAGCTACTGTGGTTCACCGTAATAGAAAAAGATTGGAAAAATACCTCAAAGATTCCTCGGCGGCCATTCGGTTTATGAAGTTGCAGCTGGAGAATGCTGGTCGCTACGAGGAGTTGGAGAAGCACTATGCTGCTTGGAATCAGCGTTGGGGCAGTATGGTCTACCGAGATATATGTATTCAAGGTGGACAGCGCTCTATGCATTCAGAAGTGATTCATCAGTTTAACATTATACCTGATTTGACAGAGGCGAATAATCTTTCTTGGAGTCTGTCTCCGTTGGCGGATTCTTTCAACTGGTTAGAGGGTATCAAAAAAGCAATTGTTGACAAAACTGTGGACTACATCAGCTTTGATGTTTTTGATACCTTAATTGAGCGCCCATTTATGAATCCCACTGATTTGTTTGACTTTCTCTCTGACGAGCTAAACAAGTGTACCGCTTCTTATGTTAATTTCAAACAGATTAGAATAACCTCTGAGCAACTATGTCGTAACCAGAGTAGTCGGCATAATTCTGACAAGGAAGAAATTACACTTCAGGAAATTTATGAAAAAATTGAGGCGGATTATCACTTTGACCATGAAATGCTTATTCATTTGATGGAAAAAGAAATCGAGCTGGAAGAATATTTCTGTACAAAAAGGGCTATCGGAAAAGAATTATACGAGCTGGCAATGGAGGCTGGCAAAAAAATACTGATTTGCTCAGATATGTATCTCTCACAGCAGACCATAGAAACAATCCTGCTAAATAATGGTTACACGAATTATCATGATATTTTCGTTTCCTCCACCTATCTCCAAACCAAATACAGCATAAATCTTTATAGAGCAATGCTCAAAAAACTTGGTGTAAAGAAGCCTGCTTCTATTCTTCATATTGGTGACAATTGGATTTCTGATTTTCAAAACCCCCAGAAACTGGGAATGAGAAGCGGTCATATTAATAAAGCCGCAGATGTTTTCCAGAATCAAAATGAAGATGGATACGGAGGAAATTTGTTCCATAATGTGTTCTTGGAGAACCCGGAGCGAGAAGATTATTACCAGTGTTACAAGGATTTTCCTGCTGTTCGAAATATTTTCGCTTTGACCGCTAATCATATTTATGGAGACCCCTTTGTTTCCTACCGGCCAAAAACAGCGTTTAACGGAGACCCTAATTATATTGGTTATCAAGCCTTGGGACCTCATCTTCTTGCAGTTGCCACATGGTTGAGCAAGCACGCTGCTGAGCGGAAAATCGGAACCATTCATTTTGTTGCACGGGATGGCTATTTAGTAAAGAAAGCGTTTGATATTCTAAATAATACTTCTACGAAATCGAATTATATCCGGGTAAGCCGAAAGGCTATGGTGCTTGCGGATGTTGAGAGTGAAATGGATTTATATTCACTCTGCCATAAAATTGATGTATACAGTGCTACTCCCATTAAGCTGTTGGAATATCTTAGACCAATTATTCCGAATGAACGGTGGGAAAACCTTCATTCTATTCTGAAAAATGCTGGTATCGCCTACTCACGCCCGATAATTGACCAAACATGCTATCTTCGCTGTATGCGTGTGATTATTGATCAATGCATTGATTTAGAGCTTTTGCCGGCTTATAAGCATGCTCTGAAAGAATACTTTGGCTCTTTTATTCAACCAGGGGATTATATTTTTGATATTGGATACAGCGGACGGACTGAAGCGGCGCTTTCCAACATCCTGGGTTTTCCCGTGGGCAGCTTTTATATGCACACGAATTCCGATATTGCTTTCAAGCGGCAGGTAAAGTATCACTGTCCCTGCGAATGCTTCTATCAGTACAAACCATCTATCACGGGCGTTATACGCGAGCATTTGTTTATGGAGTTGGCACCATCATGTATTGGATATCATTGGAACAGCGGCACAGTGGAACCTATCTTTGAGGAATACAAGCCGGAATACGACGGAGTGCGAATAACCAAGTTGCTTCAGGAATCCGCAATTCAGTTTATTGAAGATTATAAAAAGATATTTGGAAACTATATTTCCCAAATGGATTATCAATATGCGATTATTTCTGCTCCATATGAGTACTACCTCCATTATTCCGACTTGTTTGACCGTCAGGCATTCGGAACCCTTCCCTTTGAAGATGATGCCAATGGGAATGATTTTATCAGTGTCCTAAACTTCTGGAATGCAGAAATCGCAAACCATCATCTTGCTACATGTCGCTCTAGTGGGAGCCACTATTATGACGAGAATAACTGGTTTGAGGGCATTTATCCCAACGGATTATATGTAAGATTTTATCGTTGGTTGAACAGAACTTTTCCACGAGGAAGCGCTATGAGAGAGAAAATTAAGAACATCGTAAGACTGTTTCTTCACTAGAAAAGCTAATGTTATGAACTTGGGTACATCGTATAATAGAGCGAGAAGATCCGCCGCCGAAGCCCACAACTCCCATAGTGCAGCATTGATCTTGATGTATTAGATAGTAATGAAGAAGGAATGTGTGATTATATAATCTCAGGCGCCGGCCTCTTCGGCTCCGTCTTCGCCCAGCAGACGAAAGCCGCCGGCAAATCCGTCCTCGTCATCGACAAGCGGCCTCACATCGCCGGCAATATCTACACCGAAAAGGTGGAGGGCATCGACGTCCACCGCTACGGCGCGCATATCTTCCACACCAACAACAAAGAGGTGTGGGATTATGTGGGCCGCTTTGCGACGTTCAACCGCTTCACCAACTCGCCTGTTGCCAATTACAAGGGCGAGCTGTACAGCCTGCCCTTCAACATGTACACCTTCAATCGGATGTGGGGCGTGGTGATGCCGGAAGAGGCCGCTGCGAAAATCGCAGAGCAGCGGGCCGCTGCGGGCATCACCGAGCCCCGAAATCTCGAGGAGCAGGCCATTTCGCTGGTGGGCACGGACATCTATGAGAAGCTCGTCAAGGGCTATACCCAGAAGCAGTGGGGCCGCCCCTGCGATCAGCTGCCCAGCTTCATCATCAAGCGCCTGCCCGTGCGCCTGACCTTCGATAACAACTACTTCAATGCGCTCTATCAGGGTATTCCTGTCGGCGGCTATACCCGGCTGGTGGAGAAGCTGCTGGAAGGGATCGAGGTGCGCCTGGGCATTGATTATCTGGAGTACAGGAACGAGCTGAATGCGCTGGCAGAGCGTGTGGTCTACACCGGGCCCATCGACGCATACTTCGGCTACCGGCTGGGGGCGCTGGAATACCGCTCCGTGCGGTTTGAAACCGAGCTGCTGGACATGCCCAACTTCCAGGGCAATGCCGCCGTGAACTACACCGACGCCGAGACGCCCTACACCAGGATCATCGAGCACAAGTGGTTTACCTTCGGCAAGGACGAGCAGGGGAACGACCTGCCCAAAACCGTCATCAGCCGGGAGTATTCCAGCGAATGGCATCCCGGCGACGAGCCCTACTATCCGGTGAACGACGAGAAGAACGGCGCGCTGTACGCCCGGTACAGGGCGCTGGCAGACGGAGAATCGCGCGTGATCTTCGGCGGGCGGCTGGGCGAGTACAGGTACTACGATATGGATGCGGTGATCGCGTCCGCGCTGAACTGCGCTGCGCGTGAGCTGAACCGGTGAGCTGTCACCGTTTCAAAAATGCTTTGAAAATGAGATGGGTATCAAGAGCATTGCCCCGCCCTGTACGGCCAAATGACCGGACAAGGCGGGGCAATTCAATCTGAGATATCAGCTGCCCATCAAGGCGGGCAAAGGAGAAGGCGGGAACCGTCAACAGACGATCCGTGCCTGACGGCGCAGGGATATGAGGGAGCCTGCGCCTTTTGTCATTTGATCAATTCAGCCAGCTGCTTGCCGACTTCCACAATATCCAGGCCCTTGGCAAACTGCAGGCAGGTGCCGGAGGGATAGCGCGTCTTTTCCACCCAGCGGGACGGGATGCTTTCCACGCCGTATTTTGCGCCGAGAATGGCGCCGGCAACCGCGCCGATCGTGTCCGCGTCGCGGGCAAAGTTGGCCGCCAGCACCAGACCGGAGCGGAAATCCTTGTGGCACAGCTTCAGGCAGGCGAACGCGGCGGGAATGGCCTCCGCCGTGGTGGCCCAGGCGCTGGCCAGCAGCGTATCATGCAGCTCCATCCAGCAGTCCAGTATGCTTCCCTGGCTCTTTTCCACCAGCGCAAGCCCGGCCGTCATGTTGTGATACAGCCAGGAATCGGTGGGCATCACGCTGATCGCCGCGTCGATGATCTCGTCCATCGTGCCGTCCACCATCGCCGTCGCCACAGCCACGGCCACCGCCTGCGCACCCCATATGCCGTCCTCAGAGTGGCTGACAGAGGCGTCGATTTCGGCCAGACGGGCAGCGCGTTCGGGATCGCCTGCGCAGATCACGCCAACCGGGCTGATGCGCATGGCCGTGCCGTCGCTCATGTGGAAGGTGTTGAATCTGCCGGATTCCGGCGGACGAAGGCCGCGCAGCAGGTTTCTGGCCGCAGTCACTTCGCTGGCTCCGCCGCGCTTGAATTCATCCTGAATGGCTACGTCCCGCAGCCAGGCCTCCACGACCGCGTCGCTGGTGAGTTCGCCGCGGCAGTCCAGGAGGATCCGCGCGGTCAGCATGGCGAATTCCGTATCATCCGTGCTCCAGGAAGCCCCGCTTCCGAAATCGGTGGTAATGCCGTAGTTTTCGCGGTTCTGCTGCTTTCTGGCAGCGTCGCCCAGACTGTCGCCGATGGCCAGGCCGCACAGGCAGCCGATGGCTTTGCTCTCCTTGAGCGCAGGATTCTTGATCAGGTCTTCACGCTTCAGCATTTTCTCATCCTCATTCTGATTAGATTTCGTCGGGTATTTCCACCTGAGCCAGGGGGACGTGCTGCTGCGCGCCGTATACGTCGCTGTCCAGGCAGGTGCCGGAAGAAACGCGGCGGGCGAACGTTGCCTTGAAGCCGCAGGCGGGATCAAAGAAAACCAACGTGGTGACATGCTCTTCCGGCACGTGATACAGCCGGGCGATCAGTTCTTTGGTGATGACGCCCGAGCGCTTGACGCGCTCATACACGGCGGGATCGTCAAACAGTGCGTCCAGCGTGATCTCAAATGGGCCGCTGTTTTTGCTGCGCACCACCTTGGCCAAATCATAAAGCCTCGCCATGTTATCGCTCGCCTCCCGCCGTATCGTATTCGATGGGGAACATGCACTTGCCGTCCGGCACCTGCATCAGATGATAGACCGAAAACTCAAAAACCGGCCCGAAGGGGATGTCGCTGGGGGCGAAGGGGAAGGCCAGGTTGCCGGCGGTGGATTTGCGGCCCTCGTAGCCGTAATGCAGGAAGGTGGAACGCGTGGTGGCGCAGATCATGTTGGCCATCTCCTGGGTGGGCGCCAGCACTTCAAACATGACGCCTGCCTCGTGACCCGGCGTCGGATTCGGCTCTGTTTCTCCCAGCACGGCGTCGATGCCGTAATTCATGAAGTGAATCGTATAGGTATCAGGGTCGATTTCCCGGTAATAGCGCTGTACCTGGCGCACGACCAGGTCTTCCACCTCCCGCAGACGGGAGAGCAGCAGCTCATCCCGGATGCCGGCCAGCACAAAGGTCCGGTAGGCCACCTGCAGCGCGCCTTCCAGCTTGATGCGGTATTCCGCGTCCCAGGAAAGCCTGCTGCCCGTTACCCGCACAGCGCCGTTTCCGCATTCTGTAAAGGTGCAGCCGGACAAGTCCATGGTGAAGCCCGGGCCGTGTAGAATGTAGGGATGATCTTTTTCGTAGAAGGTATGGGCCGCCACGCTCAGCGGGGTGCACACGCGGTCGGGAGACAGCGGCGTCACGATGAAGCCGTCCTCCTCGATCGTGCCCAGCATACAGTCCTTGGTGGTGCCGGGCATGGCGCACAGCGCGGCGCACTCCAGCACCTTGCCCAGGTGATAGGCGTAGGCCGGATCGCAGCCGTGCAGGATGGCGGGCGCCGCGAAGGGGGAGGGATCGTAGGCGCGGCCGCCGATGATGATGTCTGCGCCGTTTTCCAGCGCTTCCATAAAGGGCTCATGGCCCATCTGCGCCACGACGCCGGTGGTTTTTTCCAGCCGTTCGGGCGTAAGCGGCTTGACGGCAAGCCCCAGGGGCTGTACCTTGCCCGCTTCCATGGACGCGAGGATCCTGTCCTTGGGGATATCGGCCCAGATGGTGGCGATCTTCCTGTCCTTCAGATGATGCTCTTCCAGGATTTCGTCAATGATCCGGCGCGTCCACAGCACATGCTTGCGTGCGCCGCTGCCGCCTGCGGAGCCGATGATGACCGGGATGCCGGCCTCCGCGCCGGCGGTGATCATGAGCGTGAGGTCCTTTTTGCAGGCCTGGGGGCTGACGATGGCTGTGCCCAGGCCCAGCTTGTGCGGCCCGGCATCGGTGGAACCCGCGTCCACCACGATGGCGTCCGGGTGCATCTCCATGCCCCGGCGGAAGGATTCCTCCGGGAAGCCGTAGCCCAGCATGCCGCACGGAGAAAGGATTTTAAATGGTTTCATGCAGGCCTCCTTTTCTGTTACAGATCCTGAACCGCCGCTGCGAAAGCCGCGGCCTCGCGTCTGTCGTTGGCGATGATTTCCAGCGCTGCCTCGCCGAACCGATCGCAGCACGCATCAAGCGAAAGCCGGCTCTTCTGATCGATGGCGCTGATCTCCGAGGGCGCAAAGATGCCGCTGCCGTGCAGCGCTCCGGCGATGACGCCCGCCATCACGCCGATGGAGTCGGCGTCGCGCCCGGAGTTCACACCGTCCACAATGGCCTGGAGAGGATCGTCGCGCCACAGCGACAGATACGCCAGCGCGATGGGCAGTTCCTCGATGGCGAAGAGGCGGCTGGGGGTGTAATTGGCCGTGGGCAAGCCGGCCCGCTGCTCGCAGCGATTGAAGTTTTCACCCACCGGGGAATAGGGCAGCAGCGCTTCATGCAGCCGGTGCACCACCAGGGCCTTTTCCTCGCGCTGCTGGCGCAGATTCTCCGCCGTCTCCAGCAGGGCGGCAATGGCATTCCTGGTGCCGTCCTTTGCCACTGACAGCGCGGCGTCCAGCACGGTGTCCAGGGTGGCGCCGTTGGTGAAGGCGGCAGCCACAGCGGCCGCCAGCACGCCGGCCGCCTCCAGGCCGTAGCTGAGCTGATGGCCTGCGGCAAAATCAATGGCTTCATTGTAGGCAGCCCGCGGCCGGCCGGGATTCACCACGCCCACCGGCGCAATATACATGGCGGCGCCGCAGTTGACCATGTTGCCCATGCCGCCCTCGCGGGGATCGCAGTTGGCCAGGGCGTGACGGTTGAAAATATGCTTTTCGGGATAAAACAGCCTCTCCAGAATCAGTGCCTGGCGATCAAACTCCGGCACGTAGCGGGGCCGATAACCGATCTCCTTGACAAACTCGGTGGCCATGTCGAAGGCGTCAATATGGCGCCGGACGGCGCAGTAGACATTCATCAGGGAAAGGGTCATCAGGGTATCGTCCGTCACGATGCCGTAACCGCGCATGCGGTTGAGCCGGTCGACGGCGGGCAGATCGGCCTTGAACCACTTGACCTGAACCGTGGTGACCGGCCCGCCGTAAAAATCCAGAATTCCCTCATGGGTCATGCGTTCCACCGGCGCGCCCAGCGCATCGCCGAAGGCCGTGCCATACACGACGCCGCGAAGCTTATCCAGAAAACGCTCTCTGTTCATGATGAAACCTCCTCTCAAAGCGCCTTGACCTGCAGATCGCCGTACAGCGTGCGCCCCATGCCGACGCGCACCAGACCCACCATGCCGTAGGCAAACGCCTCGTCCTGGGCGGAAAGCAGCGCTTTGCCATCTGCAAACAGCGTGATGCAATTGCCCTGGGCTGTGACCGTCAGCTGATAATTCCGGCCGCAGTGCCAGTCAAAATCGCATTCCGCCAGCACGCTCAGGCCAAAGTCCTGCTTGAAGATCACCGCCTTGCCGGGCTTTCCGAAGCCCGCGTAGTATCCGCGCATCGCGCCCTGAGCGCGTACGGCGAGCGTATGGCCTTCGCCATGCTCCGGCTGCACCGGCACGGTCAATTTGACGTCCCGGGTGAAGTATTGGCCGGTGAAGCACTGGGCAGTATCGCAGGACATGGCGTGCAGGCGTCCGCTCTCCATCGTCCATGCGCCATGGTTCTGGGAGAAGGGCGTCAGGCAGCCGAACTCCGTCTTCTGCCTGGCCAGCTCGATCCGGTAATCGGCCTTGCCGTAGATGCGGAACTCGTCCAGCAGGATGCGGCCCAGGGTTCTGTCCTTGCAGTTGCCCTCGTACAGGAAGCCCACCTCATCCACAGGCTCGCCCTCGGTATCGGGAATGGTAAAGGAAATCTCCTGCCACTGGCCGCGGCACAGCGGACGATAGCCCAGGTCCAGGATCTTCCCGCTCATGGACAGGCGCACATAAGGCGCGACCAGAACAGGCTGGCTGCCTTCCCACTGGTCGAGATAGAGCTGGAAGGAAACCTGCTGACCGGCGTATGCCCTGGGCGAGAATACCGGGCTGTAGCGTTCGTCGCTGAAATCCGCGCGGCGGAAGAAAGGCTTGTAGTAGACGCGGCCTCCCTCGAATCGGCCTACACGGTCGACCAGGATGCTCAATGCGCCATGGCCCCGGAAAGCCAGCTCGTCGGTGTGCCGAAGGGCGGTGGTGAAAGGATCGGACACATGGAAGCCGTGGGTGGAGCCGGGCAGCTCAAAATCAAAGAAGGTTTCCTCTTCATGGAAGCTGTCCCGCAGGGCGGCGGGCGCTTCCTCGCCGCTCATGCGATAGCCCAGCAGCGCCAGCTCCTTGGCATAGCTGGGGATATCCAGGATATTCAGGCTGCCGGCGATGCCGGACAGCACCAGGAGGTCGTTGATGGGCTTCCGATAGCGGTCGGGAATGCTGTCAATGCCGCACATCACGCCCAGCACAGTGCCGACATTGCCCGCGTTGCAGTCGGTATCCCAGCCGCACATGGTGGCGATTTCCACCGTGCGGGCGAAGTCGCCCTCTCCGTAGAGCATGGACAACACACATACGCCCGCGTTGGGGATGATATGGCAGACGCCCGGATATTTGTCGTAGCCGAAATCCTCCTCCAGCATCTGCCGGCAGGCGCGGAAATCCTCCGGATGCGCCCGGTGGAAGGCGATGACCGCTTCAGCCACCCGGCGGTAGGTCGATTCCGGCCCGACCTGCTTCAGAGCTTCCTCCACGATCCGGCCAATATCCTGCATGCTGAATGCCAGGGCGATGCAGGCGGCGATGAACCGCGCGCCTTCCAGTCCTTCCCCGTCGTGGGAAACGCTGGCGCTCACGGCGGCACGCCGGGCGGCGGCAGCGGGGTCGCAGGGAGAGATCAGGCCCCAGGTGTCAATGAAGATTTGTCCGCCGATCTGCTCGGCGATGGTCTTTCCGTTTTGCGCGATGGAGCCGGACTGCGGCGCAGGCACCCCGGCCTTGAGGTTCAGATAGGCGGTATGCTCGGTGCTGCGTCCGTAGCCGCCCCACCAGAACATGCCCACGCCCTCCCGGGCGTAATTGAGCCACGCGCGGCCCACGTCCTGGGGACAGGGCTCGCGGTCCACCGCGTCGTCCTTGAGCGCGCGGAGGAAGTAATAGGGGCCGTTGGCGTCGTCATCCGCCGCAAAATGGATATAATCCTTGACATACGCGTGGATATCGCCGTAGGTATTGCGGATGCGGTCATACGACCAGATCGTGGCCTCCACCGGCGCGCCCAGGCGGATGCCGATGTTCATGCCCAGGAAGCCCGCGTAAACTCTCTCCAGATAATCGGTTGGGATCATGGCGTTATTCTCCTTGCAGCATTGCGTCTGTTTCTGCCCGGCTGGGGATGGATGGCTGCGCGCCGGGCCGGGTGACCGAAATGGCGGCGGCGGCGTTGGCAAAGGTGATCGCCTCCTCCATGGACGCGCCTTCCGCCATGCGCACAGCGAATGCGGCGTTGAAGGTATCGCCCGCCGCGGTGGTGTCCACCGGCTGCACGCGGCAGGCGGGGAACAGGCGGCTTTCCTGAGCCGTCACAAGCAGTGCGCCTTTGCTTCCCAGGGTGGCCAGCACACAGCGCACGCCCTCCGCAATCAGGCTGCGGGCGGCAGATACGGCCTGCTCGTCGTTTTCCACCGGCAGTCCGGTGAGCAGGGAAAGCTCGGTTTCATTGGGCGTCAGGAAATCCACGGTCTTGAGGATCGACGCGGGCAGCGGGCCGACGGCAGGCGCCGGATTGAGCACCACTTTGCAGCCGTGCTTTGCGGCCAGCTCCAGCGCGGTGCAGACCGCCTCAAAGGGGATTTCCATCTGGAGCATCACACACCGGCTTGCCGCGATTTCCTCCTCGTACGCGGCAACGAAGGCCGCGTCGCAGGCCTGATTGGCTCCCGGCAGCACCACGATGCTGTTGTTGCCCGTGCTGCCGACGTAGATGATGGCCTGGCCGGTATGCTCATCGCAGCGTCCGATCAGCGACGTATCCACACCCGCCGTGCGCAGGCTGTTCAGCAGCGACTCGCCGAAGGCATCTCTGCCGACCATGCCCAGCATGGCGGCGGAACCGCCCAGCTTGCCGGCTGCGCAGGCCTGATTCGCGCCCTTTCCGCCGGGCAGATAGGCGCTGAATGTACCGGTAATGGTTTCGCCCGGCGCCGGGATGTGCGGCGTCTTGATCACCATGTCCATATTCAGGCTTCCGATGACCAGGATATCTCTCATACTGATTCGCCTCTTTTTCTATGATGCGAAGAATGGGGCAGGGAAAGAAATGACGTAAACGCTTACTCTTGGGGACATTATATAGAATCAGCTGTTTTTTGTCAAGTATAAAATGGTTCAGCGTAGATTATTTGGACTTTTTGACATGAATTCCCTGTTCTTTGTAAACGTTTGCTGTCAATTCCGCCTCTCTGACTGCGGAAAGGGAAGAAAACACTTGAAATGTTCTTGCTTTTGAGATATGATGATTTGAGAAAACATCATTATTTGAAAGAAACGGACAGGACTGCCATGAAGTACACCATTTCCGATATCGCCCGCATCGCCAATGTATCCACCGCTTCGGTATCCCGCGTCATCAATAACAAGGATCGCGGAGTCGGCGCTGAAACGCGGGAGCGCATCCTGAAGGTGATTGAGGAACTGGGCTATGTTCCCAACCTCCAGGCCCGCAGCATCGTGATGAGCGAGACCAAGACCCTGGGCCTGATCGTGCCTGACATCACGAATCCTTTTTTCCCGCAGATCGTGCGATCCATTGTGCAGCATGCCGCGCTGGAAGGATACACCGTTTTCCTGGCGGATACGGGAAACGATCCCCAGAATGAGGAGAACTGTGTGCGCATGATGCTGGAAAAACGGGTGGATGGGTTGATTTTTGCCCCGAACGGTCAGGAAAACCGGGTGCCGCTGCTCTGCGCGCAGAACAACGTGCCCCTTGTGCAGATCGACCGCGTGGCCGCGACGGACGGCGCCTGCGTGACCGTGGATAACCGCAAGGGCATGTGCGAGGCGACGCGCCTGCTGATTGCCCATGAGAACAAAAAGATTGCCTTCCTGGGCGGACCCCAGGGCGTTTCGCCCACCACGCAGCGTTATGAAGGATACCGGGAGGCCATGGACGAGGCCGGGATCAAAATCCATAAAGCGGCTGTCCTGTACGGGGAATTCAGCATTTCCTCCGGGATTTCCATGACCCGCTCCCTGGCCGCTTCCGGCTATCGGCCCACAGCCATTGTCGCCGGGAACGACCTGATTGCCATCGGCGCCGTGAAGGCCTTGAGGGAGATGGGACTCCGCGTGCCGGAGGACTGCGAGGTCATCGGCTTTGACGGCATCGAAATGGCCGAGGTGATCGATCCCGGCATTTCCACCATGCGCCAGCCCGTCACGGAAATGGCGGAGGAGGCCGTAAAAATGCTGGTGGGTATGGTGACGGGAAAGATCTCCGGCAACCGCCGCATCGTGTTCGATCCGGAGCTGGTTCTTCGCCAGAGCACACGTTTTCAGCGATAAATTATAGAAAATGCACAAAATGCACAAAAAATGAACATCAATATTGGGCAAGAATGGGGTTGAAAAATCGTATTCCGATTGAATATAATGGTAACGTAAACGTTTACCCTGTACAGTTTGACCTAAACAATCGGAATCATGGCTCCACCGTTGTACTTTGAGACGATTGTCATACCGTATGATGGGAGGAATTCTCAATGCCCCGCCCTTCTGCAGGCAGTCCAGCCCAGACCGTTCAAATGAAGCCTCGCAGGAAGAGCGCCTGGCAGCGCCTGCGCGCCGACTGGGTGCTGTATGCGATGCTCTTTCCCACCCTGCTGTATTTTGTGCTGTTCCGGGTACTGCCCATCCTGAATATGCGCCTCGCTTTTTATACCTTTAAGGCCAAAGGGCCGTGGGTATATGTCGGCGCAAAGTACTTCAAGCAGATTTTCTCCAGTCCGCAGTTCGGCAAAATCCTTGGGAACACGCTGATCATCAGCCTGATGAAATATGTGCTGCTCTTTCCCGTCTTCGTGGTTTTTGCCATCCTGCTCAATGAGATCCGCTCCCTGCGTTTCCGCAAGGGCGTGCAGGTCATCAGCTACCTGCCCCACTTCCTGTCCTGGCCCGTCATTGCCGGCATCTGGATCAGCATGCTGGCGGTGGATGGCGCGGTCAACCAGATCATCGGATGGTTTGGCGTGTCCCCCGTTCGTTTCATGACCAATAAGGGGACGATTCGCTGGGTGCTGTTTTTCAGCGAAATGTGGCGCAGCCTGGGCTGGGATTCCATCATCTATTTTACCGCCATCCTGGCTATCGACGCCTCGCTCTATGAAGCCGCCGCCATTGACGGCGCGAGCCGTCTGGACATCATCCGCTATATCGTGCTTCCCGCCCTGGTGGCGCCCATGACCACCATGTTTATCCTGAACCTGGGCTACTTCCTCAGCGCGGGCTTTGATCAGGTGTTCAACTTCACAAACGATTCAGTCAACAGCGTGATCGATATCCTGGATACCTACATCTACCGTATCGGCCTGGAGCGCGGCCAGTATTCGCTGGCAACGGCCATGAGCCTGTTCAAGGGCGTGGTGGGCTGTATCCTGGTGTTCCTCACGCATATCACCAGCAAGAAGCTGACCGGAACAGGCGTGTGGTAAGGGGGCGCTGCATATGAAAAAGAAACTCGCGCGCCGGTTTACCCCTGGTCAGGTCCTTTTGTGCCTGCTGATGGTGCTGATTGTGCTCACCATGGTCGTGCCGCTGCTCAACATCCTGGCGCGCTCGCTGTCCGAGCCCTCCCGGTCGCTGGGCATGAGCGGCATGGAGATCATTCCCCGGGGCTTCAGCACGCTGAACTACCAGGTGGTGTTTTCCAACAACCTGATCGTGCCCGCCCTGTTCAATTCCATCTTCATTACCGTGGTGGGCACGGTGATCAATGTGTTGCTGACGACCACGGCGGCGTATGTGCTCACCCGCCCGCGGCTGATGTTCAAGAAGTACATCATGGGCTTCCTCATCGTCATGATGCTGTTTGATCCCGGCTTGGTGCCCGAGTATCTGGTGATCCAGAAATTCGGCCTGATGAACAACCATTGGTCGGTCATTCTGGTTTCCGCGGTGAACGTGTACTACCTGGTGATCTGCATGCGCTATTTCGAGGCGGTCCCGAACACGCTGTACGAGGCGGCCTCCATGGAAGGCGCGGGCCATCCGCGCATCTTCGCGCAGATCTACCTGCCGCTGGCCAAATCGGGCGTGGCCACGCTGAGCATGTTCTATGCCGTTGTGCGTTGGAATGAATACTTCCGTCCCGGAATTTACCTGACCTCCTCTTCCAAGACCACATTGCAGGTGATCCTGCGTCAGTTCGTGGTCTCCGGCGACACCGCAGCGATCATCGGCGCGCAGAACCTGCTCAATTACAACGAGTTCGCCAAGATCGATTACAACGCGCTCAAGAGCGCCACCATCGTGATCGCCATTGTGCCGATCCTGCTGGTGTATCCGCTGGTGCTGCGCTTCTACGCCAAGGATATCATGGCCGGCTCGGTAAAGGAATGACGCTTTGAAACTCGGGCGGAGGACGCCGCCTGAAAATAAAAAATGAAAAGGAGAACCGCTATGAAAAAACTGCTCGTGATCCTGCTTGTGATGTCCATGATGCTGAGCGCTGCCGGCGTGTTGGCTGACGGCATCGGTTCCCCGGATGCCCCCGTGAAGGTGGTCATCCTGGAAAAGGACGTGCTGCCCACTGAAGAAGATGTGCAGCTGATGATCGAGGCCGTCGAAAAGGGCATGGCGGCCGAAGGCAATTATGTGGACCTGGAATACCTGGAAGCGCCTGCGGGCAAGTATGTGGACGTTGTGCCGCTGGCCCTGCGCACCGGTCAGATCGCCGCGGACATCGTGTACTTCCAGAACGGCGTGGAGCTGGAGCTGGCGCAGGAAGGCATGCTGGCTGACCTGACCGAATACGTCAACAACTCCACCAACGTGAAGGCGCTCTACAAGGACTACAACTGGGCGCGTCTGGAGAAATTCCCCTACCTGCTGTGGCTGTGCCCGGCCTTCACCTACACCGCCAATATCCGCACGGATATCCTGAATCAGCTGGACTGCAAGGACACGTTCCTGGCCGATCCTACGGTGGAGAATTTCCACGCCCTGCTGAAGGAAATCAAGGACAAGGGCCTGGCTGAGTATCCGCTGACCACCGACAACAACAAGCTGCGTCTGGACGGCTTCATGAACCAGGCGTTCGGCATCACCGGCACCGTGATGAACGTGGATGGAAAGTATGTGTTCGCTGAGGTCACCGAAGGCAGCAAGGCCAAGCTGAAGTTCCTGCATCAGCTCTACGAGGAGGGGCTGTTTGACCACGAATTCCTGACCAATACCTGGGACGTGATGGAGCAGCGCTACTATGAGGGCATTGCCCAGATCATCAGCGGCCGCGTGGGCGCCACCACCAAGATCTATGACGACAAGATGGTCGCCACCCATGGCGAAGGCGCTACGCTGACGATCCTGCCGCCGCTCAAGGGCGTTGGCCAGGCTTATGCCGCTGTGGACGTCATCCGTGAGCCCCGCGGCTTTGCGATCATGGAGGATTCCGAGGTCAAGGACGCCGCGTTCGCCGTGTTCGAGTTCATTTGCAGCCCCGCCGGACGTGAGATCGATCTGCTGGGCATCGAGGGCAAGCACTTTGTGAAGGCTGAGGACGGCACGGTGACCACCACGGAGAAGTGGCCCGAGTGGTGGAACCGCTTCTTTGAGAGCACCGACAACCTCCAGCCGGCTGAGCTGGTTTCCTCCCTGTATTCCGACGCCGTGCTCAAGTCCGTTGAAATGGCAAACGAGTACTATGCCGAGGATACCTACGGCGTTCTGACGCCTGAGGATCTGATCACCCAGAAGGACGCCATGAACAACATCTACAATGAGTACTATGCTGATTTCATTACCGGCCAGCGTGATATCGACGCCGAATGGGACAACTTCGTCAGCGAATGGAACGCCAATGGCGGAGATGAATTCTCCGAGTACTTTGACTCCATCTTCTGATTGAGCGCGCAGGGGCTGCGAATTCAATCGCAGCCCCGTCAGCAACTGCCTCCAATCCTTGAATGATCATGGGTTGGAGGCGGTTTTGTTTTTGGCCGCAGGCGCCTGAAAAGGCCATGCCGCCGGCGGGGAATATGATGAAAAAGAGGCGGCTTCTGCGGTTTCAGGGCGATCAATCTCATAGAAAAGATTGAAAGTTTTGCACCAATGAATTAGAATGTATATAGCAAAAAATGACAGCCTGACGGAAGAGACGGGCGGTCGCCTGATCAGATTTGAGATGATTTCGGGAGGGATACGCATGAACAAGGCATGGTGGAAAGAAGCGGTCGTCTATCAGATCTATCCCCGCAGCTTCATGGACAGCAATGGGGACGGCATCGGCGATATCAGGGGCATTATCAGCCGGCTGGATTACCTCAAGGAGCTGGGCATCGACGTGATCTGGCTTTCTCCGGTGTATCAATCGCCGAATTACGATAACGGCTACGACATCAGCGATTATCAGGACATTATGGACGAATTCGGTACCATGGAGGACTTTGACGAGATGCTCGCTCAGGCGCATGCGCGCGGCATCAAAATCGTCATGGATCTGGTGGTCAATCACACGTCCTCAGAGCACCGGTGGTTCATCGAGAGCCGGAAAAGCAGGAACAATCCGTACCGCGATTTCTATATCTGGCGCGATCCGAAGGAGGACGGCAGCCGGCCCAACAACTGGGGCGCGTGGTTCGGCGGCCCGGCGTGGACGCTGGATGAGACGACCGGGCAGTATTACCTGCATCTGTTCACACCGCAGCAGCCGGATCTCAACTGGGACAATCCGAAGGTTCGCGATGCGGTGTACGATATGATGACCTGGTGGTGTGAGAAGGGCATCGACGGCTTCCGCATGGACGTCATCAGCCTGATCTCGAAGGTGCCGGGCCTGCCGGACGGCGAGAAGGATCCCGGGGCGCTCTACGGCAAGCATGCGCCCTATACCACCCACGGTCCGCACGAGCACGAATACCTGAAGGAAATGAACCGCAGGGTGCTCTCCAAATACGATCTGCTGACCGTGGGCGAGACCGCCGGTGTCACCGTGGAAGAGGCGGCGAAGTATGCCAACCTGGACGGCAGCGAGCTGGGCATGGTCTTCCAGTTTGAGCATGTGGAGGCGGAACGCAAGTTCGGCAAGTGGACCGACGAGCCGGAAACGCTCGCGTTTGTCCGCGAGAATCTGTCCAAGTGGCAGACTGCCCTGGAGGGCAAGGCGTGGAATTCCCTGTTCCTGGATAACCACGATCAGCCGCGCGCCGTGTCGCATTTCGGCAACGACAGCGAGGAATTCCGCGAGGCCTCCGCCAAGATGCTGGCGACGATGCTGCACATGATGCAGGGCACGCCCTACATCTATCAGGGACAGGAGCTGGGCATGACCAACTATCCGTTCACGGATGTGAGCGAGTTCCGCGATATCGAGAGCATCGACGCCTGCCATGAGTGGGTGGAATCCGGCCGGGCGAGCTACGAGGCCTTCTGGCCGTGCCTTGTGTTCAAGAGCAGGGACAATGCCCGCACGCCGATGCAGTGGGATGACAGCGAGAACGCCGGCTTCACGACCGGAACGCCGTGGATCAACGTGAATCCGAATTACAGGACCATCAATGCAAAGGCGCAGATGAACGATCCGGATTCCGTGTTCAGCTACTATAAGAAGCTCATTGCCCTGCGCAAGCAGTATGCAGTCATCACCTACGGCAGGTATGAGCTGATCCTGAAGGACGATCCGCAGATCTTTGCCTATACCCGCACGCTGGAGGATGAGCAGCTGCTGTGTGTGTGCAATGATTCGGACAAGGCCGCCGCGTTTGAACTGCCCGGAGCGTTTGAGGGCGCGCAGTGCCTGATCGCCAACATGAAGCGCGAGAGGATATCCGGCGGCATGACGCTCGCGCCGTATGAGTGCTTCGTGCTCCACAGATAACAAGGCCTGCATGGCCGCCCGCCAGAGGGCGCAGCGTCTCCAGCGGCAAGGGGTTTGTGCTGTCGGCGGATACCGGTGTGATTCGCTGCTGCGGAGAATGCTGCGAGAGCCCCGCAAAGCTGGTGCTGGATGCGTCGCTGGCGGATATACCGAGATTTGAGCGCCTGTAAGCAAACCGAAGGGCATTCTCCCGATGCTCCGGCCAAAGCGGATTCGCCCGCTTGAGGCATACCGCAAAGCAGCATAAAAAGCCTCCCGCCGCATATGCAGCAGGAGGCTTTTCGGTTTTGCTGTTTTCCTTCGCTCAGCGTTCCTTTTTGCCGTTGGAGTAGTCGCTGGAGAAGGTGTAGTCCTTGCCCGGTAGGATGGCGTTGACCACGATGCCGGTGATGGCCGCCACGGCCAGACCGGAGAACTTGAGGGTGATGGCGCCGACCGTGAAGGTGATGGCGCCGGCGGCGGAGAAGGTGATGCCCAGACCCAGGGAGAGGATCAGGGAGACGACGATGACATTGCGGCTCTGCGCGAGGTCAACGTGGTTCTCCACCAGATTGCGCACGCCGATGGCGGAGATCATGCCGTAGAGGATCAGGGAGACGCCGCCGATGGTGCCTGCCGGCATCGCCGCGACGAGCGCGGAGAACTTCGGGCAGAAGGAGGCGATGATCGCGAAGATGGCCGCGATGCGGACCACGCGCGGGTCATACACCTTGGTCAGCGCCAGCACGCCGGTGTTCTCGCCGTAGGTGGTGTTCGCCGGGGCGCCGAAGAGGGAAGCCAGCGCGGTGGCCAGGCCGTCGCCCAGCAGGGTGCGGTGCAGGCCCGGATTCTCGATGAAGTTCTCGCCCACGGTGGAGGAGATGGCGCAGATGTCGCCAATGTGCTCGATCATGGTCGCAAACGCGATCGGCATGATCGCGATGATCGCGGTGACGAGCAGGTTGACGTCGCAGTTGCCGATGAGGGAGAAGACGGTGTTCTCAAACTTGACCGGCAGGCCGATCCACGCAGCCTGCGCCACGCCGGAGAAATCCACATGGCCCAGCAGCGCGGCGAAGACGTAGGAGACGAGCACGCCCATCAGGATCGGGATGATCCTCAGCATGCCCCTGCCCCAGATGTTGAAGACGACGACGGTGATGATCGCCAGCAGCGCCACGGCCCAGTTGCCGGTGCAGTTGTTGATGGCGGAGTTGGCCAGCGTCATGCCGATGCAGATGATGATCGGGCCGGTGACGACAGGCGGGAAGAAGCTCATGACCTTCTGGGTGCCGAAGCTCTTGACCAGCGCGGCCAGCACCAGGTACAGCAGCGCGGAGCAGGCCACGCCCACGCAGGCGTACGGCAGAAGCGCTGCCTCTCCGTTCGGCGCGATGGCGGCATAGCCGGCCAGGAACGCGAACGAGCTGCCCAGGAACGCCGGAACCCTGCCCTTCACCAGGAAGTGGAACAGCAGGGTGCCCAGACCCGCAAACAGAAGGGTCGCGGATACGCTCAGGCCGGTCAGCGCAGGCACAAGCACGGTCGCACCGAACATGGCGAACATGTGCTGCAGGCCCAGGATGAGCATCTTCGGCACGCCGAGCTGGCGCGCGTCGCGGATACCTTGATTCTCCATAATCATGACTCCTTTAGTATGAAATTCTTTGAAAGCAAACTTGCATTTGCATCGGACGATATTATACGGGAAACGGGCGTGAAATGCAAGACCCGAACGCCGCGTTCCCTTGTCTTTTTGGCGAAGAAAGGGTACAATGTATAAGGAAAGGCAACAGCATATCACGCGCAAAGGAGACGAGGTTATGGGCTACATTGCGGGCATTGGTGCAGCGAACGTGGACATCCGCGGCAGGAGCGAAGGCAGGCTGATCATGGGGGATTCCAACCCCGGCATGCTGTATACGACGCTGGGCGGCGTGTGCCGCAACATCTGCGAGAATCTGGCGCGCCTGGGCAGCGATGTGAAGCTGGTGACGGTCGTGGGCGACGACGAGAGCGGCCGCAGCATCCTGCGCGGCTGCGAGGCAGCGGGCATCGACATGCGCCATACGAGCGTGCTGGAGGACGAGCGCTCCTCGAGCTACATGTCCATCCTCGACGAGAAGGGCGACAAGGTGCTGGCCATGAGCGATGTGCGCATCGCCAGGCGGATGGACGAGGCGTTTGTGGATCAGGCGTCCGTGGTGCTGAGCAACGCCGACATCGTGGTGTGCGACGGCAACCTCTCGCGCAGCACGGTGTCCCATCTGACGGAGGTCTGCCTTGCGCCGCTGTACCTGGATCCCGCATCCACGGCGTGCGCGAAGGAGCTCGCGCCGCTGATCGGCTATTTTGACACGGTGAAGCCCAACCGCATGGAGCTCGCGGCGCTGACGGGCTGCCCGACGGACACGCTCAGCGGCATGCTGAAAGCGTGCGATCTCCTGCTGCGCGAGGGCGTGCGCCGGGTGTTCGTCTCGCTGGGCCGGGAAGGCATGCTCTATCGCGGGCGCGAGGGCACGGTGCACCGCATTGCGCGCCCGTTCCCGGATGTGGTGGACGTGACCAGCGCGGGCGAGGCGGCCATGGCCGGCATCGTCTGGGGCAGCCGTCAGGGCATGACGGCGGACGAGATCGTCTGCACGGCCATGGCGGCGGGCATGATCGCGACGTCCTCTCCGGAGACCATCAGCGCGGACATGAGCGTGGAAAAGATTGAGGAAATGATCAGCGATTACATCCTATAACCGTTCTGTGCAAATAGCACTATAACTTCATATTCTGTTGATAATTCGTTGATTCCTTATGAAACGTGTGCTATAATAGGCGCAACGAGGAAGAAAAATTATTTGTGGAGAGGAAATGAGCATACAGATGAAGAAAGTATGGATGATTCTTTGCCTCCTGTGTGTGCTGTCGCTGGGCAATGCGGCGCTTGCGGAATCGTTCAGTATCAGAGATGCAAACGGACAGAAGCTGACCCCGGAATGGGATGCGGTCTATGTGCTGGGCAGTGGCGAGTATACGGTTTCGGGCGAGTCGAATACAGCCCAGATCGTGATCAGAGAACAATCGAATGTCAGACTGATTCTGGATTCTGTGAAAATTGATCTGTCCAAGAACTCTGATTGGTGGCAGAGCCCGATTTCAGTTTTTTGGGATGCAGAGCTGACGCTGGTGCTCGCGGATCATTCCAGCAACACCCTCAAGGCAAGCAACGGGCCAATCATGGACTGGTATCAGGAACGGGGAAGCGGCAACGCTGCCATTTCCAATGATGGCAAGGGCTTGAGTATTCAGTGCGAGTCGGCTTCAGGGAAGGGGCATCAGTGCACCGAGGCCTGCGGCTCACTCCTTGCGGTTGGTGGTTACAGCGCGGCAGGCATTGGCGGCAGCAGCGGTCAGGCAGGTCACGACATCACCATCAATGGCGGCAGAATCACGGCCAAGGGCTGTGCGACGCCGCAGCGGTATGGTTCTGTTGAATTCAGCGGTGCCGGCATTGGCAGCGGATATGGCGCTCAGGCATACAACATCGTCATCAACGGCGGCATTGTCGATGCGCAGGCGCAGATGGATGGCGCCGGCATCGGCGCAGCCGGAGAGTTTTCGGAATACCGCATTGGCGCAGCGGAGGATATCATCATTAACGGCGGTGTTGTGACGGCGCGCGGTGGTGCCTTCGCAGCGGGCATCGGCGGCGGCGGCTTCCACGGTCCTGCGAGTCGGATTGCGATCAATGGCGGCACCGTGACGGCCATCGGCGGCGAGAAGGCGGCTGGCATCGGCGGCGGCCAGGATGGCTCGGGCAGTGATATTCAGATTTCCGGCGGCACGGTGACGGCAGTCAGCTCGTATGCCGGGGCAGGCATTGGCGGCGGCTATAACGGCACCGCGCAGAATATCGTCATCTCCGGCGGTCAGGTGACAGCGATCGGCGGCATTATGGAGGATATCAGCAATGATCCCGGCACGGATGGAGAGGGAATTGGCCGCGGCGGCTATCTTGGCCATCACGCCGCATATGTGAAGGCCCCGAGCGGTATTTTCGTTGCTCCCGGAAATGGGAAGGAAACCACGGTGCTTGCAGGCAGCAATGAGAACAATGCGGCTGAACTGCAGAGCTCTCCTTTTGACAGCAAAACAGATATCACCGGTCTGATTTCGTATTCCCGTTGTGTTCTCGTTGGGCCGCAGAAGCTTCTGCAGGAGAAAGGCAATGTGGTTCTGGGAGAAGCTGAACTCAGCCAGCAGAAACCGGTACAGGTGCCGACGCTGATTCTGCCGGAGGACGCCTCCGGAACGGCAAACGGCGTGTTGACCTTCACAGAGGTTTCTGTCGATACCGACAATACAATGATCTTCAACGTGCATTGGGTGGATGAAGCCGGCAACGAGATTCCGCTGCCGGCGGGCAGCAAGCTGTGCTTCCCGTATCCTGACGGCATGGATCGGAACAGTGCGGGCGGCTACCAGATCACGATCGTTCATACGCTGAAAAACGGGAAAACTGAAACCTACTTTTCGCAGAACGGAGAAATTGAGTTCCTGAAGCAGGGCATGTGCATTGAGGTGACATCCTTCAGCCCGTTTGAGATCACCTGGGAAGAGCAGCCAATGATTGATCTGCCTCAGACCGGCGATGATACCCATATGATGATCTGGCTTGCTCTGATTCTGATTTCGAGCGCGATGCTCCTGCATTTTAGGATCGTTCGGAAGCAGCGGAACTAAAGCCGGCTCCGTCTCGATAGGACAGAATCGATGACAACGTGCTCAATAGCAATCAAGCCTCGAAACCTGCAAGGGTTTCGAGGCTTTTCATATGATTCTCATACTAATTCTTGTTAAAATGACCCAATCCGCGCACCATCTTTTCCGCCCTGACTTTGCCTCGTTCCGTTCAACGTACCTCCAGTACGCCTCACTGCACTTGGCTTCGTCAGAGCGAGAAATCTGATGCGCTCTGT
>JAGBDL010000059.1 GCA_017937505.1 Clostridia bacterium | reverse complement strand
TGAGCGTCTGCTCGCGCTCGTCGTTGCCGCCCATGCCCGCGTTGTCGCGGCGCTTGCCGATCGCGTCGATCTCATCGATGAACACGATGCACGGCGCCTTCTCGCCCGCCTGCTTGAACAGGTCGCGCACGCGCGCCGCGCCCATGCCGACGAACATTTCCACGAACTCCGAGCCGGAGATGGAGAAGAACGGCACCTTCGCCTCGCCCGCGACAGCCTTGGCCAGCAGCGTCTTGCCGGTGCCGGGAGGGCCGACGAGCAGCGCGCCCTTGGGCAGCTTCGCGCCGATGTCGCGGTACTTCTGCGGATCGTGCAGGAAATCGACGATCTCCTGCAGCGCATCCTTCGCCTCGTCCTCGCCGGCCACGTCGTCAAACGTCTTGCCGGTCTGCGCCTCGACGTAGATCTTGGCGTTGGACTTGCCGAAGGTCATGGAATTGCCGCCCATCTGCTTGCTCATCCTGCGGAACATGAGCGTGCCCAGGGCGTAGAACACGACCAGAGGCAGCACCCAGGAGAGCAGGAAGCTGATGATCGGGCTCATCTCCTCCGGCACCACCTGGCCGAAGGCCACGTTCGCGTCGATCAGGCGCTGGACGATCTGGTCGTCTGCCGTCACGCGGTTGGTCGTGTAATAGGTGACCTTGCCGTCCTCGGCCTGCTCCGTGGGCGTGAAGGCGATCTGCGTCTCGTCGATTTCCACCGACTTGATCTTGCCCTCGTCGAGCATCTGCAGGAACTCCGAGTAGGCCACCTGCTTGACGCTGTATCGCTGAATCTGCGGGAACAGCAGCGCGTTGAGCAGCAGCACCACCACCAGCGAGATGACGTAATACAGGATCAGCGGCTTGCGATTGTCCTTTTTTTCGTGCATATATGATCCTTTCCCGGAAGTGTTTTTTCCGTCCTATGTTGGCTCAATCATACGCCGTTGATGCGAAAATGTCAATCGAAAGCGGCTCAAAGATACAATTTGGTCGCCCGAATGTCACAAAAGGAACGTCAGGGCTGCCGCCCTGAAACCTGCCTGAGGGACATTGTCCCTCAGACTCCCTTCTTCGCTTCGCGCAGGGAAAAGCACTTTTGCGCAAAAAGCGGGCCGTGCCCAAAATTTTCCATTGGTCGGGAGGGTTTTCGAGTTTCTTTTTGCTTATCTCCATTTTTCCTCCGTAATCATAGACGAAGGCGACCGCTGTAAATCAGTCGGCCGCCTTCTTGTATGTTTTTTAATTCTCCTGCAAATAGATATGACCGACCATAGCATTTATCTTACTATGTAATCTATCTGCATTTTCATAGTCAGCATTACTTTCAAAGGAAATTACTTCTTCAACCATTCTGGTTATCTCTTTGAGGATGTCTACCGCAGGCTCAATATAAGGCAACTGTTTTATATAGTTTGATGAGTTGTTGGCGGTTGGATTTATCGCATGAACCAAGTCGTTTATTGTATCTGAATTCATTAGCGCTAATAAATAGTAAAGTTTTGAAGAATCCTTTGGAAAAATACCCACTATTGATTGGTCAAAAACGTGATCTGTCATCAAAAATGCTCGTATTGTACTGGATTTTACCATTGGAATTCCAATGCCGGTCTTAAAATAAAAAGCAGAATTCTGAAATCTTGACTTCTTATTCTTATTATAGAAATCTATTGTCTCTTTATCCCAACGAACAAACCACTCATCGCTTTGTCTAACATATCGCCTTTTTGCGGCGCTCTTGATGTATGGGACATATCCTTCTTCAACATCTGGGATTCCATAAAGAGACGTACAGGGGATAACAGTAGTTGGATCTACTACATCATAATTCTTGGCACCTTTAACATCTTTGCCAGATGCTCTGATAAATCTCAAATTGTCTCCTGTATAAAAACCAGTTACAATATCAGCAACATCGCCAAGTTTCTGTGTCGATTTGGAGAGCAGCATCAAAGTCTTTGATTCTGCTAAAATCACTCTACATTGCTCATTTTCAAGGATGTCCTTTTGCCTAAAACTGAAAACTTGCAGATTTTTAGGGTACTCTATTTCAGGCCCAAACAATATACTAAATTCGCTTGAGGAATTAAAACCTTGAACCACCTTAAATGTATTGTCCAAAGCACTCTTTTTGTCACTTCTTTCGAGAGTAATAATCGAAAGGTTAGAGTATCCAAAGCTAACACCAGGAAAAAATTTTGACGGGAAGATTATAATTTCGTCTATCTTGGTATTTGTAAATATTACTTCTCTCAAACGAGAATGCATATTGAGGAACAAGTAAGTATCTGGAATGATAAAAGAAAGCCTACCATGCATTCTTAATACAGAAATGCATCTTAGTAAAAATAACGAGTATGTCTCTTTAACATAATGTCCAGCGAATTTTTTCTTGAGGACATCCCTCTTCTCATAATCTTGCCATGCTCCATATGGAGGATTCCCGATGACCTTTGTATAATGGCCGCCTAAAGAGCTGAATATATCTAATTGTTTGTCAAACAATGTATCGGTTTGTTTTAACCACAACTGAGAGATGCTATAAAGATCTAGCTGCTCATCAAGAAGAGTATCTGTTTCTCTTACCACAATAGCAGCGTTATCTGCATACTTTTTTTTCAAAATAGAAATAGCATTGCTGTTTATGTCTAATGCATCTATTTGCAACAGCTTGTCAGATTCTAAGACTTCATCGATAAAGATACCTTCACCCGCAGATGGTTCAAGGATGACATCATTATCGACAACTCCTAACTTAGAAACCATGTACTTAGTAATATCTTTTGAGTTGGTGTAATAAGAACAAAATCTATCTCTCATATATTTTCCTCCTTGACGGGGTGAGCTTAAGCGTAATCTTAAGTTTTATCTTAAGTAAATTATACAATGAGAGATTTACCATGTCAAGTATTTCAAGAGATCGTTACGCTCAAGGTGCTGCTTTAATTCTACACTTATATCATTTTTCCAGTCTGCGTTTTCATCAAGCCATCTACGCATATCAAATCCAGTAAATTCTTTCATCGCTGCATATCCGTCATCTGCACAATGGACTTCCCAATACGGAGAGTTTTTGAGCGTTTGCAAATAATGATTGTTTTCATCCTCATTCTGCCTTACAAAAAGGATGGTTTTTTCGATTTCTCCAAGATAATTATAAATACTTGCAACAAGAAGAAGTCGGTTTGTATTACCTTTTTCATTCGAACTAAATCCACTCTTGAAATCACAATTATAATGAATTCCATTCTGCTCAAAGTGCAGATCTAATCCTAATTTGATTCCACCACTATCCACCATCGTCCAGGGAATATCATAGTGCCGCTTCAATTCATCTTTGATTTCATCAGGCAAATCCAAGGTATCGATATATTCTGTAGCATCGTTTTTAATTCGTGTTTGTACTTCGTCAAAATCCGGTGGATCAATGAGAGTCAATTCTTTAATAGGAAAATCAAATGCCAGTTTACAGAAGGGTTCCCATAACTCACCGATACGACGAGCAAAAGCCATGTACTCGTATTCCCAGACCTTGTTACGGTATTCAAGCATAACAATATAAGATGCGTATGTTAAGAGTAAGATTTCGTTTAACAGGGTCTGATTGTCCCATGCATCTCTTCTCGCAATGATACTGATACTTGATATTTCACTTTCCCTGAGCTCTTTGATTCGTTTATTGATCTCAGTTGCTTTATCATTTTTGGATTTTTTAGTCTTAGAAAGTTCTACCAGTATGGAATCGCCCACTTTTCTGAAGGTTGAAATCCATTCTGCTTTATTTTTAACCACAACAGTATCCCCCTTAAATTTAGATCATTAATTCTTTGTATTGTCCTGCGTAAATTCCAAAATATCATCACAGCTACTTTGGAACAGTAAACAATCGGTGATAGTCTGATATTCTCGCACACAGTCAGCGTATTTATCAAACAACTCTTTCTGCTCGTCCGTCATAGTAGCCTTGAACTTTTCTTCGTTTCTGCAAATCAGTTATACCAGCTTCTTGTATTTCTTGGAAGCAGAGGTGTCATATTCTGTCGGCTCGATATTGCCATACCAAAATTCTTCAAGGATTCTCATACCGCATCCTCCTCATAGATCATCTCACGCAGAATAATTTCCTCTGCACGATTACGGATGCTGTTCATGGCTCTAATCCATGCCATCTGATCTGTTGCTTTCAAATCCTCTGTAACGCCCTCAGCGCCTTTCATTTGCTCAATGATAAGATCCAAACGGTGATGTGCCTGCTCGTTCAAATCAGCCAGATACGTCCAGAGCGTACCGTCAAGGCACAGGGTATCAAAACGGACAGGGTTATGCTCCTTGAGATAATCTCTGTGCATCCGTCCCCAACGACCAATGGGTCTGCTTTCCTCCGGTAAGCGAATATCGAGAATATAGTAATCACCGCAACGAATATAGTTCAGTTCCTGCATAATATGTGCCTCCAATAATACTATCAAACATTCGATTTGGATAGAAAAAGGCGATACCTGGTTGTGAAAACCAAGTATCGCCAATTTTTCTTGTCGCACTCTTGTACGGCAGCTACCCTATGTCAGTAATGTTTCATACTGTCTTATTGGAAACTACCCTCAGGCGATCCCTTGCATGTGTTCTTTGAAATTACTCAGCGTCCAGGCCGTCGTCAAAGTCCAGGCCCTGCACCTCGGCGTCGAACTCGACCTCCTCGGTCAGCGCCTCGCGGATGGACAGGCTGATGCGCTTGGCCTCGGTGTCCACCTTGAGCACCTTCACGCGGACGGTCTGGCCGACCTGCACGGCGTCCTCCACCTTCGCGATGCGCTTGAGGGCGCACTGGGAGATGTGAACGAGGCCGTCAAGACCCGGCTCCAGCTCGACGAACGCGCCGAACGTGGTGATGCGGACAACCTTGCCCTCGACGATGGAGTCGACCGGGTACTTCTCCTCGGCGACCTCCCACGGCTGCGGCTGCAGCGCCTTCAGGCTCAGCTGGATGCGCTCCTTCTCCTTGTCCACGCCGATGATCTTCACCTGAACCTCCTGGCCCGGGGTCACGATCTCGGACGGGTGCTTCACGCGGTGCCAGGCCAGATCGGTCACATGGATGAGGCCATCCACGCCGCCGATGTCCACGAACGCGCCGAAGTCGGTCAGGCGGCGGACGATGCCGGTGACGACCTGATCCTTCTCGATCTTCTCCCAGGCCTTCTTCTTCTCGTCCATCAGGTACGCCTTGCGGCTGGCGACGATGCGCTTCTTGGCCTTGTCAACCTCGATGATCTTGACGGTCATCGTCTTGCCGACGAACTCGCCGATGTTCTCGACGAAGCGGCGGGACAGGTGGGAAGCCGGGATGAACGCACGAACGCCCATCACATCAGCGATCAGGCCGCCGTTGACGGCCTCACGGCCGGTGGCTTCCACGCAGGCGCCGGTGTCATACTCGGCAACGAGCTTTTCCCAGTTCTTGGTGGCCATGACCTTGCGCTCGGAAAGGAGCACATAGCCCTCGCCATCGTTCAGCTTGACCACTTCAGCCTCGATCTCATCGTCGACCTTGCAGTCGGTGGTGACCAGATCGTTCTTCTTGATGTAGCCATCAGCCTTGCCGGGAATGCTCACGACAACACCGTCGTCGCTCACCTGGGCGACAACACCTTTGACAACCTGACCGGGGCGGAACTTGATCATCGTCTCCTCGAGCATCGCGGCGAAATCCTCGGCGCCTTCGGAAACCAGATTCTTTTCCATGTCGTTCATGCGGGTACTACCTCCTCAAGTATCTCTACCGGACTGGATCCGGAATGATACATACTTTATTATCACGGCGCGCTGCGCCGGGATAGATATTCTTTTGCGACGCTTATGTAGCGTCAGCCTCAATCCTGCCGCGCACCTGCTCGAGCAGCCATTGCGGCGTGGACGCGCCGGCCGTGATGGCCACGCGGTCCGTCGGGCGGATGGCGCCCTGCGGGATGTCCTCCGGGGTCTCCACCTGGTATGCGCGCTTGCAGCGCAGGCGGCAGGTCTCCAGCAGCTTCTGGGTGTTGGAGCTGTTGCGCCCGCCGACGATGATCATCACGTCGGCCTCGCGGGAGAGCTCCTCCGCCTCCTGCTGGCGCTTGCTGGTCGCCGCGCAGATCGTCATGCGCACGGTGAGGTCGGCCACCTTGCCGCGGATGACGGACACCACGTCCTCGAACCGGTCGCGGCGGAGCGTGGTCTGCGCCACGACGAGCGCCCTGTCCGGCAGCTGCGCGCTTTGCGCCGCCTCACGCGTGGGCAGGATGAACACCTTGCCGCTCGCCCAGCCGGCGATGCCGACGACCTCCGGATGCTCCGGCTCGCCGACGATGATCACCGCGCCGCCGTCCGCGCTGTATTCCTGCACCAGCTGATGCACATGCGCCACATGCGGGCAGGTGCAGTCGATCACCGAAAGGCCGCGCGCCCTGCACATCTCGTGCACGGCAGGGGTCACGCCATGGGAACGGATGATGACCGTCTGGCCGGGGGCGACCTCGTCAAGCGAATCCACGCTGCGCACGCCCGCGCTTTCAAGGCGCGCGACCTCCTGCGGGTTGTGGATCAGCGGCCCGAGGGTCACGCAGGGGAGCCCCTCCTTCGCGCAGGCGAACGCCTTGTCCACCGCGCGGCGGACGCCGAAGCAGAATCCGGCGTGCTCTCCAATGGTCAGTTTCATACTCAAAAACCCTGTTATTCCGGCATCAAAATGCCATCAAGCCTGCAAACAGGCCCAATGCTCCTATTACCCATCTTTATGAATTCTATGCCCTTTCGCATATTCCTGCCGGACTTTTCTTATTTTTTATCTTTTTTTGAAAATTTACGCCTGGGTCTGCCCGGCGGGCGCAGGCAGGGATTTTCCGCAGCTCAGCTGCGCGAACTCCGCCTCGATGCGCCCGGTGAGCGTATCGCAGGCCTCCTTGGTCACGCGGCCCGCCAGCAGATCATCCATCTCCACGGGCTTGCCCACACGCACCGTCATGCGGCGGAAGGGCCTGTAATTGCCATCGATGTACACCGGGATCACGTCGCACCGGCTGCGCAGCGCCAGCATGGACGCGCCGCCCAGCAGCGGCAGCATGTGGCCGGTTCTGGAGCGGGTGCCCTCCGGGAAGATGCCGAGGGTGTCGCCCTCCTTCAGCACGTTCATCGCCGTGCGGATGGCGCCCATGTCCATGTTGCCGCGATCCACCGGAAAGCCGTGCACCTTGGTGAACGCCCAGCCCAGGAGCTTGTTGTTCCACAGCTCCTTCTTGCCCATGAAGTGAATCTCGCGATCCGGCACGCACAGCGCCAGCATCAGCGGGTCAAGGATGCACTGATGGTTGCCCATCAGCACGCAGTTGCGGTTCTTCGGGATGTTCTCCCGGCCCTCGATCTTCACAAAAAACAGAACCTTGGAGACGATGAAGTACAGCACCCAGACGATGAACGTGTACAGCCAGGTGCGGTGCAGGGGCTTCATCTGCTGTTCATTGCTTTCCATATACGTCCTCCACAATCCTCACGATCGCCTCGACCGTCTCCTCCTGCGTCATGTCCGTGGAATCCACGAGTACGGCGTCCTCCGCCCGGCGCAGCGGATCGGTCTTGCGGTTCATGTCCTGCTCGTCCCGGGCGTTGAGCTCGCGCAGCACCTGCTCGTACGGGGTGTTGTCCCCCTTCTCCAGCTGCTGCAGGTAGCGCCGGCGGGCGCGCTCCTCAGCCGCCGCCGTCAGGAAGATCTTGCACGGCGAGTCCCTGAGCACCACCGTGCCGATGTCGCGGCCGTCGATGAGCATGTCGGCCGTCCTGGCCATCTCCTGCTGCGCGCGCACCATGCGCCTGCGCACCGCCGGCCACTTCGACACGGCGCTTGCCGCCGCGGAGACCTCGCCCGTGCGGATGAGCTCGCTGACGTCCTCGCCAAAAAGCAGCGTGCGCTGCGCACCGTTTTCATATTTCACCTGTACATCCACGTCCTCCGCCAGCGCGGACAGCGCCGTCTCGCTGGCCAGATCCGCACCGCAGCGCAGCGCATACAGGCCGAACGCCCGGTACATCGCGCCCGTATCCAGATGCAGAATATTCAGCCTTTGGGCCACCTGATCCGCGATGGACGACTTGCCCGCGCCGACGGGCCCGTCAATCGCAATATTCATCGGCATAATGCTTCCTCCCCGCGGCACGGCCGCGTCAGTTCTTCCCATGATACCTGTTTATTATACGCCAACCTCCGCCCATTCTTCAAGCGCTTCGCCCAAATTGGGCCATATTCTCCACTTTCCTGGTCACGTCTCGACATTATTCCCGTTTTCTCTCCACATTCTCTTTGTTTTTCTGTATTATCCACCCACTTTACCCCATTCGCTGGATGTGCTATAATGGGATGGCAGGAAAAGGAATCCTGCCAGACAAGGAGGGTTCAGCGTATGTATTCGTTTCAGGCCAATGCCGGCCGAAAGAAAAACAAACAGCTCGTCCGGCTGCTGTATCTCGTCATATTCCTTCTGATCGTTGCGCTCATCGGCGTTACCTTTGCTTACCTGAAGAATCTCGGCGTCAGCGAGGCCACCAGCGAGGCGCTGCTCGCCCGCGCGCTGAGCGAGGCAAGCGAGGCGCAGAGCGCCGTCTACCGCCTCACGCAGTCCAGCGGCACCAACACCATGACCCTGCTCTCCGCCGTGCGCGCGCACATCCACACGCTTCAGAGCATCAACACCATCGCCGCCAACATCTACGGCGCGGGCACCAGCATCACCGACGGCGAGCAGCTCGACTCCTGCATCGACATCATCACCCAGTGCGAGGCGCGCCTTCAGGCCGGCAGCGTGCTGACCGACCTGTACACCACCCTGCGCGACCAGATCGATCTGATCGTCGCGGGCTTCGGCGGCGCGGTGTAAACCGCCATCAGCGGCGCCGCAGCGGACAGGCTTCCCGGCCTGCCCGCTTTTTTATTGCCTGGAAATGGCTTGAATTTCCACAGCGCAAACTGCGTTCAAGCATTAATGGATTTGTCATATTCCTGTAATAATTGTCAGATATACTATTCCTGTACACGCAGGCAGAGGAGGATGAACATGACCGTTGAAGAAAAGAAAGGTTTCCTGATCCAGGCAGCATTTTACGGCGTGCTGCTCATCGCTGCCGGGCTCTTTATGAAGTATCTGCTCGGTCCGCTGTGTCCGTTCATTTTTGGCTTTCTCATCGCCTGGATCCTACAAAAGCCGGCCAAATCCATCGCCCGCAGGCTCCATCTGTCCAGCCGTGTTCCCGCCTTTCTGCTGACGGTCGTATTTTACAGCATCCTGTTTGTCGCCGTGACGGTTGCCGGCCTGCAAATCATCTCCGCGCTGGAGCATTTCTTTCCGAAGATTCCGCTGCTGTATGCCACGCAGATCGTGCCGTTCATCACCGAAAGCTTTGACGCGCTGGAAGTGCAGATGCAGGAGTTTGATCCCGCCATTGTGGACATCGTTGAGCGGATCAGCCGTTCGCTGTTCTCCTATCTGGAGAATCTGATCTCCAGCGTCTCCGTGCTCGCCGTGCGCCTTGCCTCCAGCATCGTCACCGGCATGCCCTCGGCCATCCTCACCGTGATCGTGACCGTCGTCGCCTCCTGCTTCATTGCGCTGGATTTCGATCACATCATCAGCTACGTCAAGGGCAAGCTGCCCGCCCGTTTCCAGGCGGCCGTCTCCACGACGGTCACCACCGGCGTCGCCTCCGTCCGCAAGATTCTCGTCTCGTACATCCTCATCATGTGCCTGTCCTTCTTCGAGCTGAGCATCGGCTTCCTGCTGCTTCGGGTTCCCTACGCCGTGGGTCTGGCGCTGCTGGTTGCCGTCATCGACATCATGCCGATTCTGGGCACCGGCACGGTGCTCATTCCCTGGGCCATTGTCGCCGCCGTGCTGGGAAAATTCCGCATGGCCGTGGGCGTCGCGCTGCTGTACATCGTCATGCTGATCGTGCGCAACGTCGTGGAGCCCAAGCTCGTCGGCCAGCAGATGGGGCTGCACCCGGTCGCCACGCTGCTGAGCATGTTCGTCGGCCTGCGCCTCTTCGGCATTCTCGGCCTGTTCGGTTTCCCGATCGCGCTGTCGCTGTATATCAAGCTCGCCGCCAGCCGCAAGAGCGCGCAGCCCGCGTGATTCCGCCGGCGCGCGAAAAGGCCGCTGCGCGGCGGTTCGCCTGGTTCCCCATCATACAAAAAGACAGCTCCCGAAGGAACTGTCTTTTTTCAATGTCTGGATTTACTTGATGACCTCGCCCATGGTGCCCGGGGCCATGCCGGCGGCGTTGGACTCATCGGTGTCGATGTGCATCGCCAGCGCGTAGGAATCGCTCACGCGGACGACGACGTCGCCAAAGATCAGGCTGCGGTCGGCAGAATCCACCTTCACGGAGACGATCTGCTT
The DNA here is from genome assembly GCA_017937505.1 of Clostridia bacterium. Lineage (GTDB taxonomy): Bacteria > Bacillota > Clostridia > Christensenellales > Aristaeellaceae > Ventricola. Next base: position 6,336 of record JAGBDL010000059.1, on the reverse strand, counting down.
GTCCGCAACGCCGAACTCAGCAGCGTCCGCCTTGGTCATGTGGATGTGACGCTTGGCCACGATGACGCCCTCGGAGATCTCGACCTCGCCCTTCGGGCCGACGAGCTTGCAGGCGCCGGAGCCGGCGATCTGGCCGGACTCGCGAACCGGCGCAGCGATGCCGATGGAGCGGGCGTCGGTCAGGGACAGCTCCACCTGGGTCTCCGGGCGAACCGGGCCAAGGATGGACACGCCGGACAGGGTCTTCTTCGGGCCCACGACGTCGATGCGCTCGGCGCTGGCGTACTGGCCGGGCTGGGACAGCATCTTCTTCACGGTCAGCTCATAGCCCTCGCCAAAGAGGATGTTCAGCGCCTCGCGGGTAACATGCACGTGACGTGCAGAAGTCTCAACAAGAACCTTATTCGCCATTGGAATGCACTCCTTACTGTATTTAAGGTTACCCTTATTATAGCAAAATTTGGCAAAAACGCAATAGACGACCGGAAATCCGCGTCATTCAAATCTGCTTATGCGTCCCCATGCCCGGCCGGATTGCCGCACAGCGTCCCCTCCGTCTCCATGCTGAGCATGCATGCACCGCACAGCCCGTGCGCCGTGATCTCGGACCAGTCAACCTGATGGCCGCTGCACTTGGCGGCCTCCCGGATCATGCCGGAAAGATCCGCCTGAATGTCATACACCGCGCCGCAGCGGCTGCAGACAAAGTGCATGTGCGCATCGCGGATGTATTCATATACCGCGCTCTTCTTGCCCAGCGACAGCCTGCGAATCCGGCCGCTTTCCGTCAGGTGATCCAGCGCACGGTACACCGTCGCCGTGCCGATTCCATCCGCCCTTGCGAGGATTTCCTCGGCGGTCAGATGGCAGCGCCTCTCGCTGAGAACATTCAGAACCGTCCTCGTGTGAGCGCTCATCCTCTCGCTCATCTGCGACTCTCCTTTCCGTCAATGATACAGCTTTATTATATGATATTCATTCTCATTTGTCAATTCTTTTTGCGCGGTCAGCGAAGGCAGTCTTCATGCATTTTGTCAGGATAATCTGGTGATTTTATTAAAAACCATGGACAAAACGCAGAATTATGGTATAATACGTTTGAAGAACTTTATCAATATTTCTGAATTTGCACGATAGAAGCCGTCCCGTCAGTCGCATCAATTGATGTGAATATAACAAGAACTGGAGGAATGAATTATGCTTGAAACCCGTCGTCAATTCCTGAAGAAGTCCGTCGCCATGCTGGGCGGCGCCGCTCTGCTGGGCAGCGTCCCGTTCGCCGGCGCCATGGCCGAGAGCCAGCCGGAAGCCCCCGCGCATCCGTTCCCGTATGCGGAGCTGGATCTGGACGAGGTCGAAAGGATCGCCTACGAAGGCTACTTCGAGAACGGCTGCTGCTACGGCGTCGCCAAGGGGCTGCTGGCTGAGCTGTGCAAGAAGGTCGGCTTCCCCTACACGATGATCCCGCCCGAGATGTTCGCCAACGGCAAGGAAGGCTACACCGCCGGCACGCTGTGCGGCGCGCTGGGCGGCGCTGCGGGCGTCATCGGTCTGTGCTGCGCGCCGGACGATGCGCGTGCCATCACCAAGGAACTGTTTGCCTGGTACACCTCCACCGCGCTCCCGATCTATCAGCCCGAGTCTGAGGCGCCGACGCAGACGGTTTCTCCCTCTGTGAACTGCATCGACTCCATCACCACCTTCATGACCGCGGCCAACGTGGAGCGCGGCGACATCATCCGCAAGCGCCGCTGCGGCGGCCTGAGCGGCGACGTGGCGCGCAAGACCGCCGAGCTGCTCAACATCCACTACGGCTTCATGGAAGCGCCCGTCGTTGAGGAGGCTGCGCCGGAGCTGGCGGCCAACGAGTACATCGGCGAAGCGAACGGCTTCGGCGGCCCGATCAAGGTCAAGGTCACGATGGACGGCGACAAGATCGCCAAGATCGACGTGCTCTCCCACGGCGATACCCCCGGTATCTGCGACAAGGCGTTCGCCTCGATTCCGCAGGCCATCATCGACGCGCAGTCCACGCAGGTGGATGTTGCCGCCGGCGCGACGTTCAGCAGCCAGGGCATCATGGCCGCTGTTGAGGACGCGCTGTCCAAGGTGGGCAAGTAACGCGTAAGCGCGTTTTCAAGGTCCCGCCTCCAAACAACACAAAAACAAGCTGCTCTTTTCAGGGCAGCTTGTTTTCATTCCTTCGATTACGCCTGAACCTTCTGGAAGTCCTCCTTGCCGTGCTTGCACAGCGGGCAGACGAAGTCGTCCGGGAGCTCCTCGCCCTCGTACACATAGCCGCAGACGGTGCAGACCCAGCTGGTCTTCTTCTGCGCCTGGGGCTTGGGCTTGATGTCGCTCTGGTAATAGCCGTAGGTGCAGGACGGCTCGCCGGAGAGCACTTGGGCGTCCTCCAGCTCCGCAATGAACAGCGTGTGGCTGCCCAGATCGACCGTGCGCTCCACCTTGCAGCAGAGGTACGCGTTCGCGCAGCCGGTGAGATAGAGAATGCCGTTCTCCGCGCGCGCCGCCTCCTCAAAGCCGTCGAACTTCTTCGCGCTGCGGCCGCTCTGCATGCCGAAGCGCTGGAACAGCGCAAATGGCGTGCTGGTCGTCAGCGCGGAGATGTTGAAGCGTCCGCTCTCCAGGATCATGTCATGCGTGAGGTTGCCCTTGTTGACGGAGATGGAGATGCGCAGCGGCTCGCTCGCCACCTGCACGGCGGTGTTGATGATGCAGGCGTTGTCCTGCCCGTTGGACTGCGTGGAGAGCAGGTACAGGCCATAGGTGATGTTGAACAGTGCTTTGGGATTCATACAAATGCTCCTTTCTACAGAGAGCTGCTCCGCGAGAAGCAGTCCTCCTATTCATGTTGGGTTCATCCACCGGGCTGAACGCGCCCGTGTCCAGCCCGCAGCGCTTGCTTGCCAAAGCACCGCAACCCCTAAAGTGCATTGTCGCTTGCCCAGCGTTCATGCCGGCAAAATGCAGAAGCCTCGAACGACATTTTTGATAAGCCGGGATGATCGAGCGGTTTTGCGCTTCTTCAGCTTGAGCAGCTGTTCCTTACCTGCGCAGCATGGGCTCTGCGACGGTTCTGTTGAAGAACGCAATCAAGGGGCCCATAAAGAAGGCTGTAATGATGGTGCCGATTCCGACAAAGGCAGGGATGTCTGCCGGCGCGCCCCCGGCCAGCAGGAACAGGAGAATGCCCCCGACGACACAGACCAGATCACAGCAAATGCGGACATACTGGAACTTCCCCAGCTTCCACTTCCTTGACAGAACCACCGCTACGGCATCATAGGTGGAGACGCCCAAATCGGCAGTCATGTACAGCGATGACGCAAAGCACAGACAGACGATGCTCACAATCAGGGAGACCCACCGGGTCAGCATCGTCGGCGCAGGAAAAATCGTCTGAAGCAGGGCAAGGGTGAATTGAATGATGTAGCCCAGCAGAAACATGTTCAGGAATGTCGCAATGCCGATATTATGACGGTCTGCGATCAGGCTGAACAGCAGCAAGGTCAGATTGACGATCACATACAGGGTGCCAAAGGGAATGGGAATCAGCGCATCCAGACCGCTCATCAAAGACTGGAACGGATCCACACCAAATGCCGCCAGCTTAAACCCTGCGACACTCACCGCACAGATCAGCACGCCGGATAAGGACATCAGGATTCTTCTCGTTTTCATCGGGACCTCTCATGATTGTTGCTTTTTGTTCATTATAACCTCTGTATCAAATCATTTCAAGTATCAATCCGGAATGTACAAAGCGGGAGCGGCAAACACGCACCTCTTGACGTGTGCTATGGATTGTCATGAACAAGCAAAAAGGCCAGCCCCTTTCGTGACTGACCTGCTGTGTTCAGTTTGCCTTAGTCAACCGGGTAGAACGCGTCCTTGCCCAGACCGCAAGTCGGGCACACCCAATCCTCAGGCACATCCTCCCAGGCGGTCCCGGCGGCAACGCCGTTGTCCGGATCACCGATCGCAGGATCGTACACATAGCCGCACGGGCACTCATACTTCTGCATGACGTTTCGCCTCTTTTCGGTGTTTTAAGAAATTACTTGAAGTAGCGCTTGAGCAGGCCCTCAAAAGCCTTGCCGTGGCGGGCCTCGTCGCGGGCCATCTCGTGCACGGTGTCATGGATGGCGTCGAGGTTCAGCTGCTTGGCCATCTTGGCCAGCTCGAACTTGCCGGCGGTCGCGCCGTTCTCGGCGTCCACGCGCATCTCCAGGTTCTTCTTGGTGGAGTCGGTCACGACCTCGCCGAGCAGCTCCGCGAACTTCGCGGCATGCTCAGCCTCTTCGTAGGCCGCCTTCTCCCAGTACAGGCCGATCTCCGGATAGCCCTCGCGATGCGCCACGCGCGCCATCGCCAGATACATGCCAACCTCAGAGCACTCGCCCGCGAAATTCTCGCGCAGGCCCTTCTTGATCTCTTCCGGCACATCCTTCGCGATGCCGACGACATGCTCGGCCGCCCAGGTACGCTCACCCTTCATCTCGGTGAACTTCTCGCCCGGCACCTTGCACAGCGGGCACTTCTCGGGCGGGGTGTCGCCCTCATGCACATAGCCACAAACCGGACATACCCACTTCTTCATACTGGTTTCCTCCTATACAAATTTTTTTGTCTTTGATGCTTCTTTCTTCTGGCGGGCCCTTGTGAGGCCCTGTGTCATTATCATACACGAGTTCACGCCGTTTGTCAATGCCTTTTCTGAAATAAATGAGATTGATTCTCATTCATCTCACTCACTTCCCCGTCCGCGCCGGGGTCAGCGTCCAAAGATCATCACAGCGACAAGCGCCGCAACCAGCACCGCGATCAGGACGTCCAGCACCCATACCGGGATATTGATCTTGTCATAGATCTGTTCCTTGAGGTTTTTGCGCTGCTTGGTTTCCTCAACGATGCGGTCCACCATCTCCTCGTCGATCTTTTTCTTGCCGGGTTTCTTTTCAATGATTGCCAAATGGAAGCGCCTCCTGAGAATCGTTATCAAAACAGGAGCCCGCCGCACAGGCAGCCCATGCGGCGGGCAAGGGGAAGAAGATTACTTCTTGGCCAGATACTTGCGCAGGTCAAGCGCAACCGCGATGATGATGACCAGGCCCTGCGCGACATAGGTGTAGGAGGACTCCACGCCCAGGAACTGCAGGACGATCTTGAGGACCTCGAACACGAGCACGCCGACGAGGATGCCGGTGATCTTGCCGACGCCGCCGTTGACGGAGACGCCGCCGATGGTGCAGCCCGCGATGGCTTCAAGCTCCCAGCCCATGCCGGTGTTGACCGAGCAGCCGCCGGACTTGGCGCAGACCAGGAAGCCGGTCAGGCCGTAGAGCAAGCCGGCCAGCATGTAGATGCGGATCTTGCTCGCCGCCACGTTGATGCCCGCGACCTCAGCCGCGCTCTCGTTGCCGCCGATGGCGTACATGTACTTGCCGTAGCGGGTCTTGTTGTAGAGGAACCACATGATCAGGCCGACGCCGATGGCAATCACCGTCAGGTTGGAGAGCATGCGGGTGCCGACATAGCCGGTCGCCAGGCCGGTATAGTCGTTGCGCAGGCCGCCGATCGGGATCGCGCCGGTGTAGATCAGGCACGCGCCGTAGACAAGCGTCTGCATGCCCAGGGTGGCGATGAACGGCGGCACCTTGAGGAACGCGATGACGGAGCCGTTGACCGCGCCGATCAGGCCGCACAGCAGCATGACCATCAGGAGCACGAGGATCAGCGGCAGCTCCGGCAGGTTCGGATAGAACTTGTCGCCGTAGCTCGCCTTCTGCATCAGGATGCCGGACAGGCAGGCCGCTAGGCCCATCACGCGGCCGGCGGACAGGTCGGTGCCCTTCGTGATCAGGCAGCCGGACACGCCGCAGGCGATGATGAAGCGCACGGCGGTGTTGGAGAGCAGGTTGCGGATGTTGTTGATGGAGTAGAAGTTCTTGTTCTGCGTGCTGGTGAAGATGGCGGCCAGCACGATCATCACGATAATCGCGTTGTCGGAAAGCCACTTGGTGACGGCCTTCGCATTCACTTTCTTAGCCATATGCTTGTTCTCCTTTATGCGGGATTGATCGCCCGGTCATCAGACAGCCTCGGAGGGCTGGGTTTCAAACTGCGTCGCCAGGGTCATGATGTTCTCCTGGTTCGCATCCTTGCCGTCGATAAAGCCGGTGATGCGGCCGTCGCACATGACCATCACGCGGTCGCTCATGCCGATGATCTCGCTCATTTCCGAGGAGATCATGATGATGCTCTTGCCGGCGCGCGCCAGCTCCTCAATGATGCAGTAGATTTCGTACTTCGCGC
>JAGBDL010000058.1 GCA_017937505.1 Clostridia bacterium | reverse complement strand
CGACCGGCTTTTCGGGCACGCGCGCCAGGTACGCGCCCTCCGGTCCGACCCACACGCCGCCCTGCGCGCCCATGGAGATGAGCAGCGCCGCATACGGCGGCATGAGCCTGCGGGCGAGCTGCGCGATCCGGGACGGCTCCTGTGTGCGCGCCTGTCCCAGCAGCGCGCACAGCTCGCGCTCGTTCGGCTTGCCCAGCGCGTACGCCGCGCCCTCAAGCGATGGGGGCAGTACGCCGGCGTTGCAGTCGAGCGCGCATTTCGCGCTTCTGGCCGTGCTCAGGCGGCTGATCTGCGCGTAGAGATCCTCTGGCGCGCCCGCGATGATCGAGCCGGAGCAGCACACGAAATCGCCCGGCTGCACGCGCGTCTCCAGCATCTGCATCATCTGACGCACATGCTCCTGCGACACGGCCGGGCCGCGCTCGGTGATCACGGTCTCCCGGCCATTCTGCCGGTCGATGACATTGACGGTCGTGCGGCACGCGCCGGGCACGGCGATGAACGCGCACGCGCAGCGCTTGTCCATCTCGCGCCTGAAGCCCGTCTCGCTCTCCTCGCCCATGAACGCGTACAGCGTCGCCTGTGCGCCGAGCTGGCTGAGCACGCGCGCCACGTTGACGCCCTTGCCGCCAAAGCGCACGGTCGGCCTCTGGCCCGGATAGTCCTCGCCCGGCGCAAAGCCGTCGATCGCATAGAGCTTGTCGATGGCGGGATTCGGGCAAATCACGTGGATCATAAAGCACCTCTGGGGGACGCTGTCCCCCTTCCCCCTGCTGGGGACATTGTCCCCAGACCCCTTCTTTGCTTCGCGCCTGCTTTAAGCAGGGCTGTCATGGCGAACTGCGTTCGCCCAGAAAAACAGAAATGCCTGCACCAAGCTGCAAAGTCCGCCTCTCTTTCTTCATCAGGCAGCGCAGCTGTGGACAGATGAGGTTTCACAATACCTGAATGGCGATCGTATAGCCGAACGTCCAGACGACGAGCAGCAGCACGCTGAGCGCCAGCAGCAGCATATGGCCCGTTCGGCCCACACGCATGCGCGCGAGCAGCATCGGCAGGGCGCACAGCGCGTAGAGATACCGCGCGCCGGAGAGCAGCCACGTCGGCGAGAGCACGACCGCCGTATACACGAAGCTGTACGCCGCCAGGTCAAACGGAATGCGTGCCGCGCCAAAGGCCAGCAGCAGATACATGCCCAGCATGCACAGCAGCTGGAAGCCCCAGGTCCACAGCCAGTCGCTCTCGCCCACGCCGGTGAGGAAGTAGTGCATGGTATTGGCCGTCGAGTCCCAGAACGTGCCCGGCTGCTGGAACCAGTTCTCCCGCTGATAGGTCATGTACATCAACGGATCGCCCGTCACCCGCCAGTTGATCAGCCAGTAGACAAACAGGCCCGAGAAGACCAGCAGCACCTGCCCGGCGCACGCGAGGAGCACGCGGGCATTCGCTCTTTTTTGGGGGAGCTTGCCCAGGTATTCGACGATGAACAGCCCCGCGACGATCACGCCCGGCATGCGCGTCAGCGCGCTGAGCGCGCCGCAAAGCGCCGCCGGCCACGGATGACCCCGCCGCAGCAGGCACACCGCCGCCAGCGTCAGGCAGATGAACAGCGCCTCCGTATACGCGCAGCACAGGAACACGCTCAGCGGGCTCAGCAGGAAATAGCCCACGCTCAGCCTTGCCGTCTCCCCACCGAAGTGCAGGTACGACAGGTCATACACCAGCGCTGTCGCGGCCGCGCTGCACGCGAGCGACACCAGCAGCCCGGCGGCAAACAGGTTTCCGCCGGTCAACGGCGAGACCAGGCGCATCAGCGCCGGGTACAGCGGAAAGAACACCAGCCGCAGCCGCTCGTCGCCCACGGCCGTGTAGCCCTCCTGCGCGATGCCGATGTAGTGGCGCGTGTCCCAATGCGTCCACAGCGGCGCGAGCGATTCAAGCGGCCCGTCGCTGCCCACGCCCAGCAGGCGGTACAGCGCATAGGCCAGCAGATACAGCGCCAGCCGCGAGAGCAAGCCGATGCCCGCCGCCGCCAGCAGCGACGTGCCCGGCGCGAAGGCTCTGCGGCGCGTCAGCCCGTCCGCAGCCTCCTGCCCGCGCATCACGCGGACAAGGCGCGCAAGCAGGCCCACGCCGCATGCGCCCATCAGCAGCAGGGAAACCGCCGCCGCCGCGCGCTCGAGCGCCAACATCAGGGATTCGTTCATCCGTTTCTTCCTCAGATATGGGGATTGCGGCGGCCCGGCTTGGCCGGCGTCTTGTACGCGTCATGCATGTTGACGCGCGGCGGCAGCTTCGGCAGCGCGGCAAGCTGCTCCTCCTCCGGCTCAATCATCTTCGCCATGCGGCCCAGCAGCTTGCTGCCGGCCTTCTTCTGCGCGCTCTGCGCAGGCGGCGTGGTCTGCTCAGCCGGCATCTGCGGCCATTGCGGCGCGTCCGGCAGGTCTGCGACATCCTCGCCCTCGACATAGTCGCTGTACGACCGCTTTGTGCCCCTGCGGCGGCGGGACGCGCCCTGCGCGGGCGCCAACTCCCCGGCCTGCTCCTGCATCTGCTGCGCGGCGGCCTCGCGCGCCATCTGCGCGTCGTATGCCGCCTTCTGGCGCTCATACTCCGCCAGCTCCCGCTCGTACTGCGCCTTCTGCCGCTCGTATTCGGCCAGCTCCCGCTCGTATTGCTCCTGTGCCAGCCGCGCCTGCTCCGCCTCGTAAGCCTCCTGCGCCAGCCGCGCCTGCTCCGCCTCATAGGCCTCCTGCGCCAGCCGTGCCTGCTCCGCCTCGTAGGCCTCCTGCGCCAGCCGCGCCTGCTCTGCCTCGTAGGCGGCGCGCTCTGCCTCGGCGCGCGCGCGGGCCTCCTCCTGCATCTGCAGCTGCCAGGCCTCGATCTCCGCCCTGCGCCGCGCCACCTCGGCCGCGCCCGGGCCCTCCTGCGTCACGGCGCCGTAGCGCTGCGTGCTGTCCATGTCCTGCTGCGCGGTGCTGTCGTAGCGCATGCCCGGATAGGCGTACTCGTCCGGCGCGCTCTGCGCGCGCGCCATGGCCATCTGCACGTCCTGCTCGCCCAGGTACAGCGGCACGTCCTGCGCCGTCTCCGTTTCCTCCGTCTCCGTCGCGGCGTCGCGCCTTGACGGCATCACGGCCGCGCGCGCCCGGGCAGGGGCATCCTCTTCCTCCTCGTCCTCCGGCTCCTCGATGTGCAGCAGCTTGCGCGCGCGCTGCGCCCACAGATGATACGGCTGCCAGCGCAGCAGCCAGATGATCCAGTCGATCACAAGGCCCGCCGCAATCAGCACCGCCGCGATCATCAGCCAATGCTTGCCAAGGAACTCGAGGGCCGTCGTATGGTCCGAGGAAAACAGCGCCCACAGCGCGTTCACCAGCCCGCGCACCCAGCTCATCAGCACCGTAAACAGGGAATCCGTCAGCGTCCCCATGATGAAACCTCCTCACCGCAGTGAAAAAAATCCGGTCGCAATCCGCGGCCGGAAAAGGGCTGTCGCCCGCGTGTTCGTTATTGGGTCTTCGTCAGCGTGACGGTGACCTCCGGCACGCTCAGTGCGCAGGTGAAGTCCTGCGCATTGTCGATGCCGATCTGCACCGGCAGCGTGTGCCTGCCCTCGCCCAGGCCTCTCGCGTCCACAAACAGGCGCACGTCCTCGCGCGAGAGCGCGTCGATAAAGCTGTACGTGCCCGTCAGCTGCACCGTGCTCTGCCGGGTGGAGAGTCTGGCGCTCAGGCCGTCCTCCACGCCCTCCACGTCGATATCCACGGCGCGCAGCGTCCGCTCGATCGACTTTTCCGTGATCTCGGCGGTCACGGCGATTTCGCCGGGCAGCGTGTTCTCAATGCCCGTGAGCTTCTTCAGCTTCACATAGCCGCTCACATTGCCCGTCGCGCCCGAGATATCCAGCGGCTGATCGACCGTGATGAACTCGATGGAGCCGAGGATCTCCTGCTTGGCGGCCACGCGCAGCGCGTCCTGCTCGACATAGACGTTCGCCAGCTCGTAGCCTGCGGCGGGCTCGCCGGTCACCAGGCTCTCAAGCTCCAGCGGCACCATCGCCGCCGGCACGACCTCCGTATCCACGATGACGGAATCGGTGATGACCGTCTGGTTGGTGATTTCCAGCTTGTCCGACACGATGACCGCGCCGGACGCGTCCTGCAGCTCCACGTCAAGCGCCGTGCGGTCGCTCGCGCGGTCCGTGGAGAGCGTGGACAGGTCGAGCTTCGCCACCGCGCGCGCCACGCTGGTCACCAGGGACTGCGGGCCGGAGACGGAGAGCATCGTCGGGTCGGTGCGGTAGCTGTCCAGGTACACGTCCTCCGGCGAAAAGCCGACCATCTCCAGCACGACCGGCACGCGGCGGGTCATGTAGCGCTCCACGTTCACGGTGATCGTCGAGGGCTCGCAGGAGATGACCGGGCCGTAAATCTGCGAGGAATAGGCGATTTCCAGCGTGTTTTCGCCCACGCCCGTCACGTCCGTCAGGTCAAAGTGCGGGTTGTAGGACGTGCCGCTCACGCGGTTGTAATTGGCCTGCGTGACCTCGACCGTCATGCGCACGCCGGAGATCAGCTCGTCCAGGTCGTCCATCACGATGAAGCCGCGGCTCTTGAGCGTCGTCTCGCCGATGACGTTCACCGCCACATTCTGGAAGGTCTTGGGACGGGTCAGCGTCGTATCGGAGGCGACCAGCACGCTCCACGTCAGAACGGCGACCAGCAGCGAGGCGACCAGCAGAAAGCGCTTGCTGCCCACGATGCGCGCCATGACGCTGCGCAGCCCTCTGAACGGCCCGCGGGGCGCGTTATTCCTTTTTGTCGGTCTGCTGTTCATCATGCGAAGCCCGCCTCCTTTGCTTGAGATTGAGCAGCGGCACATTCAGGCTCAGGCGGCCCTGCTCCTTCTCCTCGCTGTCGTACAGCTCGTGCAGGGTTTTGTGCAGGGAGGTTTCGTCCAGATGGCGGACCAGCTCGCCGCCCCTGGCCATGGAGATGATGCCCGTCTCCTCGGAGACGATGAAGACCGTCGCGTCGGAAATCTCGCTCATGCCCAGGCCCGCGCGGTGGCGGGTGCCCAGATCGCGGCCCACGCCCGTCGTATCGGACAGGTGCAGGAGGCATGCGGCGGACATGATGCGCTCGCCGCGCACGACAACGGCGCCGTCGTGCAGCGGCGTGTTCGGCTCAAAGATGTTTTCCAGCAGCGGCTGGGAGAGCACGCCGTCCACGCGCGTGCCGGTGGCGATCACGTCGTTGAGGCGCGTCTTGTTTTCAATGACGATGAGCGCGCCCACGCGGCGGCGGGACATGTGCTCAAGCGCCAGAATCAGCTCGTCGATCATCAGATCGGTGCTGCTGGTCTGCTGCATGCGCGTCGCGGAGTCGAGCAGATTGGTCGCGCCCAGCTCCTCCAGCACGCGGCGGATCTCCTGCTGGAACAGCACGATCAGCAGCACCGGGCCGGCGTTGATGATCCAGGACAGGAGCACATGGATGGTGCGCATGCCGATCACGTCGCTCAGCCAGGTCGCCAGCAGCAGCACGACGATGCCCTTGAGCGTCTGGGAGACGCGGGTATGCCGCAGATGAACCAGCATCTCATAGATGATGAAGGTCAGAAGGAGGATATCGATGAGATCGACAATACTCGGCCTGTTGACGACGTTCCACAGGACCGCAGAGAATTGTTCGACAATCGCGTCCACAGTACATCCTCCCTTTATACCATCATATGTTCCTATTATACACCATCGAAATGGGATATGACAGGGGGGAATTGCTGCGTTTTGAGGATTTTTTTACCCCTGCATCCCGCCCGCATGCAGCGGGGAGGCGCAGGGGTAAGCTTCATGAAATTAGGCGTTCGCGCTGCCTGTGCTCGGCTCGCCGCGGTGCTCCTGCCGCGCTTCCCGGCTGGTAAAGAGCATCGAGATGCTCCACACACCGGCCGCGCCGATGATGGTGTAGAGCACCCGGGAGATCAGCGCAGCCTGTCCGCCGAAGAGGAACGCCACCAGGTCAAACTGGAACAGCCCGATGAGGCCCCAGTTGATCGCGCCGATGATGACAAGCAAAAGGGATAGTCGATCCATGCAGTCCACTCCTTTCTACGAAAGGAAGTCTGCACCGGCGGCGGCGCGATTATGCGCCTTAATCGCTTTCCTTCGCGTTTTTTTCGCGCCGCGCGTAAAACTCGATCACCTTGCCGCCGGTTCCTGTCAGCAGCTGCGCCTCCCTGGGCCAGGCGCGCGCGGGCACGTCGGCAAGGAGCCCTTCCTCCACGCACGCGCTCACCAGACGGATGGCGTATATCGCCGCCATCTCCTGCGTAAAGCCGAGCGAATCGGCCAGCGCGTCGAGCTTGTCAAGCGTCTGCTCGTCCAGATCAAGCGTCACCCTGCGCCCCATCATGTATGGCCTCCTTATGCCTAACCGGCCTGCACATCCTCGCTGGTCAGCACCAGCATGTCCGACACCTTGTCCCTGCGGGAAACCGTCACGCGTACGTCCGTGCCCACGTCATAGCCCGCATCGGCAAGCGCGCCGCATACGGTATTATATGCCAATTCCGGCAAATTATTGTCCAAAGACAGATGGGAAAGAAAAACCGCGCGCGTGCCGGATTTCACCAGCTCAAGCAGCGCCCTGGCGCAGTCCTCGTTGTTCAGGTGCCCCTTCTTGCCCAGAATCCGGCGCTTGAGGTGCGCGGGATACGGCCCGCGATGAACCATCTCCACATCGTGATTGGCCTCCAGCACCAGCGCCTGACAGCCGGAGACGGCGTTCATCCATCCCTCGCAGATGTGGCCCAGGTCCGTCGCCACGGCGCAGCGCAGGCCCTGGCAGTCAAAGCTGTAGCCCACGGGCGCGTTCGCGTCGTGCGGGATCGGGAACGGGTGCACGTTCACGCCGCCGATGTAGAAGTCCTCGCCCGTGTCAAACGTGCGCATGCAGCGCAGCGGGATGCCCGAGTCGCGCAGCAGGATGCCGTCCCAGGTGCCCTCGTTGGCATAGACCGGCAGGCCGTATTTGCGGCAGAGCACGCCCAGGCCGCGGATGTGATCCACGTGCTCGTGCGTCACCAGAATCGCGTCGATGTCGCGGATATCCACGCCGATCTCGCGCAGATGCGCCTCCACGCGCGCCGCGCTCATGCCCGCGTCCACCAGCAGGCGCACGCCGCCGGCGGAAATATAGATGCTGTTGCCGGAGGAACCGGAAAACAGCGGACAAAGTGTGAGCCGCATGCCTTTACAAATCCCCTTCGATCATATAAAATCATCTCACCGATTGTTTATTATAGCGCATTCGCCGCGCGCAGGCAAGGAGACAAACATGGACAAAAACAGGCTCTGGGGCCGTCTCATCCGGCATCACCGCATTTCAAGGCAGGAAACCGTGACCATCGAGGGCGACGATATCGAGGAAGCGTTTCTTGAAATCTGCCGCCGGTTCGACGTGCAGCGCCCGCTGCAGCTGCCCAAGCACAACCGGGAGTTTGAAAAGTTCGGCCGCACCGCCTACACGAAGGAGCACTTCACCGAGGCCGTGGACTTTGATCGCCTTGAGATCGAGCTCCTCCTGCCCGAGGGCGAAAAGAAGCGCAGCGGCGCGCGCAATCCGCTGACGGACGCATGAGCACGCCGGTGGTCGGGCGCTTTGCGCCCACGCCCAGCGGGCGGCTGCACCTGGGCAACCTGCTGTGCTGCCTGCTGGCCTATCTCTCCTGCCGCAGCCAGGGCGGGAAATTCCTTCTGCGCATCGAGGATCTGGACGCACCGCGCTGTCCGAAGCGCCTTGCCGACCAGTGTCTCTCCGACCTGCGCTTTCTGGGCTTTGACTGGGACGAGCCGCCGCTATATCAAAGCGAGCGCACGGCGGTCTATCAGCGGTATTTTGACGAGCTGCGCGCCATGGGCCTGATCTACCCGTGCTTCTGCACCCGCGCCCAGCTGCATGCCGCGCAGGCGCCGAACCTGGGCGACCGCGAGCCGGTGTACAACCGCGCCTGCGCCGCGCTCACGCCCGGGGAGATCGCCGAACGCGCGAAAACGCGCACGCCCGCCATGCGCCTGCGCGTGCCGGACGAGGTCGTGTCCTTTGCGGACGGTCACTTCGGCCCGGTCTGCGAGAACCTTGCGCGGGACTGCGGCGACGTGATTGTGCGCCGCTCGGACGGCCTGTTCGCCTATCAGCTCGCGGTCGTCGTGGACGACGCGCTCTCCGGCGTCACCGAGATCGTCCGCGGCCGGGACATCCTGAGCGCGACCCCGCGCCAGATTTACCTGCAAAGGCTGCTGGGCTTTGACACGCCCGTCTACCGCCACATCCCCCTGCTGATGGACAGCCGGGGCCGCCGCCTCGCCAAGCGCGACAGGGATCTCGACCTGACGGCGCTCTCGAAGGTCATGACGCCGGAGCAGATCCTGGGCATGCTGGCGTTTTCCGCCGGGATCATTCCCGAAAAGCGGCCCGCCGGGCTGGCGGAGCTGACAAAGGTCTTTGACTGGAAGAATGTGAAGAGGGAAGACATTTGGCTTTCGTATCCGTAAAGGCAGCGGGCCGTGCCCGCTCCAACTTCCGAACAGCTTCGCAAAACCAAGTCATTCGGTGCCCGCTGTACGATTTTTTGTGTAATTTCCTACTAAAACAAGAAGCAAAGCTGTCAGGCACGTTGCCCGGCAGCTTTGTTGATATGGATTTCCGTGTAAATTCCTGCTTTGAGAATCAGCTCCGTCTCAATCGTAGGCTGCTGCGCAGCCTGCTCTGAGACGGCTTTTTTCTGATTTTGGAGGAACGTTGGGCTGCCGCCCTAAAACCTGCTTGGGGATTTCATCCCCCGGGGAACTCGCATAGTCGCGGCATTCTGCCGCTCCTTGCGATTCCCGACGTTCCACCTGCCTTCTTCGCCCACAGGGCGCGGCAGGTTCCAGTCCCTTCTTCGCTTCGCGCGGATAAACGGCCTTTCCATATTGCGCCAGCAGCGCCCGGAAATCCGCATTCTCCCGCAGGAACGCGTATTCCTCGCTTTCCTCTATCTCCCGCACGATCCCGCCCAGCATATCACTGGGCGCGCCCCGGCCCAGCCCTGCGCGGTCATACGGCAGGCACTCCCCCGGCGACCACGGCGCCTGCAGCGCCTCCAGCATCGCGCGGATATGCGTCATGCAGGCCTGCGTATCCTTCCGCTTCAGCGCGGGCATCAGCTGCGCCAGATGGCCCGTATACGGGTGCATGCACAGCAGCTCCACAAATCGGCTCGTCAGATCGGCCAGCGCCTGTGCGCGGTCCGGTTCGTCCGCATCCAGCTCCATCTGAATCAGCCGCAGCAGCATCTGCTGCATGTCGCCCGCGCGCGCAAACAGCGCCTTCTGCACATAGGTCGCCGCCTGCTCCCGCTCGCCCCGGGCCAGCAGCAGCCCGGTCTCCAGCGTCCAGCGCGCCGCCAACGGCTCGCGCGGCAGGCGTGCCATCAT
>JAGBDL010000057.1 GCA_017937505.1 Clostridia bacterium | reverse complement strand
CGGCGTGACGGTCAGCCAGGCCTGGCTGCGTCAGGCGCGTCTGGGCGGCGTGTTCATCAACCTGCGCCTGCATACGCCGATGGGCGACGAGGTCACCTTCCGCGAGAAGCTCAAGGCCTCCACGTCCAATCTGGACGAGATGAGCCTGTATCTGCAGGCCTCGGTCACCAGCGATGTGATCACCCTGCAGATGGATCAGCCGGCGATGGATACGCTCAGGCGGCTGGGCATCACCGAGGTGGTCGTGGCGGACGCGAACCTCTATGTGCGCGCGCACTACAGGGTGGACGAGCTGCAGGCCGTGCGCGACGCGCTGGGCCTGGGCAAGGCGGAGCAGCTGTGCGTCAGCGGCGAGGACGCGCCGGTGACGGTGGTCAGCGAGGACGGCGTGCGCCGTCAGGTGAACTGAGGCTTTCGGCGCGGCCGGCGGCGGGCGGAGTCCTGCTGCACGGCCGCGCTTTTTGTACAGCAGAGAATTGCGCAGGCATTGTGCGGCGGGCGCCGGACAGCGTCGCTCTGCAAAGCCGTTTGGAAGCGGGAGCGCGCACTGCGCGCGTTTTGTATATTGCGGGCGCTCTGGGCGACATTGTAAGCGGGGTCAGCTTGCGGCAAAAAACGAAACATGGTATACTGATACCGCTTGAATACAGAACCTGTAAGGGCGTACAGAACGGAGGATCAAGACATGAAAAAAGCGGCAATGCTGCTGGCGCTTGTGCTGGCGCTGATGCCCGGCGCGCTCGCGCTGGCGCAGGATGAGGGCGCAATCGTCCAGTCCTCCTGCAACATCGTGCAGTCGGGCGAATATGTTTTGGCGTACTGCTTTGCCCAGGTGCACAACAATTCCGATCAGACGATCTGCCTGGATGAGGGCACCCTGCGTCTCATGAGCGGCGAACAGGCGCTCGCCGAAAGCCGGGTGTCCAGGCTCTGGCCGTCCTTCCTGGCGCCGGGCGCGGACGGCTATCTGTTTGACATCGTGTCCGTTGAGGCCGGCGGGGATGGCGGGAGCATACCGGCCGTCACGGGGCTGGATTTTGACGTCGGCTACATGACGGTCAACCCGGCGTACGCCGGACAGGCGCTTGAGGTGCAGGCGAGCATCGAGATCAACGACGTCACGGGCAGGATGAGCGTCGTGTGCGGGATTACCAATCCGACGGACGAGACCGCGTTCGGCGCGTCGACGGCGTTCGGGCTGTACACGGACGCCGGACAGATGGTCTATGCCGGCGGCATGCGGCTGCAGGACATCGGCATCCCGGCGGACGGCACCGTGATGGTGCGCTTTGACGTGGAGGATGAGCTGACCCAGCAGTGGAGGAGCTATGACGCGCTGCCCACGCAGGCGCACGCCAGCGCGATGTTCAGCACCAACGAGGACTGATTGAGGGCTTGAGGATGGAGAAGAAGACGATTCGTTCCGGCGCGCCGTATGTGACGGCGGGCCTGGCGGTGCTCGCTGTGGCGCTGGTGCTGGGCATCGGCTCCCTGCCGAGCTATGGGATTGCGGCGGCGGCCGGCGCGCTGGGCTTCCTGGCGGGCAAAAGGATCTTTCCCGACCGTGTGGTGGAGATTGAACGCGCGCCCAGGAGCGGCAATGCCGAGGTGGATGCGCTCATCGCCGAGGCGCGCGGCCAGCTGGCTGCCATCGCGCAGGCGAACGAGGCGATTGCCGAGCGCGAGCTGTCCGCACAGATCGACGACATCGAGGCGACCTGCCGCACGATCCTGCAAAGGCTGGAGGAACAGCCGAACATGCTCTCCTCGCTGCGCACCTTCCTGCGCTATTACCTGCCGGCGACGCTCAAGCTCCTGCAGGAGCGCGCGAAGCTCGAGCACGAGGTGAACGCGGGCGCGAGCACGCAGATCGCGGAGAAGATCCGCGCGGCGATGGCGCAGGTGCAGGCGGCCTTCCACAAGCAGCTGGACGCGCTCAACGAGTTCCGCTTCATCAACCTGGAGAGCGAGATGGACGTGCTCTCCGACATGCTCAGAAGCGACGGCCTGCTCGCGGAAGAAAAGGAGGAAGCGCCTGCACAGGAGGAGGCGGATGATCCGTTCGCCGGGCTGTTCACCCGGGAGGGAAAGCGATGAGCGAGTTTGCCAGCTTTGCCCTCGTGCCGGAGCAGGGCGTCGTGCCCGAGCTGACGCAGCTGGACGAGGAGATGCAGCAGCGCATCCGGCAGATGGCGGCGCGGCTTGACGTGCGCGACGGCGCGCAGGTGGCGGGCTTCGGCGCGCGCGCCCAGAAGGAGATGGGCGCGTTCACCGATATCGCGCTTGCCCAGATGCTGCGGAAGGACATGGACAGCCTGAGCGGCACGATGCAGACGCTGGCCGGGCAGATCAAATCCTGCTCGTTTGCCTCGGAGACGAAGGGGCTGTTTCGCAAGGTGTTCGGCGGCGCGGCGAGCCGGCAGGAGGTGCGCGCCGCGTATGAAAAGGCCGAGCCGAAAATCAACGCCTGTGCGGACGAGATGACCGACCGGCGCGTGGCGCTCATGCGCGACAGCGCGCTGCTCGATCGCGTCTACGAACGCAACGAGGGGCTCTATCGCGAGCTGTGCTCGCTGATCGTCGTGGGCGAGGAGGCCATCCGCCAGGCAAAGGCGCGCGGCGAGGACGCGCAGGTCGTCGCCCGGCTCGAGCGGCGCGTGCAGGATATCCGCGTGACGCAGGTGGCCAGCACGCAGCTGGCGGCGCAGATCCGCATGGTGCAGGAAAGCGACAGCGTCACCTGTGAAAAGCTGAGGGCCGCGCTGGAGGTGACCATCCCGCTGTGGAAGAGCCAGATGGCGGCGGCGCTGGGCCTGGCCCGGGCGACCGATTCCCTGGCGATGCAGCGGCGCGTGTCCAAAGAAGCCGCGCGCGGCATCCGCAAGGGCGCGGACGAGCTGCGCGCCCAGAAGGACGCCTTTGCCCGGGAGGCCGCCGAGAGCGACCGCATGCGCGCCGACCAGACCGCCGGCGAGCTGCTCTCGCAGCTGGAGAGCATTGAGCAGGAGCTGAAAAAGAAGACGAGCGCACAGGCCGGATGACGGCCCCGCGCGAGAAGGGAGCGAGAAACATGCCCGCAATGGCTGCGCAGCAGCCGCCCAAAAAGGCGGCGGACGCACCGAAGGGGACGGGCGCGCAGGCGTCCAACCCGCAGAAGAAGGAAAACGGCGGCTTCATGGAGAGGCTGCGCGATCTGCCGCAGGCGGCCGGCATCGCCATTTTGGCGCTGCTGCTGGTGATTTCGCTGTTCGCCGGCAACTTCCGCGCGCTGCAGGCCGCCACGCCCAAAGCGTTCCTGCGCCAGGGCGACGTCAGGAGCATCGTGGAGGACCGCATCGACGCGGCGCAGAACGTGCTGACGGTCGCCGGGCGCGCCGGCCTGAGCGAGAGCGCCATCCATGCGGCCCAGGAGGCCATCGGGGACATGGAGCGCGCGAAGACCGCACAGGCGATCAGCCGCGCGGATCAGGATCTGACGGCGGCGGTGAGCGAGCTGACCACGGCGGCGCTCTCCGGCGAGGACGAGCGCAGCATGCTGCGTGCCGCGGACGACTTCGCCGAGCAGGGCAGCTTCCTGCGCCAGGAGGCCCGCGCCTACAACAAGCAGGCGGAAAAGGCCGAGGCGCTCTACGAGAAGCTCCCCACGAAATTCGTCCTGCCGGAGCCGGACATGTACGAGGGCGTCTGACGGCGCCCGGGGCCGCCGGGCAGGCGGCTGAGAGAACGGAAGGGGAAGACGTATGAAGAGATTCATGGCCTTGTTGCTGGCGCTTGCGTTCATGCTGGGCGCCTGCGCGCTGGCGGATGTGCCGGACAAGCCGGAGACGTTCGCCTATGCCTATGACCTGGGCGCGGACGTGCTGGACGAGAGCGACATCGCGGCGATCACGCGCTGCGGCCAGGCGCTGGAGGACGCGACCGGCGTGCAGGCGATCGCGGTGGCGGTCGACTTCCTGGACGGCGAGGATCCCGCGGACTACGCGACGGACCTCATCAACACCTGGGGCGTCGGCCAGAAGGACGAGGACAACGGCGTGGTCGTGCTCCTCGCGCGCGGCGACCGGAGGATTCAGATCGGCACCGGCACGGGCATCGACCGCGTGCTCACGGGCAGCAAGTGCGGCGAGCTGATCGACAGGAACATCGACTACTTCGCAAACAACGACTTTGACACTGGCCTGGTCGCGCTGTATCAGGACGTGTGCACCTACGTCGCCCGGGCGAAGGGCAAGACGCTTGCGCTGAACGGCGCGGACGCGGGCGCAAGCAGCGCGGGCGTCGTGAGCGACGCGGACAACAGGAGTGGGAACGGAGGCGGAGGCGGTTTGCTGGATACGATTCTGACCCTGCTCTTTGCGTACATTGTGATCTCGATCATCGTCAATGTGGTGTTCAAGGGCGACGGCTGCATGAGGTGGCTGTTCCTGGGCTGGCTGTTTGGCGGCAGAAACAATCGCCGCGACCGGCGCAGACCGCCGCGTCCGCCGATGGGCGGGGGCTTTGGGGGCGGCCCGCGTCCGCCAATGGGCGGGGGCTTTGGGGGCGGTCCGCGTCCGCCGATGGGCGGCGGCTTCGG
>JAGBDL010000056.1 GCA_017937505.1 Clostridia bacterium | reverse complement strand
TGACGCAGCTGGTGATTCCTGGCGGAGTACAGCGCGTGGGCACGCTGGCCTTTGCCAAGTGCGCGGGCCTCAGGCGCGTGCGCATCGAGCCGGGCGTGCAGGCGCTGGGGCCGTCGTGCTTCTCCAAGTGCACGGGCCTTGAGCGGGTGGACGTGCCCGCCAGCCTCGCTTCCTTCGGCGGCGGCGTGTTCTTCGGCTGCGGACGGCAGCTCTGTCTGCACGGCGCGCAGGACGCGCCCGCGCAGCGCTACGCGCAGCTCAACGGCGTGCGCTACGATTCCGAGAGCTGGCGCGAGGACGCGGCGCTCGTGCTTGCGGAGCAGGAGGACGGCTCGCTGATCGTGACCGGCGCGCGGGAGAAGACGCCGGAGCGCATCGAGATCCCGGCGGAGCTGTGCGGGCGGCGCATCGTGGGCGTGGCGCCCAAGGCGTTCTTCGCCTGCGGCACGCTCGCCCACCTGACGATTGGCGCGGGCGTCCGGGAAATTGGAGAGAGCGCGTTCTTCGGGTGCAGGAGCCTGACGGGCGTGAGCCTGGAGCGGGGCCTGGAGCGCGTGGGCGACAGCGCGTTCGCCGGATGCGAAAGCCTGGCGCAGGTGACGCTGCCCTGGGGCACGGCCAGCGTGGGCCGCATGGCGTTCTTCGGCTGCACGCGGCTCTCCTTTGTCAAGATGCCCGCGACCACGCGCGTGGCGGACTTCGCCTTCGACGGCTGCGCGCCCAACCTGCGCGTGTTCGGCGGGGTGAACGCCGGGCGCATCCAGGGGACGCAGTACGCGTGAAATTGCGCGCGCATGTTGCAACGAAGCGCGAATTTTGCTATACTATCTATCGTTTTTTGAAGGCTTACACCGGTGAGGAAGACAAAGGAGACGGCATATGAAAAAAATCGGCTTTGACAGCGCCAGGTACATCCGCCTGCAGTCTGAGCGCATCCGTGAGCGCATCGAGCAGTTCGGCGGCAAGCTGTACCTGGAGTTCGGCGGCAAGCTCTTTGACGATTATCACGCCTCGCGCGTGCTGCCCGGCTTTGAACCGGACAACAAGATCAAGATGCTCCTGGAGCTCAAGGATCAGGCGGAGATCGTCATCGCCATCAGCGCGGGCGACATCGAGAAGAACAAGCGCCGCGGCGACCTGGGCATCACCTACGACACCGACGTCATGCGCCTGATCGACATCTTCCGCGGCTTCGGGCTGTATGTGGGCTCCATCGTGCTGACGCAGTTCGCCGATCAGCCGTCCGCCGTCACGTTCGAAAACCGGATGACGGCGCTGGGCCTGAAGGTATACCGCCATTATCCCATCCCGAACTATCCCACGGACATCCGCCTCGTCGTCAGCGACGAGGGCTACGGCCGCAACGATTACATTGAAACCACCCGCTCGCTGGTCGTCGTGACCGCGCCCGGCCCGGGCAGCGGCAAGATGGCCACCTGCCTGAGCCAGCTGTACCACGAGCACAAGCGCGGCGTGAAGGCGGGCTATGCGAAGTTTGAGACCTTCCCGATCTGGAACCTGCCGCTCAAGCACCCGGTCAACCTCGCCTACGAGGCGGCGACCGCGGACCTGAACGACGTGAACATGATCGATCCGTTCCACCTGGAGGCCTATGGCCAGACGACGGTGAACTACAACCGCGACGTGGAGATCTTCCCGGTGCTGCGCACGATCTTCGAGCGCATCTACGGCGAGTGCCCGTACAAGAGCCCGACGGACATGGGCGTCAACATGGTCGGGCTGTCCATCGTGGACGACGAGGCCTGCCGTGAGGCCTCCCGCCAGGAGATCATCCGCCGCTACTTCAAGGCGGCCTGCCAGGTGCGCCAGGGCCTGTCCTCCGGCGCGGAGCTGAGCAAGATCGAGCTGCTGATGAGCTCGCTGAACCTGGAGCCGGAGGAGCGCACCGTCGTGCCCGCCGCCCTGGCTGTGGCGGACAGAACCGGCAAGCCGGCCGCGGCCATCGAGCTGCCGGACGGCACGATCGTGACCGGCAAGACGACCGATCTCTTCGGCCCGGCGTCCGCGGCGATGCTCAATGCGCTCAAAGCGCTGGCGGGCATCCCGGATGAGATCAAGCTGATCTCCCCGGAGGTCATCGGCACGATCCAGACGCTCAAGACCGACTACATGAAGAGCCAGAACCCGCGCCTGCACACGGATGAAATGCTCGTCGCGCTGGCCATCAGCGCCGCAAGCGATGAAAACGCCATGCACGCCATGCAGAAGATCAACGAGCTGAACGGCTGCGAGGTGCACTGCTCGGTCATCCTCTCCTCCGTCGACGACGGCGTATTCAAGCGGCTGAACATGCACCTGACCTGCGAGCCGACGTATGAAAAGAACAACCTGTATCACAAGTAACCGGCATGCTGCCGGCGGCATCTCCGATCAGCTTCTGTAAATCTCGTTGCACTGTGCCCGAGAACGGAGCCTTGCGGAGAGACTGCAAAGAAATGGATGGAACCAAGCGGACGCAGCAAAGGAGCACAGACGACATGAAGATTGCGGTTGCAGGCACGGGGTACGTGGGACTGTCCCTGGCGGTGCTGCTGAGCCAGCATCATCAGGTGACGGCGGTGGACGTGGCAGCGGAAAAGGTGGAGAAGATCAACCGCCGTCAGTCCCCGATCCAGGACGCGGAGATTGAGCGGTATCTGGCGGAGAAGGCGCTTGACCTGACCGCGACGCTCGACGGAGACGGCGCGTACAGGGACGCGGAGATCGTGGTGATCTCCACGCCGACAAACTACGACCCGAAGCTGAACTACTTCGACACCTCGAGCGTGGAGAGCGTGATCGCGCAGGTGAACCGCGTGAACCCGGACGCGGCGATCGTCATCAAGTCGACGATCCCGGTGGGCTACACGGAGGCGATCTCTGAGAAGATGGGCGTCAGCAACGTGATGTTCTCCCCGGAGTTCCTGCGCGAGGGCCGGGCGCTCTACGACAACCTGTATCCCAGCCGCATCATCGTGGGCGCGAGCCGGGACAACGAGAAGATGCAGCAGGCGGCCAGGACCTTCGCGGGGCTTTTGCAGGAGGGCGCGATCAAGGAGAACGTGCCGGTGCTCTTCACCAGCCCGACGGAGGCCGAGGCGGTCAAGCTGTTCGCCAACACCTACCTGGCGCTGCGGGTGAGCTTCTTCAATGAGCTGGACACCTACGCCGAGGTGAGAGGCCTGGACACGAAGGCGATCATCGAGGGCGTCTGCCTGGACCCGCGCATCGGCAGCCATTACAACAACCCGTCGTTCGGCTACGGCGGCTACTGCCTGCCCAAGGACACCAAGCAGCTGCTGGCCAACTACGACCAGGTGCCCAACAACATCATCGGCGCCATCGTGGATGCGAACAGGACGCGCAAGGACTTCGTGGCCGAGCGGATCCTCATGCGCGCGGGCTTCCCGGAAAAGGAGCATCCGGTTGTGGGCGTATACCGCCTGACGATGAAGGCGGGCAGCGACAACTTCCGCCAGAGCAGCATCCAGGGCGTGATGAAGCGCATCAAGGCCAAGGGCGTGGAGGTCGTCGTCTATGAGCCAGCGCTGAAGGAGGAGCGCTTCTTCAACAGCCTGGTCATGCGCGACCTGGACGAATTCAAGCGCAAATGCGACGTGATCATCGCCAACCGCTGGCACGAGGATCTCGCCGACGTGGAGGACAAGGTCTACACGCGCGACCTGTATCGCAGGGACTGACGCGGCGGGAACCTCATCCGCCACGGCTGCGCCGTGCCGCCTTCCCCATAGGGGAAGGCTGAGCTTGTTCGATCAGCGCGAAGAAAGATTTGGGCGGCAGCCCGACGGATCCCATACGATCAAGAATCACACGGCTCTCCCCGCACGGGGAGGGCATTTTTGCTTTTTGGGGTTGACGATGCGGGCGTTCGGGTCTATAATGAGAACATAAGTTCGCATAAAGGAGGAGCGTATGGAGAGAAAGGAATCGCTGAATCGGGTGAGGCGGCAGGTGATGCTGGTGCGGCGGCTGACGGAGCAGATGAGGGAGCTGTCGCCGGACGGCGTGCGCAGCCTGCGCCTGGACGGGATGCCCCGGGCATCGGGCGCCCCGGGAAGGGGACTGGACATGCAGATGGAAAAGCGGGAGGCGATGGAGCGGATGCTGCGCCGCGAGAGCGAGGTGCTGCGCAGATACGAGCGCGAGGCAAGGGAGACGATGGACGGCATGCGGCCGGAGCTGTACTCCTTCTGCGTGATGTACTACATCAACGGTTTTTCCGTGGAGGAGACGGCGCTGGCGCTGGATCGCTGCATGCGACAATGCGCGCGCTACCGGCGGGAAATCGAGTCGGCCTGAGATGTCCCCAAACGTCCGCAAATGTCCGTAAATGTCAGCTTGCGGAGGAAATGGAGCTGTGGTATGATAGGCTTGTCAAAAGAAGGAACAAACGAGCCGCTTCTCGCACAGAGAGGCGGTTTTTTGGTCCCCGAAAGGAGGAGAGGCATGGGGAAGCTTTCGGAAAAGCGATGCGGCGAGGTGCTGCACGCGTACTTTGAGGAGGGGCTGGAGGCGGAGGAGATCGCGCGGCAGATGAAGCTGTCGCCCAAATCGGTGCTGGCTGTGCTCAGCGACAAGCGCCGGCTCGAGCCGTATCACACCAGGAGCGAGGCCGCCAAGCTGCGCGCGCAGATCTGCGTGAACGAGAGCGCCGAGGAGGCGGCACGCAAGCAGGCGCAGCTGCTGCGGGACGGGGAGACGGCTCAGGCGGTGACGCAGCGGGCGGCCAAGGACATCCTGGATCGGGCGGGCGTGCGCGTGGCCAGGGAGGACAAAAAGGACGTGACCATCCGATTTGCCGGTGAACCGCCGAAAATCGGCATGCCCAGGCGGCAGGAGGAGGACGCATGGACATCCTCCTGAACTACAAACCGACGGACAAGCAGCGCCGGTTTCACGAGAGCGAATGCGACGAGGTGCTCTACGGCGGTGCGGCGGGCGGCGGCAAGAGCTACGCGATCTGCTGGGACGCGCTGATGCGGCTGCTGAAATACCCCGGGACGCACGCGTACCTGTTCCGGCGAACCTACCCGGAGCTGGAAATGACGCTGGTGAAGACCATGCTCTCCATCGTGCCCAAAGAGCTGGGCAGGTATGTGGCGGGAACGCATGAGCTGAAGCTGATCAACGGGAGCGTGGCGCACTTCTGCCACCTGCAGAACGAGGGCGAGGGGCTGCTCAAGTACCAGGGCGCGGAGATTCACTGGCTGTACTTCGACGAGCTGACACACTTCACCAAGGCGATGTACGACTACCTGCGCACGAGGCTGCGCGCGGAGAAGCGGCTGGGCATCGTGCCGTGCGTGCGCTGCGCGAGCAACCCGGGCGGGCCGGGGCACGCCTGGGTGAAGGCGCGGTTCGTGGACGCGACGGACGGCGGGCGGCAGGTGAGGGAGATGCCGGTGAAAAGCGAGGTGCTGGGCACCGTCGCGGTGCGCAGGGTGCAGTACATCCCAGCGCTGGCGACGGACAACCCGCACATCACCAGGGACTACGTGATCGAGCTGGAGCAGAAGCCGCGCGCGCTGCGGGAGGCGCTGCTGGAGGGCAAATGGGACGCCTTCGACGGGCAGGCGTTTCCGGAGTTTACCGACGATCCCGCGCACTACGAGGATGGGCTGTACACGCACGTCATCCGCCCGTTCGAGATCCCCTATCACTGGCCGCGGTACGTGAGCTTCGATCACGGATATACGCGGCCGTTTTCATTCGGCGTATGGGCGGTGGATGAGGAGGGTCGGGTATACCGCTACAAGGAGTGCTACGGCTGCGTGCCGGGCGAGCCGAACACGGGGCTGATGCTGCCGCCGGGCGAGATCGCGCAGGAGCTGGCAGGCCTGCTGGAGAGCGAGTTCGCGGAGGGCATACGGCCGAGGGGAATCGCCGATCCCGCGATCTGGGACAGGAGCCGGGGGATGAGCGTGGAGGAGCAGATCCGCAGCGGCTTCGGCGGGGTGATCTTCCAGAAGGGCGACAACACGCGCCTGCCGGGCAAGATGCAGCTGCACGAGCGGCTGAAGTTCGGCGAGGACGGGCGGCCGATGCTGTACGTCTTTGAGAACTGCCGGGACTTTATCCGGACGATTCCCGCGCTGGTCTACGACAAGAAAAAGCCCGAGGACATCGACACGAGCGGCGAGGATCACATCTACGACGAGACGCGGTACTTCCTGATGAGCAGGCCGATCGCGCCAAGAGCGCAGGCACCCCAAAAGAGGCCGGGCGGGTTCGACCCGCTGGGGGACTAAGCGGAACGTTAGGGCTGCCGCCCTAAAACCTGCTCGGGGACATTGTCCCCGAACCCCTTCTTCGCTTCGCGCAGGGATATGATGAAATGCGCAAAGCGAAGAAGGGAGTCTGAGGGATGAAATCCCTCAGGCAGGTCCGGGCGGCAGCCCGGGAAAGGAGGATTCATGAAAAAGAGACGACGGGAGGAACAGATGGCCGACGTGCGAAGCAGCGAGCTCGTCGGCATCCAGCAGCCGATGAGCAGCGAGGAGCGGGAGATTCTGAGGCGGGGCTACGCGCTCTTTGAGCACTTTTACGAGCAGCTGCGCGAGGAACACGAGGAGATGCGCGAAGCGCGGCGGATGCGGATGCTTCGCCAGAGCGAGAGGAGCGGGACGAGCCCGACGATGAGCACGCTCAACAGCTGCGTGGACAACGTGGTGGCCGACCAGATCGACAACATGCCCGAGGCCAAGATGGTGCCCGAGCGCGAGGAAACCATGGAAAGCGCGGAGGAGATGAGCGACGTGGTGGGCTTCGTGCTCTACCACGCGGGCTGGCCGGGCAAGTACCAGAAGATCATGGAGGACGCGGTGGTCACCGGCACGGGCGTGGCGCAGGTGTTCTGGGACGACGACATGGAGGACGGCGCGGGCATGGCGAGCGTGCTGTGCTGGCATCCGGAGGACTTCTACCCCGACCCGATGTACGAGGACATTCAGGACGGGCGCGCGTGCTTCAAGGCGACGCACACGACCGTCGGCTGGGTGGAGGAGCACTACCCGATCGCCCGGGGCTTTGTCGCGAGCGACGAATACGCGCGGCAGGGCGAACAGGCGGAAACCGAGGCGCCGGACGGGGACAGCAAGGTGACGCTGATCGAATTCTGGTACAAGCGCTACGACCCGGCGCGCAGAAGGAGCATCGTGCACATGGCGCAGTTCGCGGGCGGCGCGCTGCTGGTGTGCACCCAGACGGGCTTTGGCCTGGAGACGGAGCCGGGCGAATACGACGGCGGCGTGTACGCGCACGGGAAATACCCGTTCGTGCTGTACCGCTACCGCGACGTATGGCGCAGACCGTTCGGCTCGGGCCTGATTCACGACTACAAGGAGACGCAGCACGCCATCGACCGCTACGCCAAGTACATTGACGACAACGCCAGGGAGAGCAGCGTGCAGCGCCACTTCATCCGGCGCGGCAGCGGCGTGAACGCGGAGGACGTGGCCGACCTGAGCAGGACCGTGATCGAATGGGACGGCAGCGACATCCGCGAGGTGCTGCAGACGGTGCAGACGCAGCCGCTCAACGGCCAGGTCTACCAGATGATGCAGTACATGGCCGACGCGATGAAGCAGGACTGCGGCCAGAACCAGTTCGCGCGCGGCGAGGGCGGCCTGAACGTGACGGCGGGCACGGCCATCAACGCGCTGCAGCAGGCGGGCAGCAAGATCGCCAGATGGCACACGGAGCGATTCAAGGACAGCTTCCGCGAGATGGTGGAGATGATCCTCTGGGTGCTCAGCGAGTACATGGAGCCGGGACGCACGCTGCGCATTGTCGGCGGGGACGGTGTGCGCGACAGGCTGATTGAGCTGATCACGCCGGAGACGGCAGGGGAAAAGGGCGGCGCGGTGCCGCGCCCCGCGTACACGGTGCGCGTGCAGGTGCAGCGCGGAAACCCGGATCAGATCGCGCAGGACAACGAGTTCATCCTGCAGGCGGTGAAGATCTGCGCGGAGGCGGGCACACCGCTGCCGGCCGAGGAGGTCATTCGGCTGCTGGAGGGCCACCGGATCAAGGAGAGCGTTTTGCAGGCAGTCAAGCGGGCTGTGCCCGCTGCTGAATAAAGCCGGCCCGGCGCCGGCAGAAACAAGGAAAGGAGAAACAGAATGGAAGAGAGGAACGAGGAGATGCTGGGCATGCCGATGAGCGCGCAGGAAATCACGGGCGAGCTGATGGAGGAAAGCGCTGAACGGTCGGCCCAGGAGGACGAGGAGCTGGCGGCGAGCCTGCGCGAGGGTATCGGCATGCTGTTTGAGGACGGCTGGACCGCCGAGGAGCTGGCCGCGCTCTCGCAGGACGAGGGCGTGCGCAGCGACGTGGCGTCGGGCATCGACCTGATCCGCGCGGCGGCGAGGATGCTTCGCAGGCAGCTGCTGGAGGCAAAGGCCATGCAGGCGCCGCGCAGGCGCGGCGTGCCGGTGACCCGAAGCTGCGCGGCGGGCGCGTCTGTGCCGGAAAACAGGATCGACGCGATGAGCGACGCGCAGTTTGACGCGTTCTCCAGGCAGGCGCGCGCGGCGGCAATGATGGGCAAAAAGGTGAGAATGTGATGCGGCGATTTCCCTCGCGAGGGAGACTGCGCACAGATTCTGACCGGAGATGAGGATCGAGAAACGATTGAGGAGGAAACAAGATGGCGTATACGAGTACCAATACCAACATGACGGCGAGCGCGGGCCTGACCCCGGGCATGCAGACCTACTACAACCGCGAGCTGCTGCGCACCTTTGAACCGGAGCTGGTGCACCTGCAGTTCGGCGACGAGCACAGGATGCCGGAGAACAGCGGCCTGGTGATGAACATGCGCAAGATCATCCCGCTGGAGGCGAACACGAACACGCTCAGCGAGGGAGAGCCGGGCGAGAGCGTGATGCTGACCGAGACGGAGGTGACGGTGAAGCTGGAGCAGTACGGCGAATATGCGCGCTGCACGGACAAGCTGGATCTGTCGCACCTGGACATGAACATCCTGCGCAAGACCAAGCTCTTTGGCGACGCAGGCGCGCGCTCCATTGACGCGGTGGTGCGCGAGGAGCTGGCGACCTGCACGAATGTGATCTACGCCGGCGGCAAGACCAGCCGCGGCACGCTGACCTCTTCGGACAAGCTGACCACCAAGGAGCTGCGCAAGGCCGTGCGCAAGCTGAAGAAGGCGCACGCGCAGACGTTCGGCGGCTACTACATCGCGATTGTAGGCCCCGACACGTTTTTTGACCTCCAGGACGACGAGACGTTCGTGGCGGTGAGCCGTTACCAGGACAAGGAGGCGGTGTACACCGGCGAGATCGGCCGCCTGTTCGGCTGCCGCATCGTGGAGACGACCGAGGCGAAGGTCTTCGAGGGCGCGGGCGAGGGCGGCGCGGACGTGGCGAGCGTCATCGTGCTGGGCCAGTACGCCTATGGCTACACGAGCTTCAAGGGCGCCAAGCCGCGCGTGATCGTCAAGCCGGCCGGCAGCGCGGGCACCAGCGATCCGCTCGACCAGATTTCCACCGTGGGCTGGAAGATGGACGGCTTCGGCGTGAAGATGCTCCAGCCGGAGTACGCGGTGCGGATCGAGTGCGGGTTCACCGCGTAAGGCTGCGCGCATTTGATCGAAAGAACTCCCCCCAGCCTCGCTCACGAGGGAGGCTGGGAGGAGAAGCTTTCATACGGATAAGGATTGAGGGATGCGATCCCGGAGAAAGGAGAATGAATATGGCGATCAGGACGAATACGACCCGAACGATTGACAAGGCTTCCAGCGCGCTTGGCGCGAGGTGCGAGGCGACGCAGAAGAACATGGACAAGCTGGCCGCGCAGGCCGGCTGCAGCGGCTGCCCCATGGAAAAGGTGACGCTGCCGCTGGCACCGGGCAGCAGCGACGACGTGGTGTTTGTGGGCCTCAACGGCGCGGACTTCTATTTCATGCGCGGCAGGCAGGTGGAGATGCCCGCGCCGATTGCCGAAATCCTCAGGAACACGGGCAAACTGTGAGGTGAGGACGATGACGCTGGCCAACATCATGAAGCTGGCGCTGCGGCAGCTGGACGAGGCGGCGGAGGACATCGCGGAATACGACGAGCTGTTCCGAAGCTACGCGAACATGGGCTACATGATCGCGCTGCGCCTGTTCCTCAAACCCAGAGAGACGTTTGAACTGACGACAGACGCGCAGGGGCGCGCGGACATCTCCGCGCTGCCCGTGATGCGGGTGGTGGAAATGCGAAACGCACAGGGCAGACCTGTGCGTTTTTTCCTCTCCGCAGACGGCAGGACGATTGAGACCGAAGAAAAGAACGCGGATGTCCAGGCGCTGTGCGAGGTGGAATGGCCGGCGCTTGAAGCCGATACGGACGAGCCGAGGCTGCCGCAGTACGCGCATCCTGCGCTGGCGGACTACATCTGCTACCGGCATCTGTCCAGCGGCAACCTGGCCAAGCAGAGCCGCGCGGAATTCTTCAGGCAGAGCTTTTACCAGCAGATGCGCACGATCAATCCCCAGGGCGCGGGCAGCGTGACGCGGATGCAGAACCTGTACGCGGTGACGGACGCACGATACGGGAGGTGACGAGATGGCGGGAAGGGCAAGACGCGTCCAGGACGAGGGGTATGAGGGACGCTTTACCATCCCCACGCCCAAGGGCGTATACCAGGCGGCGGGCGATACCAACGTGGATACGGACTACGCCTACCGCGCGGAAAACATGCGCACGCAGCGCGGACTGCTGGCGACAAGCTACGGCACCAGCCGCGCATTCCCGGCGCTGGGCGTGCCGATTGAGACGCTGACCAGGTTTTACAGGCGCAGCAGGCCGGACGACCCGGACGTGTTTGTGGCGGGCGCGGGCGGAGGCATCTATACCTACACGATGGGCTCGGAGGGCTGGGTGAAGCGCGGCGAGGGATTCTCCTTCAACCGCTGGAGCTGCGTGACCTACGAGGCACAGGAGGACGGCGAGACGGTCGACGTCCTGATCATGAGCAACGCGTACGACGGAATGATCGCGATCTACGGCAGCGACCTGCGGGTGGAAAAGAAGACGCTGCGCATCGGAGAAGACTATGCGGACGTGCGCTTTTCCGTGCTGGGACGGCATGCCGAGCGCATCTGGGGCACGGGCGCGCCCGGCTATCCGGACGACGTGTTCTACTCCAAGCCCTACGACCCGTTTGACTGGACGGGCGTAGCGGACACGCCCGAGCTGGGCGGCGGCGTGATCAAGCAGCCGACCTGGGACGGCGACGCGTTCATCGCGCTGGAGCCGTTCGGCGGGTACATGCTGGCGATCAAGCGGAGCACGGTGTTCGAGATCCGCGGCAGCGATCCGTCCAGCTTCACGATTACGGAGGCCTACGGCACGGACGGCCCGGTACAGGCGCGCACGGTCTGCGTGGACAGACTGCGGATGTTCTTCCTGGCCTCGAGCGGGCTGGGCCTGTACGACGGCAGCACGCTGTCGCTGCTTTCCCGCGACGCGCTGCACGAGACGATGCGCATGCGGATGGAGGGCACGGACGAGCTGGCCACAGCTTGCGTCTGCGGCCACGTGTACTATCTGGCGCTGTGTGTGAAGGAGAGCGCGGGCGATGTGCTGAACGAAAACAACACGGTGATCGAATATGACACGGAGCGCGGGACGTTCATGGTCAGAAAGGGGCTGCGGGTGAAGGACTTCTTCGCGCTGGGCGGCAAGGTGTACTTCACGCAGGCGGACAGCCCGTATGAGGTGCTCCGCTACGACGACGAGAACGCCGGCGGCTACATGGGCCTGCCGATGGAGAGCCTCTGGGAGACGCCGTGGCTGGACCTGGGCAAGGAGATGGTGAAGCGTGATTTTGTGCTGCGCTTCACGGCCGACGCGGACGAAAACGATGTGCCGCTCGAGCTGACGATGATGACAGACAGACGGGAAAAGACGAAGACGGTGCTGCTTGAAAGGCGGCGGCGCGACTATCGGGTGAAGCTCCAGAACAGCGGCGTACGCGTGAGACTGAGGGTGGCAAGCCGGGCGAAGGCCGCGGGCTGGCGCATCTACGGCGGCATCCAGGTGGAATACAGCGTGGACGAGGCGTAAGGAGGCGAAGGAATGGCGTTTAAGCAGCCGAGGGTGCCCGAATACCGGGAGCGCGAGGGCGCGGACAGGTACATCCGGAGCCTCGTCCTGTTCCTCAAGGACTTCTGCATGGACGTCTGGACGGCGAACAACCAGCGCACCGGAGAGATCGACGCGGTCAGGGAAGGCTATCCGGTGACCAGCGTGTGCGAGAAGACGGGCGATGTGGCGCTGACGGCCGGCGACGTGGGGGCACGGCCCGGAGACTGGACGCCGACGGCAAGCGACGTCGGGGCGCTGGAAGTGGGCGGCACGGCGGTCAACGCCGGCAAGCTGGACGGGAAAACCTGGGCGCAGGCGCTTGACGCCATCTATCCGGTGGGCACAGTCTATATCTCCACGACATCGACCAGCCCGGCCAGCCTGTTCGGCGGGACGTGGACACAGATTACGGGCCGCTACCTCATCGGTACGGACGCGCCGGAGCTGAACGATGACGGCACGTCACCGGGTGATTACAGTTGTGCGGCGGGAAGAAAGGGCGGCGAGGCGAAGCACACGCTGAGTATCGGTGAGATTCCGTCTCATGCCGGCCATCTGTACGGAAATGCCGGCGGGTTGAACGGAAAGGGCAACGCAAAAGGCAGATGGCTGGCAGAACTTAAAAGCAATGGATCGAGTACATCGTATGGATGGAACTATGCAGACAATGAGTATTATCCTGCCAACCGATCTTTGGGAGGCGGCGCTGCCCACAACAACATGCCGCCTTATCTCGCTGTCTACATGTGGAAGAGGGTGAGCTGATGGAAATCTACAACGAGCAGATGGCGCCGGTCGAAAACCCCGATCTGCGCCTGGGATGGCTGGAGGATTCGGTGCGCAGGGTGACGCACGAGGCGACTCCGGCGGTTCGGGAGGTCTGGCACTACGAGACGGTGGCGGAGTACCCGAACGGGGGCAGGGACGTGGCGAGGGTCGTCGACGTGCCGGGCGTTTCCGCCAGGGAGGCCTGGGAGGAGAGCATCCCTATTCGGATTTACCATCCCTACACGCAGGAGGAGCTTGAGGAGATGGAGGAGGCGAAGAACCGCCCGACGCAGGAGGAGCGGCTTCAGAGGATGGAAGAGGCGATGAGCAGGGTGACGGCGACGCTTGCGCAGATGGAAGCGGATGTGTGCACGGCGCTGGCGTGGCTGACGCAGAAGGAGGCATAAATGGCGAGAATCACGGAATCCAGTACGCATTACCAGAGCAAGACAAACAGCACATACCACAGCGAAAGCACGAGCAAGAGCAAAAGCCAGAGCCAGAGCGCAACCCAGAAGGTGCTCGACGAGGCGCTGCGCGACAGGATTCTTTCGGGCCTGATGGGCTACATGACGGACGAGGAGATCGACGCGTATGCGGAGAATCTGCTCGCGCCGCAGCGCAACGCCGAGATGGAGGCAGCGCAGCAGAAGTATGACGCGGCGAAGCTGACGGGCGAACAGGAGATCGAAAGCCTGGCGGCGGAGCTTGCCCGGAGCATCACGGAGCAGAAGCGCAGCTATGCGCAGAGCGCGGCGGATGTGCAGACGGCTGCGCTTTCCCGCGGCATGGGCCGAAGCAGCTACATGCTGGAGGCGCTTGCCAACACGGGCGACCGGCTTTCGCGCGCGGTGAAGGAGCTGACCGACGCAAGCGAGCAGAAGACGGCACAGGCGCGCGCGCAGATGGCGCTTGCGGCGCAGCAGAACGCTGCAACGCAGGGACGGCTGAACGCGGACTATGCGCGGGAGCTGGCGGCAAAGGTGCAGGAGCTGAAGGACAGCCAACGCAGGGAGTACAACCAGAATTATCTGGCAGCGGTGTCCGGCAGCATGGGCAGCGCGACAAGCGGTACGAGCAGCACGCAGGGCAGCTCCATCAGCAATGCGACGGGCTCGAGCCAGACGAAGGGATCGAGCACGACGGTGACCAAGTCGTACAGCACGGGCGGCGGCAGCAGGAGCAGCAGCCAGGTGGACGCGATCAGCGGCGCGGCGCCGAGCTTGAAATACAGGCGATAAGGAGGGGCGGCAGTGATCGAGGCGAGCTTTGAGCAGGGCAGGGGACGAAGCGCGGCGGTGAGCGGCGCGTACCAGTACGACACGGGCCAGCGGATCCGGATGTACGGCCTGCCGGGACCGGATGAACTGGCGCAGCGGGACGAGATGCTCTCCGGCGAGCTGGTGGCGGTGCAGGCGCAGTTCGGCTTTACGGGCGACAGCCAGACGGAGACGCGGCTGGCACAGTACGACGAGGAAAGCGGCGCATGGGTGGCGGCGATTCCGGACGCCTATATGACGCAGAGCCGGGACGTACACGTGTATGTGTATGTGAGCTACGGGCAGACGGAGGAGGCGAGCCGGGCAAAGACGTGCTACGAGGCGGTGTTCCGCCCGATCAGCCGGCCTGCGCCCGGAGACGCTGTGACGCCGGATCAGGTGAACGCGTGGGACTCGCTTGTGCAGGAGGTCAACCTGACGCTGGCGACGGTGAATACCGCCATCTCCGGCGCAAACGCCGCAGCGCAAAAGGCGAACGAACAAAGCGAGACGGCACGGTCGGCGGCACAGGAGGCTGCGGCCGCGGCAGAAAACGCAATGGCTGCGGGCGAGACGGTGGAGACGGCATGGAAGCATGCGACGGTGAGCGCCGAGACGCTGGAGCCGGGCAACGCGGCGACGGTGACGATCAGCGAAAGCGACGGCGTGAAGCACCTGACCTACGGCATCCCGCGCGGACGGGACGGCGAGCAGGGGCCGCGCGGGCCGCAGGGCGAGACGGGGCCGGCGGGCGTGACCTTCACGCTCAGCGGCACGACGCTGTACATCAATACGGACGCATAAGGCGGGTGAGCGGATGGGATATATTCCAAAGGAGCTGCCCGGGTTTACCTACACGGGCAATTACAGCACGGAGCTGCGCGCGGACTGGGGCTGGGTGATCCGGCTGAAGACGAGCGGCACGCTGACCATCACGGACAGGGACCGGAAGGTCGACGCCTTCCTCGTGGGCGGCGGAGGCGGCGGGGCACAGAACGTGTATGATGTCAGCGCCCGCCAGGGCGGAGGCGGCGGCGGATACACGACGATGAAGACGGGCATTTCGCTGAAGGCAGGAACCGGGTACAGCATTGTGATCGGCGCGGGCGGAGCTGCGGGAGGCAGTATCGGCGGTACCGGCGGCACGTCCTCGGCGTTCGGGCTGAGCGCAAGCGGCGGCAAGGGCGGAACAAAGAGCGCAAGCGGCGGCAAGGGCGGCGCGGGCGGCAGCGGCGGCGGAGACGGCGACCAGGCAGGAGGCAGCAACGGGGCGTCCGCAGGCGGAGCCGGCGCAGGCGTATCCACCTATGAATTCCGCACGGCCGGCTGGCCGCTGTATGCGGGCGGCGGCGGAGGCGGCGG
>JAGBDL010000055.1 GCA_017937505.1 Clostridia bacterium | reverse complement strand
GCTGGGCTTTGTCGTCGCGGAGCACTGCGCGCTGGCCGCCGCCGTGCTGGCCCTGTGCGGGCAGCGCCTCGGCGAGCCACGCTACACGCAAGCCGCCCAGCGCGCCGTCACCTTCCTCATCAGCCAGCCGCCCGCCGGCGGCCCGTCTCCTCTGCCTGCGTCCGTCTCGCCCGTCAGCCCGATCCATGCGCAGGCGACCTGCGGCGCGTCCGCAGCGCTCGCGCTGGCGCAGCTCACCCTCGGCAGCACCAGCGGCATGGAGGAATACGCAGAAAGCGGTCTGCGCCTGCTGGGCGCCGCCCTGCACGCCTTCGTGCGTCCGGATGGCCTGGTCATGCACACGCCCAGGGATCCGGCGGCCTTCTTCCCGCGCGTGCCCGCGATCTTCGACGGCGAGCTCCCCTCGCCCGCCGCCCTGCTCGTCCATGCGCTGCGCATCGCGGACGGCCTGCGTCCGGAAGCGCACTACGGCGACGCCATTCAGGCTCTCTGGGACGCCGCTGCGCCTGCCGTCAAAGCGCAGCCGATTGCCTGCGCCGCGCTGATTGACGTCGTGACGCAAAAATAAGCGGGGATTGCCCGCTTATGATCAGGATGACGGTAAAAATGGATGATGCAGATCAGCCCCGTTTCAATCGTAGGATGCTTCGCATCCTGCTCTGAAACTGCGTTTCTTGTATTAGGATTAGGGCTGCCGCCCTAAAACCTGCTTGGGGATTTCATCCCCAAACCCCTTCTTCGCTTCGCGCATACAGATGCAGCTTGGGCAGAAACCAGGTTCAGCCGCCCAGCACCTCGCGCAGCAGCTCCGCGTCCACGGTAAAGAGGTTCTCCTCGCCCAGCAGCACGCCGTCGCCGAGCGCCTTCTTCCGCTCCTGGATTTTGAGGATGTGCTCCTCCACCGTGTCCGACGCGATCAGCCGGATCACCTGCACGCCCTTCGTCTGGCCGATGCGGTAGGCGCGGTCGGTCGCCTGGTTCTGCGCGGACACGTTCCACCAGGGATCGTAGTGGATCACCACGTCCGCGCCGGTCAGGTTGAGACCCGTGCCGCCCGCCTTGAGCGAGATGAGAAACACGTCCGCGCCGCCCTCGTTGAACTGCCGCACCAGCTCCATGCGCGTCTCCTTGTCCGTCT
Organism: Clostridia bacterium; assembly: GCA_017937505.1. GTDB lineage: Bacteria > Bacillota > Clostridia > Christensenellales > Aristaeellaceae > Ventricola. Next base: position 13,944 of record JAGBDL010000055.1, on the reverse strand, counting down.
CGCCGGTCAGCGTGTAATACGCGACGCCCTCGCCGGAAAGCGCCTCGCCGATGAGCGAGAGCATCGACGTGAACTGCGAGAACAGCAGGATGCGGTGCCCGCCGGAGAGCGCGTCCTGCACCACCTCCAACAGCTGCAAAAGCTTGCCGCTGCCGCCATTGTAGTTTTCAAGGCACAGCCGCGGGTCGCAGCACAGCTGCCTGAGCCGGGTCAGCCCCGCGAGCAGCTTCATCTTGTCCTGCCCGCTGAGCAGTCCGCCCTCGCTGTCCTTTTTCAGCCTGGCCGCGTAGGCGGTGTAGAGCCTGCGCTGCTCCGCCGTCAGCTCGCTGCTCATCACCGTCTCCACCTTCTCCGGCAGGTCGGTGAGCACGTCCTTCTTCATGCGCCGCAGGATGAACGGCGCGACCAGCAGGTGCAGGTTTTCCCTCGCCTGCTCGTCCGCCTCCCGCACCACCGGCGCCTCAAAGCGGTCCCTGAACTTCTTGTAGGCGCCCAGATACCCCGGCATCAGAAAGTCAAAGATCGACCACAGCTCGGAGAGCCGGTTTTCAATCGGCGTGCCGGTCATCGCAAAGCGGTGCTGCGCCTTCAGCGTCTTGACCGCCCTGGCCGCCTGCGAGGCGGCGTTCTTGATGTTCTGCGCCTCGTCGAGCAGCACATGCGTGAATTCGATGTCCTCATACGTCTGCACGTCCCTGCGCAGCTGATCGTAGGAGGTGATCAGGATGTTCGGCGCATTCTCGCCGCCGATCAGCTCCACGCGCTCCTTGGCCGACCCCATCAGGCTTTTGGCCGTCAGGCCAGGCGCAAAGCGCTGCGCCTCCGCGAGCCAGTTGAGCTGAAGCGACGCCGGGCACACCACCAGCGCGCGCACAGGGCGTCCCAGCTCCTGCTCGCGCAGCAGCATCGCCAGCGCCTGAATCGTCTTGCCCAGGCCCATGTCGTCCGCGAGAATCCCGCCAAAGCCCGCGTCGCTGAGCGCGCACAGCCAGGAGAGTCCTTCCAATTGATAGCCGCGCAGCTGCGCGTTGAGCGCGGCCGGCTGCTCCACGCGCGTCTGCTGCGCTGTCTCGATCCTCTTCGTCCACTCGGTGATCTCCCTGGGCGCGCGCAGCGAGAGGCTCTCCCGGCTTTTGAGCGCCGCGTCCAGGTACATCGCCCGGCTCATGGGCACCTCCACGCCGCTCTGCGCCTCCTCGGCGCTCACGTCGAGGCCGTCCAGCACCTGCGCCGCTTCGGCCGCCTGCGCAAGCGCCTCTTCCGAGAGGAACGTGCCGTCCGTCAGGCGCACATAGGCGCGCTTCTCCCGGTAGGCCGCCAGCGCCTGGTCAAGCTCCTCCTGCGTGTAGCCGCCCAGATCCGCCAGCAGCACCAGCTTGTCGCCCTGGCAGCTCAGGCCGAAGGTCATGGCGCGCGCACGCTTGACGTTCATCTGCGCCAGCTGCCGGCTCACATGCACCTCGCCCACGCGCTCCAGCTCCTGCAGCCGTTCGCTCAGCAGCGCGAAGCGCTCGTCATCGTCCCCCTCAAAGGCGTAGACGTCCTCGCTCTCCTTCTGCGGAAAGAGCCGCTGCGCCTCTGCGCGGACGTCCTCCTCCAGCGCCGCGTCGCGCCGGATGTGCGGATGCTCCTCCCCGGCGGCCAGCTCCGTGCCGCAGTAGTCAAAGGCGACCCGGCACGTCAGCCGGCTTTCGCCCGCCAGATCGACGTAGAGCCTCGGCACAGCCGGCGTGGGCGTGTGCGCGGAGAGCACCGCCTGGCCCCTGCGCATCACCGCGCATTCCCGGGCCGGCAGGATCAGCCGCGCGCAGACCTCGTCCAGCTGCTCCCCGTCAAAGCGTACGCCCTGCGGGTACGCGTCCGCAACCTCCAGCAGGCCCGCGATGCGCGCGAATGCCTCGCCGTATGCGCAGTCAATCGTCTCCGCGCCGAAGCGGTACGCGCCCGCCTGGCCCAGCACCACGTCCCCGGCCTCCACGAGCAGCGACGCTCCTTCGCCCTCCTGCGTCAGCTCCAGCGGCAGGGCGACGTCGGCGCGCGTCACCTTCACCCGGCAGACGGCGCCGTTCTCCCCGCGCACGTCCGCCTCGCGTCCCTCCAGCAGGCGCATCGTCTGATCCAGCGCCGCGCCCGAGAGCATCAGCTCGCCGCCGTCGGCGGTCGTCCCGTCGCCCGCGAGCATCACGATCTGGCCGTACAGCGCCGCATCCCGCGCGTCCAGCTCCTCCTCGCGGTGGGAAAACGTCAGCTCCCGGCCGTAGACGGCCGCCTCCCGCCTGGCCGTTCGCGCCGCCAGCTCGGCCATGCTGCGCACGACGTACGGGCGCGTCCGGCCGATTTTCAGCCCGAGCGCGATCACCCTGCCCGAGACGCGCCGCAGCGCAGGATACAGGTGCACGCTCTCCTGGGCGGAGGCGCTCCTTCGCGCCGGATTCATGCGGCTCCTTTCAAGCAGCGCGCCGATCATCTCCCGGCCGTCGCGCGCGCCGACGGACGTTGCCGCGCCGCCGCACGCCGCGATCATCAGCGCCGCCACATGCCGGCAGCCCCGATCTGCACCGCAGGTACAGGCAAAGGAGGCAAATACGTCCATGTCCTCGTCATACAGGAAGCTCGCCCGGTATTCCCGTTCCGCACTGCGCACGACACCCTGATATGCCAACAGCCCGTCTTCCTCCCGAACCGTCACGCCGCTCACGCGGCCCTCCTGCACATCCGCGCCGCCGCGCGCAAAAAACGCGGGATTGCCGATCGCGCTGCGCGCGCTGGACAATGTGAACATCCGCCTCTCCCCCATCCTGGTCTTGCGATTTCATCCTGATTATAGCATACTTGCCGCGTCCTGCCAAACATGTTACAATGCGCTGTGAAAGGAGAATTGCCTATGCGTCTGTTCTTCGGCCTGTCCCTGCCCGACAGCATCCGGGCCGTCACGCGCGCCTGTGCGGAATCTGCCGCAGCGTGCGTGCCCGGGCGGTATGCCCTTGCCGGAAATCACCACGTCACGCTGGCGTTTCTGGGCGACGTGCCGCCCGAGCGCCTGCGCGATGCGCGGGACGTGCTCGCCCGCTGTGCCGCCGCGTTCCCCGCGCCGACGCTCACGCTTTGCGGCTTTGATCACTTCGGCCGCCGGGAAAATGCCATCCTCATCCTGCGCGTGAAGAGCGATCCGCCGCTTGCGCCGCTGCACGACCGGCTTGTTCAGGCGCTGGCTGCGGCGGGCCTCCCCGCCGATCCCGGGCCTTTCTCGCCGCACATCACGCTCGCCCGGCACGCGGTTCTCCCGGACGCGCTGCCCGCCTGCCCGCCCGCCTCCTTCCGCGCCGTGCAGGCGCATGTGTTCCTCAGCGCGCGCGACGGGGCCGGCGTGCTGCGCTACACGCCCCTTGAAACCGTCCCCTTCGCCTGTCCGGGCGGCGAAAACTGACAGTTTCCCCCAGAATCCGCCGGTTTTGTTTCATTCAATCCTGAAGATTTTTAAATTCATCTTGACAAATGTTACAAGTCGTAATAAACTAGTGACATAGATGAGATGAAAGGAGACGCATGCCCTCATGAAGATTGCGTCAGGAAAGAAATGGATCACGGTGATTGCCGCCGTGCTCATGGTGTGTGTATGCGCCCTCGCTTCGGCGCAAAGCTATAGCCTCGGCGACGAGGCCGACGAAATTGCGACCATTCAGACCGCCCTCAAGAAGCTCAAGCTGTATACCGGCGACATCACCGGCCACTACGGCGCCAAGACCCAGACCGCGGTCAAGACCTTCCAGAAGCGATACGGCCTCGAGGATGACGGCATTGCCGGTGAAGGAACGATTCAGGCGCTCTATGAAGCCGCAGATATCACCTATTCCGGCAGCTCCTCGTCCTCTTCCTCTGCCTCCGCCTCTTCCGGCGACAGCGACAGCGTGCTGCGTCAGGGCAGCCGCAGCGAAGCCGTGCGCGGCCTGCAGGAGGATCTCAAGGCCCTGGGCTATTATGACGGCAGCATCAGCGGCCATTACGGCTCGCTGACCGAGGCGGCGGTCATGAAGTTCCAGCGGGCCAACGGCCTGTCCGCCGACGGCGTCGCCGGCGCCAAGACGCTCTCCAAGATCGCCGCCGCGCGCAGCGGCAGCTCGTCCAGCTCCTCGTCCTCTTCCTCCTCGTCCTCCTCTTCCGGCAGCATCTCCACGCTCCGCTACGGCGTCAAGTCCGACGCGGTGCGCGCCCTGCAGGAGGACCTCAAGTCCCTGGGCTTCTACACCGGCTCCGTCACCGGCAACTTCGGCAACCTGACCAAGGAGGCCGTGTACAACTTCCAGAAGGCGAATAACCTGTCTGCCGACGGCGTCGCCGGCGCCAAGACGCTTTCCAAGATCGCCACCGCGATGGCAGGCGACACGTCCGGCTCCTCCTCCGGCAGCAGCTCCTCTTCGGGCTCTTCCTCTTCCTCCTCTTCGATGACGCTGAACACGTCCGTCACGCTGATGAACGGCAGCAACAGCGACGAGGTGCTCAAGCTGCAGAAGATGCTGACCAAGCTGGGCTACTACAGCGGCAACCAGACCGGCAATTTCGGCGACAAGACCGAGGACGCCGTCGTCGCCTTCCAGAAGGCGATGGGCCTGACTGCCGACGGCATCGCCGGCAAGAATACGCTGGCCGCCATCAACGCCAAGTACAACGGCAGCAGCTCCGGCGGCTCGTCCTCCTCCGGCTCGGGCTCCTCCAGCGTGTCGGCCAACAATGTGCGCTATGAGAACTTCTATACCTGGCGCACCAAGTACGCCAACGGCCAGTATTGCACGGTGTATGATCCGGCGACCGGCTATTCCTGGACGCTGCGCATCATGACCAAGGACGCGCACATGGACGCCGAGCCGCTGACCGCGGAGGACACCGCGATCATGAACAAGGCCTTCGGCGGTGTGACCACCTGGACGCCCAAGCCCGTCTGGGTCACCTTCTCCGACGGCAAGACCTATTTGGGCTCCACCCACAACGTGCCGCACTCCCCGTCCCATCTGGGCAACAACAACTTTGACGGCCACCTGTGCGTGCACTTCCCCATCTCCATGGAGAAGGCCAAGGAGATCGGCCCGTACGCCACCAGCCATCAGGAAACCATCAACGAGGCCTGGGACAAGATCCTGGCCAAGTACCGCTGATTCTTCCAGGGACGAGCCCTTTTCGGGCTCGTCCCTTTATGATACGCGCCGGTTGTTTACATCCCCGCGCACCCATGATATAATGAGGGTAATCAGCGCAGGCAAAGGAGGGGATGTCCATGGCGACCATGAAGGATATCGCCAAAGCCGTCGGCGTCAGCCTGACCACCGTATCCAACGTCATTCACGGCAACTATGACCGCGTCTCTCCGCAAACCGTCGCGCGCATCCAGAAGGCCATCGAGCAGATGGGCTATGTACCCAACATGCCCGCCCGCGCGCTGGTCAGCCATACCTCGCGCATCATCGCCTATGTGGATTCGCACAGCCCGCAGGAAACCTACGCGGGCAACGGCTTTGCCGGCGTGCTGCTGTGCGGCATCGAAAACATCGTCACCGAGCACGGCTATTTTCTGATGATGCGCCGCGGCACGGACGAGGAGGTGCTGCGCGTGATGCTCAACACCTGGAACCCGGACGGCGTGATTTTCAAGGACTGCGTGCCGGAGAGCCTGATCGCCTTCGTGCGCGGCCTCGGCAAGCCCTGCGTGACGATCAACACCTATCTGGACGATCCGACGCTCATCCAGGTGCACGCGGCGGACTATCAGGGCGGCCGTCTGGCCACGGAACACCTTCTGTCCCTGGGCCATCGGGACTTCCTGTTTATCGGCGCGGTCGGCTGCGGCTTCCAGAACAACGATCAGCGCTATCTGGGCCACTGCGACGCGCTGCGCGAGGCGGGCATCACGCCCGATCCCGCCAACCTCATCGACACGCTGCACCCCTTCAGCGCGGACAGCGCCATCGCCATGGGTCGCCAGCTGGCCAGGCGCGGCGGCTTCACCGCCATCTGCGTCAGCGGCGATCAGTACGCCGTCGCCGTGATGGCCGGCCTGCGCGAGGGCGGCGTGCGCGTCCCCGAGGACGTCTCCATCGTCGGCTTTGACGACACGGACATCTCCCGCATGTGCACGCCCCCGCTGACGACGATCCATCAGGACGGCATCGGCAAGGGCGAGCGCGCCGCGGAAGCCCTCTTCGCGCTCATCGCCGGCGAGTCCCCGGACCCCAAGGATTTCACGCTGCCAGTGAAGCTCGTCGTCCGCGGGACGACGGCCGAGGCACGGGAATGAAGAGAACGTTGGGCTGCCGCCCAAACCCCTTCCCCGCTTCGCGGTAGCTTGAAGCAAGCATGAAAAATATTGGACGCAGGATATTTCCTGCGTCCTTCATCATTTTAAACAGGCTTTAAGCCGCCGCGAAGCGGAGAAGGGTCAAGGGGACCGGAGCCTGCGGCCCCAACGTCCCTTACGCCTTATCCGGCTTGTCCTTGAGCTGCCGGAGCACGCCGGTGATGATGACGATGGTGAAGACCAGCGTGCAAACGTCGCTGAGGGGCTGGGCGATCTGGATGCCGATGAGGCCGAAGACGCGCGGCAGGATCAGCAGCGCAGGGATCAGGAAGATGCCCTGGCGCGCAATGGACAGCAGCGTTGCGCGCACGCCGTAGCCGATGGACTGGGTGAACATGTTGCCCATGACGATGAAGCCCCACAGCGGCATCGTCGCCAGCTGCAGCCGCAGCGCCAGCGTGCCGATGCGGATGACCTCGGCGTCGTCCCGGCGGAAGACGGTGATGATCTGCCGGGAGAAGAGCATCGAGACACCGGCAAGCACCAGCAGGATGACGGTGGCGACCTTCACGCAGAACCAGAAGGCCTCGCGCACGCGGGAATACTTGCCCGCGCCGTAGTTGAAGCCGCACACCGGCTGGAAGCCCTGGCCGAAGCCGATGACCGAGGAATTGATGAACATGATGAATCGGGAGACGATGGACATCGCGGCGATGGCCGCGTCGCCGTACACGCCCGCGGCGGTGTTCAGAAGGATCGTCGAGATGCTGGCGATGCCCTGACGGCCCAGGGACGGGAAGCCGTTGTAGAGGATGCGGCCATAGATGGCGGGTGAGGGCCTGAAGCTGCGCAGGCTGAAGGAAATCGCGTCGGGCCGCGTGTTGCTCATGATCAGGAGGATCACGAAGCTTACACACTGGGAGATCGCCGTGGCGATGGCCGCGCCCGCCGTGCCGAGACCCAGACCGAAGATGAAGATCGGGTCAAGCGCCATGTTCAGCAGGCCGCCGGTGGTGATGCCGACCATGCCGTAAATCGCCAGGCCCTCAAAGCGCAGCAGGTTGTTCATCACAAACGAGCACATCATCAGCGGCGTGGCATAGAAGATGTAGGTGGCGTAGGCCTTGGCATAGGGCGCGATGGTCTCCGTCGCGCCGAGGAAGCGCACCAGCCAGTCGATGTTGGACAGACCCAGCGCGGCCAGCGCCACGCCCACGATAAACGCGGTGAAAAAGCCCGTGGAGGCAAAGCGCCGGGCGCGCTCCTCGTCACCCGCGCCAAGCGCCTGCGAGACGTTTGTGCCGGTGCCCATGCCGATCATGAAGGCGACGGCCTGGATGATCGCCATGGCGGAGAAGATGACGCCAACCGCGCCGGAGGCGGAGGTGCCCAGCTGGCTGACGAAGAACGTGTCGGCCATGTTGTAGATGCTGGTGATGAGCATGGAGATGATCGTCGGGATGGCCAGACGCGGAATGACCCGGCTGACCGGGGCATTGAGCATCATCTCGGTGCGCTCCTGGGCGGACATGGATTTCATGGGCATTCAGCTCTTTTCGAATGGATTCGGGGATTAAATGGAATAGCCGATGAGGGAGACGACGAGGCTCAGCGCCAGCGCGGCGAGCACGTCGCTGATGTAGTGCTGGCCGCAGAGCACGCGAAGGGCAGCGATGAGCAGGCAGAGCAGCGCCATGGCTGCGGTGATCACCGGCGAGGAGAACGCATACGCGGCGGCCAGCGCGATGGCGGCGGCGCTTGCCGTGTGGCGCGAGGGCATGCTCTTGCCCTTGCCGCGAATGTATCGGCCCACCGGCGCCGCGTCAAAGCGGTCGTACGGGCGCTGACGGCCGATCAGGGGCCGCAGAATCGTGCAGAGGATGAAGCACGCGGCCGGCACGAGGAGCGCGCGCACGAGGCGGATATCGCGCATCAGCATGAGATCCAGCAGCGCGAGCAGGTACGCGCCGGCGCAAACGAGCGTGGGCAGGCGCAGCAGCTTTTCCCCGCCGGGCAGGCGGGAGACGGCGCTGCGGGTGGCGTTTGTCATGCGGATGTAGGCTTCCTGGGTCATGGAACCTCCGTGTGCGCCGGCGCAAACGCTTGACCGTGTGCGCCGGGCGGGCTATAATGGAGCGGATCATCAACAAAAGGGGAATGAACGCATGCTAGAGGGGATGAAGGCCGCCATCTTCGACATGGACGGCACGCTGATCGATTCCATGGGCGAGTGGCGCAAGCTGAACTGCTCGTTTGTGCGCGATCATGGCATCGAGCTCACGCCGGAGCAGGAGAAGGACCTGTACAGCATGTCCGGCATGATGGTGGTGAACTATGTGCGGGAGAACTTCGGCATCCAGGTGGAGTTTGGCACGCTGCTGGAGCGTTCAACCGACCTGATGGAGCCGGCGTACAGGGCGGGCGTGCCGCTCAAGCCCGGCGCTGGGGCATACCTGAAGCGCCTGCGCGCGCGCGGCGTGAAGTGCGTGCTCTGCACGGCGACGCCGTCGCGGCTGGCGCTGATTGCGCTCAACAGGATGGAACTGGTTTCCGACCTCGACTTCATCTTCAGCACCGACATGACGGGCGGCAGCAAGGGCGATCCGGCGTTCTTTGACCGCCTGTGCGCGCTCATCGGCGAGAAGAAGGAGGACTGCGTGATGTTTGAGGACGCGCTCTACGCGATGCAGGGCGCGAGGGCCGCGGGCCTGGGCGTAATCGGCATCACGGACGCGACGAACGAGCCCGACCGCGAGAAAATCCGCGCGGTGTGCGACCGGGTGATCGATTCATACGACGAGCTGGGGTGAAGGTACGTTGGGCTGCCGCCCAAACCTGCTTGGGGCGCTGCCCCAAACCCCGCAAGGGATTTCATCCCTTGACCCTTCTCCGCTTCGCGCTGTAAAAAGCATCTGAAACAAAAACAATCAAAGAATCTCCTTGAGCGTCAGCGCGCACAGCAGCTCGCGCGGGAACGCGGCGAGCGTGTGCATCGCCAGCGCGGAGAAGGAGCCCTCGCGCCGCAGCAGCAGCGTCAGGCACGCGAGCACGACCTTGCGGTCCGGCTGCGGCGGAGCGAAGAGCACGCCGATGCGCCCGCCCAGCAGGGAGCCGAGCATGGACTGCGCGTGCTCGAGCGGCAGACTTTGGGCGATCTCGTCGCGGAACACGTCAAACGTGTAGACCGGCGTGGGATCGACGGCCAGCGTCTCGGCGCACAGCTCGCAGGCGCGCAGGAAGTAGTCGACCGCGTCCGCGCCGGGACGCAGGGATTCCTCCAGCAGACCAAAGAGCGGCGCACTGTTCCTGCCGCTCAGGCTCGCCTCCTGCGCGGTGAGGCGGCAGACAAAGTCCTGCGCGGTGGCAGAAAGCCGCTGCGCGTCGATGGGATCGAAGCTGTAGCGCGTGCCGCGCAGCTGGCCGAAGGCGCGCAGCGCGTCGTTATAGCCGAGCGTCATGTTGCGCCGGGCGCGCGCGCTGTCAAACGTCAGCAGCCCGCCCAGCGGGTGCGAGGCGCGGATGTAGGTCACGTTGGGCCGGCGGTCGAACTGCTCGTGCGCGCGGTGGCGGCCGATGTCCACGGCGATGATGTGCCTGGCGCCCTGGCGGACGGCCATGTCCACCGGCACGTTGTCGGAAAAGCCGCCGTCCAGGTACCGGTCGCCTGCGATCGTGCGCATCGGCAGCGCGGGGAAGCAGGCGCAGGAGGCCATCAGATAGTCGTGCACGGTGCCGGGAGCCATGTCCTCCAGCCGCTTTTCCACCATGGACAGGGACGGGAAGCGCGTGGTCACCAGCCCAAAGCGCACGCCGCTCTGGCGCAGCCTGTCCTCGTCCACCGTATTTTTGATCAACTCAAAGAGGGGCGTCGGATCGACGCCCTTCTTTTGTGCATTTCGCGTGATGAAATCCAGCAGCCTGTCCGGCCTGGAGAAAATGGCCTCGGCCTCCTCGGCCAGCGCGACGCTCTCCGGGGTGACGACGTCGCTCAGGCGGATCGTCTCCCAGAGCGCCCGGAGGGCGGGCATGTCGCCCAGCGCGTACATGGCGGCGTTCAGCGAGCCGATGGACGTGCCGTAGACGCTGCCGGCGCGGATGCCCAGGTGCTCAAGCGCCTCGATCACGCCGACCTCGTACGCGCCCTTGGCGCCGCCGCCGCCGAGGACGAGCGCCGTCTGCGAGGGAAGGAAACGCTGCATCAGGCACGCTCCTCAATCTGCGCGAGCTTGGCGAGCATTTCGGCGGTCTTCTCCACGCCCATCAGCGCGGAATTGACGCAGATGTCGTAATTCTGGGCCTTGCCCCACTTCATGTCGGTGTAGCGGAAGTAATGGTTGCCGCGCTCCTTGTCCGAGCGGGAAATCTCCTTCATCGCCGCGGCCTCGTCGATATTGTGCAGCGCCATGATGCGCTTCACGCGCGCCTCCATCGGGGCGTGAATGAACACGTTGATGGTGTTCTCGCGGCCCTCGAGGATGTAGTCCGCGCAGCGGCCGACGATGACGGCGCTCTCCCGGGCGGCAATGTCACGGATGACCTGCGCCTGCGCGATGAAGATGTTCTCCGACAGCGGCAGGTACTGCTGGGCGAAGAAGCCGTTGTGGTAGCTGGCGGAGGCGGCCAGGTTCTGCATCAGGCCGCTGCGCACGCGCTGCTCGTTGTTGGCGATGAATTCGTCGGACAGGCCGCTCTTCTGCGCGGCGAGCGTGATGATCTCTTTATCGTAATAGGAGATGCCCAGACGCTTGGCCAGCGCCTGTCCAATCTGGCGGCCGCCGCTGCCGTACTCTCGGCCGATGGTGATGATGAGCGGATTTTTCATGGGATCGCCCTCCTTCTGATGAAAAGCTGAGGGATCAGGCCCTTCTGCTGCTTCCATTATAGCACATTTGCGCGCCAAAGGCGAAATTGTTTTTTTGGGGATGAAAGAAACGGATGCGTTCATTCGTCCTATAAGCAGGAAACGGAGGGAAAAACATGAGAAAAATAGGCGGAATCCTGCTGCTGCTGGCGCTTCTGGCGGCGTGCGCCGCGCCCGCGTGCGGGGAGATCGGCTTTGCCGAGGTGAACCGGGACAGCGTGAATTTCAGAAAAGCGCCCGGCGGCGAGTTCATCGCCCGCTTCGATGCGCCCAAGAGCGTCTACGTCTTTGAGGAGAAGCAGGTCAAGGGCCAGCTGTGGTGCCATGCCTATACCAATATCGGCAAGGACAACCGGGCGGTCTGGATCCGCGGGGACATGCTGCGCTTCCTCTCCGATGAGTTTTACGATGTCGTCAGCGTGCAGGGAAACAGCCACTACATCACCGGCTTGCGCAGGGATGGCACGGTCGCCATCCTGGGCAACGACATGCCGCATTGCCCCTGCATCGACACCGTGCGCACCTGGAGGAATGTCCAGCAGGTCACGTCCTCCATCTGTGCGGTCTACGCGCTCGATCGGTCGGATCGCCTGCTGACCGTGGGGCGCAGCAGCGTCTATACGACCGACCATGCCGCGAAGCTCTGCGGCGCGCAGCCGATCCTGCTGGATGCGGATGGTTATATCCTTCCGGGCACGGCGTATGGTGATGAATGGTTCCGCTACCATTTTCCGGAGGCAGCGCGCAGCGTACGCTTTGCCGATGTAGCCGAATGTGAGCGCGAAGTCGAGGCCGGACTGACGATGGATGGACGGATCGTCGGCTTCAATGGCAATGAAGAGCGGATGCGCGAATTTGACCATGCGCCCTACACGGCTGTCTCCATGTATTTTTATCACCTGGCCGCGCTGCGCGCGGACGGGCGGGTGGATGTCGTGGTTCGCGCCAACTGCTACGAGGCGCAGGCGGACCGGAACGCCTGCCGGGTTGAGGATTGGGAAAACGTCGTGCAGGTGGCCGCGGGCTGTTACCATACGCTGGGCCTCAAGCGCGACGGCACGGTGTACTATGCCGGTTCGGACGCCCGGCACCGGGCGCAGGTGGAGGGATGGACGGATGTCGTGCAGGTGGCCGCGGGCAACGGGTACAGCATCGCCCTGATGGCGGACGGCAGCGTGGCGATGGCGGGCGCGTATACGTCCTACGAGCGCTGATCGGGATTTGTCTTTTTCGCCCGGCTGTGCTACAATGATCCAAGAAATTTTTCCCCGAAAGGAATGGACGGTATGACCATCCGTTTGTACAATCAGGATTCCGCGCTGCTCAACTTCACCGCGACCGTGACGCTTTGCACGGAGAAGAAGGGACAGTTTATTGTGACGCTTGACCGCACGGCGTTCTTCCCGGAGGGCGGCGGCCAGGGCGCGGACCACGGCACGCTCGGCGGGGCGCAGGTGACAGACTGCCACGAGGCGGGCGGCGAGGTGGAGCACACCGTGGACAGGCCGCTTGAGGTAGGCAGCACGGTCGAGGGCCATGTGGACAGGGGGCGCAGGCTGGACATGATGCAGCAGCACAGCGGCGAGCACATCTTTTCCGGCCTCGTGTGCAGCCTGTTCGGCTATGACAACGTGGGCTTTCACATCGGCTCGGAGGCCGTCACCATGGACTTTAACGGCCCGCTGACCCAGGCGGACATCGACCGGGTGGAGATGCTGGCCAACGAGGTCGTCTGGCGGAATGTGCAGGTAGAGACGCTGCTGCCCAGCCGGGAGGAGCTGGAAAGCATGCACTACCGCAGCAAAAAGGCGCTGGAGGGCGAGGTGCGCATCGTGAACATCCCGGGCGCGGACACCTGCGCCTGCTGCGGCACGCATGTAAAGCAAACCGGCTCCATCGGTCAGATCAAGGTACTGGGCTGGCAGAAGTACAAGAGCGGCGTGCGCGTGTCCATCCTGTGCGGCAGGCGCGCGCTGGCGGAGGAAAACGCGCTGCTTGAGCAGGTGAAGGGCGCTAGCTCCGCGCTCTCGTGCAAGCAGCACGAGGCCGCGCAGGCCGTGCAGCACCTGATGGCCGAGCGCGACCAGCTTCGCCTGAAGGCGGAGCAGCTGGGCCTGCAGCTCTTTGAGCTGATGGCGGCCGGGGAAGCGGCAAACGCTGTGCGCCTGGTCGTGTGCGACGCGCTCCCGGCGAATGCCGTGCGCAAGGCGGCGGGCAGGCTCTGCCAGGGCGCGAGGCTCGGCCTGGTGCTCGTGCCGCGCGAGGAGGGCTACAGCTTCGCGCTGTCCTCGGAGACGGAGGATGTGCGCCCGGTGACGAAGGCGCTGTGCGCGGCCTTCGGCGGCAAGGGCGGCGGCCCGAAGGACATGACCCAGGGCGTGCTCATGGGCGGTACGCCGGAGGAAATCCGCGCAGCGCTGGGGGGCGAGGACGATAGGGCTGCCGCCCTGTGACCTGCCTGAGGGATTTCATCCCTCAGACTCCCTTCTTCCGCTTCGCGGCGGCTTCAAGCAAGCATGAAAAAATAATGGACGCAGGATATTTCCTGCGTCCGAATTTTTATATGGCTTTCTTTTCATCCGCGCGAAGCGAAGAAGGGGTCTGGGGGACCGGAGCCTGCCGCCCGCTGTGCGGGATACAGGCAGGCGGAGCGTCGGGAATCGCAAGGAGCGCCCGATGGCGCGACTATGCGAGTTCCCCGGATCGGCGGCCCCAACGTCCCCCTTATTCGATATATCCTGCCAGCACCTTGAGCGCCGCGACCGCGCCGTCGACGTGACTGCGCTCGTAGCCATGG
>JAGBDL010000054.1 GCA_017937505.1 Clostridia bacterium | reverse complement strand
CGGCATCGCGGATTTGTTCTTGTGGATGATCCATTACCCACGATACCCTAAACTCTGATCCTGTTTTTTGGCCGTTAATAAGACGGTTTATTTCCTATACCGTATTTTCCCTCTGTGGCGCATTGTGTTGTTTCAAACTTTTTCCTCCCTTATGCTTCCTCAAGAATGGCCAGGCCCCACGGTGCAAGCGTGAGCGTTTCGCCCTGCGCAACCGCCCTGCCGCCCAGCAGTTCCCTGCCCGTCATGCAGGCCTGAACCTGCTGCGCGTCCGCGCTGTAATTGAGACAGAACGTCACGCGCCGGCCGAAATCATTGACGCCGCCGCGCAGGATCACTGGGAACGCCTGCCCCGGGATCTGCACGCCCGCGTCCGTCAGCGCGCCGCGCAGCACGTTTGCAAGCACCGCCTCGCCCGTCATGCAGCCCAGATACACCGCCGTTCCCTTGCCAAAGCGGTTCCTCGTGATGGCGGCGTACTCTCCCCACGCGGGATGCTCGTAGCGGGCCAGCACTCTGGCGCCCTCCGGGATGAGCAGCTCCATGAAGCCCTTCGCCTCCCGGTCGTCCGCGCCGCTTGCGGCCTCGCCCTGCAGCGTCACGCCGTTGGGCAGCGTGAACTGATGATAGCGCACGCCCATGCAGCGCCTCAGGATGCGCGGCTGCACGCCGTCGCTCACCTTGACGTATTCGTCGGCAAAGCCGGATTTGAACGTCGCAATCAGCGTACCGCCGGCCTCGCAGTAGCGCTCAAGCCGCTCCAGCAGCGCGTCCGGCGCGCTGTAGAGCGCGGGGACGACGATGGCCTTGTAGCGCGCAAGGTCCTCGCTCTCCGGCCAGATGACGTCGCATTCCACGTTCATCCGGTAGAGCGCGTCGTAGAGCCAGCGCACCACGTCGTTGTAAAACAGATCGCCGCTGCCCGCCGCCGTTGCGCGGATGGGGAACCACCTGAGCGCCGTCAGCGATTCGTTGCTCACCAGAATCGCCACGTCGTTCCGCTTTCGCAGGTTCACCAGGCGGCTGCCGAGGCGCTCAAACTCCGCGCCGATCGCGCAGGCCTCGCGGTAGACCTCGTTCTCCGCGAAGTCGTGGCTGAGCAGGCCCTTCCAGTACGTCTCGCAGGCGTTGTGGATGGAATGCCAGTGCCAGTACATGACGCTGCAAGAGCCGCTGGCGATGTGGCTGTACGCCTGCAGGCGCAGCTGGCCGGGATACGGCGTCCAGTCGGGAAAGCCCTGCGCCTGCGTCTCCAGCAGCAGGTAATTGCCGCCGGAAAGCGAGCGGGACATGTCGCCGCCGAAGGCGATCTCCGCGCCCGTGAGCGCGTCCTGGCTGGGGTGATAGATGTCCACGCCGGGGATCGTCAGGCACCGCGCCGCGTGAAAGTGATTCACGTCCGGCTGCACGCCGTAGGAATGGCCGCGCCACTCGTAATCCAGGTTGTGCGTGATGAACTGATCCTCCCGCCGGTATTCGTTCACGATCCCCGCCTGCCAGCTGAGGAACTGCGTCACTAGGCCGCGCTGGAATTTTTCAAACTCCGCGCCCAGGCTGCCGTTGATCGTGCCGCGCACGTCCGGGAAATCCTCCCACGCGTCCACGCGGTTGCTCCAGTAATCCAGGCCAAAGGCGCGGTTCATGGCATCCAGATCGTCATGAAACTCCCTGCGCAGATGCTTCACAAACTGCGCCTGCACGGCAGGCCCCGCCGTGCCGTAGTGCTTGGTCTCGTTGTCGATCTGAAACCCGATGACGCATGTGCGGTGCGCCGTGCGCTTCATCAGCTCGCGGATGACGCGCTCAGCGTAGTAGAGGTAAACGGGATGGGTGATGTCCATAATCTGGCGCGGGCCGTAGCGCAGCGGCCCCTGCTTCGTCTCCACCAGCACGTCGGGATGGGCCTTCACCATCCAGGCGGGCACCGCGTACGTCGGCGTGCCGATGATCACGCCGATGCCCGCCGCCTCCATCGCGTCCATCACGCGCTCCACATGCGAAAAATCGAACACGCCGGGCTGCGGCTCGCAGGTGCTCCACGTGGATTCCGCGATGCGCACTGTGTTCACGCCCGCCCGCTTCATCAGCTCCACGTCCCTGCAGAGCCGTTCATGCGGCATGTATTCGTCGTAATAGGCAGCGCCGAAAAGCAGCTTGTCCATGATCCTTCCTCCCCGTCGATGTGCTTCCATTATAAGGCATCCGCGGGAATTAGGCAACGGCCAAGGCGCGGGCGTTCCCGCCTCCGGATGGCTTTGGGAAACAACGCGCTTGCGCTCGCCGTGCGGTTTTGGGCGCAGTTCCACAGCGCTTCATGCCGCAAAACGCGCGCGCGTCCTGATTTTCGGTCAAAGCGATTGACTTTTTCGCTTGATTCTGCTAAAGTTTTGCGCGTGTATGGATTTTTCTGTCCGTTCAATTGGAAACAAAGGAGTTGTACCATGAAACGCGAGAACTTCCAATCCCGTCTCGGCTTCCTGCTGGTGAGTGCCGGCTGCGCCATCGGCATCGGCAACGTCTGGCGCTTTCCCTACGTCGCCGGCCAGAACGGCGGCGGCCTGTTCGTTCTGTTCTATCTGCTCTTCCTGCTGACCATGGGCGTGCCGGTGCTGACGATGGAGCTGGCCGTGGGCCGCGCCAGCCGCAAGAGCGCGGTGCAGGGCTATCAGGCGCTGGAAAAGCCGGGCAGCAAGTGGCACATCCACGGCTGGTTCTGCGTCGCCGGCTGCTACCTGCTGATGATGTACTACACCACCGTCGCCGGCTGGATGCTTGATTACTTCGTCAAGTTCCTGACCGGCTCCTTCTCCGGGCTCGATGCGGCAGCCATCAGCGGCGCGTTCGGCAGCATGCTGCAAAACCCCGTGGAGATGACCGTCTTCATGGCGCTGGTCGTCGTCCTGGGCTTCGCCGTCGTCAGCTTCGGCCTGCAAAAGGGCCTGGAGCGCATCTCCAAGCTGATGATGAGCGCGCTGCTGCTGCTCATCCTCATGCTGGCGGTCAACAGCTGCCTGCTCCCCGGCGCGGGCGAGGGCCTCAAATTCTACCTGCTGCCCAGCCTCAGCCGTGCGAAGGAGCAGGGCCTCTTCTCCGTGATCACCGCCGCGATGAATCAGGCGTTCTTCACGCTGAGCCTGGGCATCGCCGCCATGGAGATCTTCGGCTCCTACATGACCCGCGACAACACGCTCACGGGCGAGGCCGTGCGCATCTGCCTGCTGGACACCTTTGTGGCGCTGATGAGCGGCCTGATCATCTTCCCGGCCAGCTTCTCCTTCGGCGTGCAGCCGGACGCCGGTCCGTCGCTGATCTTCGTCACCCTGCCCAACGTCTTTGCCGGCATGCGGGGCGGCCGCTTCTGGGGCACGCTGTTCTTCCTGTTCATGACGTTTGCCAGCTTCACCACGGTCATCTCCGTGTTTGAAAACCTGATTGCCAACTGCATCGATATGTTCGGCTTCAGCCGCAGAAAGGCCGTCATCGCCAACTGCGTCTTCCTCCTGCTGGCGTCCATGCCGTGCCTGCTGGGCTACAACGTGCTCTCCGGCGTGCATCTCATCGGCGGCCGCGACGTGCTGGATACCGAGGACTTCCTGGTGAGCAACCTGCTGCTGCCGCTGGGCTCGCTGGTCTATCTGCTCTTCTGCACGACCAAATGGGGCTGGGGCTTTGACAACTACCTCGCGGAGGCGAACGCAGGCGAGGGCCTGAAGCTCTCCTCGAAGCTGAAGCCGTTCTTCCATTTCGTCCTGCCCGCGCAGATTCTTCTGATCTTCATCTCCGGGCTCCTCTGATGGAGCATAAAAGGGGCTGCAAGGCAAACGCTTTGCAGCCCCTTTTGGCTGTCATCCTTTCCGCAGCAGTCCGGCGATGCGCCGCTTCACGCCCGCACGTCGCGCCGGGTCAGCAGCGCCTGCGCCAGCAGGCACAGCAGCGCGGTAAAGCCCAGGCACACGAGCACATAGACGCCCAGCCCGCCGGAGAGCTGATCCTGCGCGCGGTTGGCGTTCATGCCCAGCAGCACCAGCGCGTACGGCCACCAGATGCCCGCGTCCTGCGCAACGAGCGCCATGCCCACGACGCCGCCCACCAGCGCGATGAGCACAGGCACGGCAAAGCTGCGGATAACCATCGACAGCAGCAGCTGCAGCGCGACGACGGGCAGCGCGCCGAGCAGCCCGCGCAGCATGTACAGTGCAATCTGCAGGGGCGGCCAGCCCGTCAGGCCGCAAAGCGTCCTGCCGCACAGCATATACAGCGCGAACACCCACCCCTGTGTCAGCAGCGTCACGGCAAGCACGGCGGCGCCCTTCGCCGCAAAGAAGCAAAACGGATACACCGGCATGGTCATGAGCATGTTCATACCGCCGCCCATGTGCTCCATCCGCCACAGGTAGGCCGCGTACACGCCCACCATCGGGGAAAAGAAGAAGAGTGCATAAAACAGCGTGTGCTGCGTGAACAGGCTGTACCAGCCGTTGGTCAGAATCTCCCGGTTCTGCATGAAGTTGAACGTGCCGTAGGCCGCCGAAATCACCGGCAGCAGCGCGAAAACCCACCAGATTCCCGCGCCGCGCAGCTTGCGCATCTCCGCGCGGATACAACGCATCAGCATCGCTCACACCTCCTGATCGCGCACCGCGCGGCGCGCCAGCACGTACCCCAGCACGCCGCAGACCACTGCCGCGGCGAGCAGTCCTGCGGGAAACGCCAGCGGCTCATAAGCCGTGATGCGCGTCTCCCTGTCATAGTGCATGCGCATCGCGCTCAGCGGCACATCATACGCCCAGGGCGTCAACAGCGTCAGGCGCTCCGGCATGAACGCCGTGAACACGCTCAGCAGGCTGCACGCCAGCCCGACGGCCAGCGGCAGCACCTGCGTGCCCGAGCGGACGGACAAGGCCAGCAGCGCAAAGAAGCGCATCGCGTTCACCACAAATGTGCACAGCATCAGCCAAAGCACGCGCGGGATCTCCAGCGCCTGCGTGTAGCCCCACATGCGCCCCGCGAGCAGGAACACCGCGCCCTCCGCCAGGCAGATGACCACGTTCTGCACAAGGCCCCGCAGCGCCTTGGCGCCAAAGAGGCTCTCCCAGCTCTGCAGGGTGAACAGCAGACGGCAGCCGCTGCCCCTGGTCTCCATGTCCCACAGGCGGCTGGCCAGCGCCGCCATCGCCAGCGGCATGACCACCGCGTTCATCAGCGAAAGATTGACAGTCAGCGCCGAATACCCCACGGCCCGCTGCCAGTCCTCCTCAGGCCTCACCGCTGCGCACAGCGCCGTCAGCAGCCCGGTCAGCGCCGCAAGGAGCAGATCATGCCGCCTCGCCGCCTTGATGCGCTCCGCAAGCATCGCCGCCCTCATTCTGCCGCCTCCTCTCCCTGCTCGTGGATCAGATCGAGAAAGATCTCCTCCAGCGTCTTGCTGCGCCGGGTCACGACGACCTCGCCGCCGCGTTCCGCCTGAAGCCGGGCAAGCGGCCCCTGCCACAGCAGCCTGCCGTGGTCGATGATCCCCACGTAATCCACAAACAGCTCCATCTCCGAAAGCAGGTGGCTGGACACCAGCACCGTCGCGCCTGCGGTTTGGGGCAGGCTTCGGATCAGATCGCGCATCTCGCGGATGCCCTCGGGATCCAGACCGTTGGTCGGCTCGTCGAGAATCAGCAGCCTTGGCCGGCCCAGCAGCGCCTGCGCGATGCCCAGCCGCTGGCGCATACCCAGGGAGAACGCCTTCACCCTGCGCGCCTTCTCCTGATCAAGATGCACGACGCGCAGCACGCGCTCGATTTCCGTTTCCTCCACGCCCTTGAGCTGCGCGACGATGCGCAGGTTTTCCCGCGCCGTCAGATGGCCGTAGCTCGAGGGCGATTCGATCAGCGAGCCGGTCTGCCGCAGCAGCGCCAGCCGGTTTTCCGCGTTCATCTCCCGCCCCAGCAGGCGCACGCTGCCGCCGCTTTGCTTCACCAGCCCCAGCAGCATCTTCATCGTGGTCGACTTGCCCGCGCCATTGGGGCCGATGAACCCGTACACGCTGCCCTGCGGCACCGCGAGGCTCACGCTCCTGACCACCGGCACGCCGCCATAGCGCTTGGTGAGATTTTCGGTTTCAATGATGTTGTCCATACCCTGCCTCCTTTTCTTCTGGCAGGAGACAGCATAGCACGCGCAGCTTACGCCGCCCTGTCGCCCAGCTTAAGATTGGCTTAATCCGTCCGGGAGGGCAGACGGCGCGGCGGACACTGTGCTATAATCAGGGCAAACCAAGGAGGCGAGCCTATGCAGGCCCTGGAAGAAGCGAACATCCTGCTGGTGGATGACAGCCGCGAGCTGCTCGCGATCCTCACGGACGCGCTGCACGGCGCGGGCTTTGCGCACGTCGCATGCGCGCAGAGCGCACGCGAAGCACGGGAGGCCTTTGCCCGCAGGCGTCCGGACATCATGGTGCTGGACATCAACCTGCCCGACGGCGACGGCTTCACGCTCTTTGGGCAGCTGCGCGCCCAGGCGGACGTGCCCGCGCTCTTCCTCTCCGCACGGGACGCCGACGGCGACCGGCTCTTCGGCCTGGGCCTCGGCGCGGACGACTACCTGACCAAACCGTTCCTCACCCAGGAGCTTCTGCTGCGCATGCGCACCATTCTGCGCCGCGCGTACCGCGCCGAGCTCTCCGCCGGCGCGCCCGTGCGCCTGGGCGGAGCCGTGCTGCGCATGGACGAATCCGACGTCGCGCGCGCAGACGGGCAGCTTCTGTCCCTGACCGCGACGGAGCGCCGGCTGCTCGCCGTGCTGCTGCAAAACCGCGGCCGCATCGTCACCTACGACGCGCTGTGTGCGCGCGTCTGGGGCGGCGGATACTACGGCTACGAGAACAGCCTGAACGTGCACATCCGCCACCTTCGCGAGAAGATCGAGGACAATCCGTCCAGGCCCCGCTTTCTGCTCACCGTGCGCGGCCTGGGCTACAAGCTGGCCATGGAGGAACAGCCATGAAAACCCTCTCCCGCCTGATCCGGCGGCACGTCGCCGCCGCGTTTGTGATCGTCCTGCTGATCTTTGCGTTCAACGCGGCGATTCTGCTGGGCGTGGTCGTGTATTACGGCAGCCGGCAGAACGCCGGGCCGTTTCAGCTCAGCCGCTTTGCCGCGTCGTTTGCGCAGGACGCGGACGGCCGGATTGCGCCGGACGAGGCGCAGACAGACGACTGGATGGCGCACTACACCTTCGCCATGCTCCTTGGCGACGACGGCGAAATCCTCTGGCAGCGCAATCTGCCGCCCCACCTCAATCACCGCTACACGAGCGGACAGATCGCCGCCTTCACGCGCTGGTACCTGGACGATTACCCCATCTTCGTCTACCGCAACGACTTCGGCCTGCTGGTGACCGGCATGCCCAGGGGCAGCGTCACACGCTTTGACTTCTATCTCGACAGCGCGCTGATGCGCACGCTGCTTCAGCTCTTCCTGCCGCTGCTGATTCTGGACGGTGCGCTGATCCTCGCCGCCTGTCTGCTGCTCAGCTTCCGTGCGGCGCGCGGTCTGCTGGGCGTGGGACAGGGCATCGACACGCTGGCCGAGGGCGGCACGGTCGAGCTCGACACCGGCGGCATGTCCGGCGAGCTGGCCGAAAAGCTCAACAGCCTCAGCAGCCGCCTCGCCGCGCAAAGCGCGCAGCTGGCCCGCCGGGACAGCGCGCGCACGGGCTGGATTGCCGGCGTCTCGCACGACATCCGCACGCCGCTCTCGCTGATTCTGGGCTATGCGGAGCAGATCGGCGCGGACCCGCAGGCCAGCGCCGCGCAGCGGGAGAGGGCTGACTCCATTGCCCGGCAGAGCCAGCGCATCCGCACGCTGATTGAGGACTTGAACCTCACCTCCAAGCTGCAGTATGACGCGCAGCCGCTGCGCGCGCAGGCATTGGCCGTCGGCCCGTTTCTTCGCCAGTGCGCGGCGGACTTTGTCAACAGCGGTCTGGACGGCCGCTGCGTGCTGACGCTCTCCGTCTCTGAGGCCGCCGGGCAGGCGCAGCTCGTCGCAGACGAAGCGCTGCTGCACCGCGCGCTCACCAACCTGCTTTCAAACAGCGCGCGTCACAACCCAGACGGCTGCGCGATCACCCTGTCCGCGTCGCTCGAGGACGGGCGTCTCACGCTCTGTGTTTCTGACGACGGCGCGGGCTATCCGCAGGCGGTACTGCGCATACTGCACGGCGCACAGCCGCAGGATGAGCTGAGCGCGCCGCACGTTTTGGGGCTTCACCTGGTTGCACAGATCGCGCGGGCGCACGGTGCATCCGCCTCCTTCCTCAATCGCGGCGGCGCGTGCTGCCGCCTCGTGTTTGACACATGCGCCTCCGGGCATGTATAATAGACGCATCGAATACTGCAGATCAGGAGGCATTCCCATGGCCGATCATGTTCAGCTCTTTCTCGACTTCGTAAGGAAATCCCCGAGCGCGTTTCACGCGGTGAAGACCCTCTGCGCCGCGCTCGATGCGGGCGGCTTCACCCCGCTTTCCGAGACCCAGCCCTGGCGCGTCGTGCCCGGCGGCAAATACTATGTAACGCGCAACCTTTCCAGTGTCATCGCGTTCGCGGTGCCTGAGACCGGCTTTGCGCACTTCCAGATCGTCTCCTCCCACAGCGACTCCCCGACCTTCAAGCTCAAGCACATCTGCGAGGACGAGACGGCGGGCGGCTGTCTGCGCCTGAATGTGGAGCGCTACGGCGGCATGATCATGTCCTCCTGGTTTGACCGTCCGCTGTCCATCGCGGGCCGCGTGCTCGTGCGCGAGGGCAGCGCGCTGACGACCCGCCTGGTGAATCTCGATCGCGACGCGGTGCTCATCCCCAACATGCCCATCCACTTCAACCGCGAGGTGAACGACGGCTACAAGTACAACGCGCAGGTCGACCTGCTCCCGCTCTACGGCGGCGTGGGCAGCCGGGGCATGCTCAGGGCCGAGATCGCCCGGGCGGCGGGCGTGGACGCGGACGCCATCGTCGCGCAGGATCTCTTCCTCTACGCGCGCACGCCGGGCAGCGTCTGGGGCGCCCAAAACGAGTTCTTCTCCTGCCCGCGCATCGACGACCTCGAGTGCGCCTACACCTCCGCGGCGGCCTTCCTGGCCAGCAAGGCCGTCGGCCACATCAACGTGCTCGCCGTGCTGGACAACGAGGAGGTCGGCAGCGGCTCCAAGCAGGGCGCGGACTCCACGTTCCTCACCGACGTGCTCACCCGCGCGGGCGCGGCGCTGGGCGCGACGGACGGCGAAATCCGCGCGGCCATTGCGGCCAGCTTCATGGCCTCGGCGGACAACGCGCACGCCGTGCACCCGAACCATCCGGAGAAATACGACGCGCAGAACCGCACGCTCATGAATGGCGGCGTGGTCATCAAGCACAACGCGAACCAGAAGTACACCACCGACGCGGTCTCCTGCGCGGTCTTCTCCAGCCTGTGCGCGATGGCCGGCGTGCCGGTGCAGCACTTCGCCAACCGCTCGGACATGCTGGGCGGCTCCACGCTGGGCAACATCGCCAACAGGCACGCCTCGATGAACACGGTGGACATCGGCCTGGCGCAGCTGGCCATGCACTCCAGCTATGAGACTGCGGGCTGCGCGGACGCAGAGTACATGGTGCGCGCGCTTGTCTCGCTGTACAGCCGCAATATCGTCATGCGCGCGGACGGCGTGCTGACCATCGAATAACGCATGCAAAAAGCGGGCAGCCTGTGCTGTCCGCTTTCTTGGATTCAATTCATCCGGATTCATGCCCGGCCTTTACGCCATGCAGCGAATCCCCTTGACGGTCATCTCCTGGGTATCGGCGATCATCTTCGCCATGGCATCCGGCGTAAAGTCCGCCCTCTGCGCGGCGCGCACGACGGCCAGGCCGTGGATATAGATGGACATATGTGCGCAGAGCGCCTCCGTCTGCTCCCGGGTCAGGCCGGTATACTCCGCCTCGCGGCGAAGCAGGCTCTCCCGGCGCTCCTCGCTGACAAACGGATACAGCGAATCGTCCTGCATCGTCAGAAACAGATGCGCGAATAGATGCGGCTGCTCGGCCGCAAAGCGCGTATACGCGCAGCCAATCCTGATCAGCGGATCGCCCGGCTGATCGTCCACACGGAGCGCGTCCTGAAACTGCTCCCTTGCCTTTTCCTCCAGTGTGGTTTTGAGGTCCTGCATCCCGGAAAAATAGCTGAAGATCGGCTGCGTGGAGCAGTTCAGCGCCTTCGCGACAGAACGCGCGTTCACCACGTCCATCCCCTCGCGGCAAAACATCTCAAACGACCTCTCCAGGATCATTTCCCTCGTAATTCTTTGTTTCGGTGGCATATTCCCCACTCCTGTCGTGATATGATACAATCGGCTGTTGTTGCCCACAATTTCAGTTTATATTACCATATTCTTTCATTGCAGTCAACAGCTTTCCAGGGCATCTTTCTCGCCAAGTTTAGCGTTTAACCCGGCGTTTCGCACACAAAATTCCGTGTACAAAATCAGGCGGGAATTGGTTTTTTTCGCATTTTACCCCATACAAAACGTATGTACTCCGTCAAAAACAGGCTCAGATTTTTGTGCAATTCTTTCTGTGCCCCAAGAGCGTGCGCAGGCCGGCATTGCGCCGCTTGCGCGTCCGTGATACAATAGGCTATCAACACAAGGAGGCATCCCCTTCATGAAGCTGATTCTGACCGGCCTGCTGCTTTTCTGCATATCGCTCCCCTGCGCCCTTGGCGAAACGCTCTCCATGCAGGAGATGCTTGACGCGCAGGACGCCATCGTCCTGACGCAGGAGACACAGGCCATCGATACGCCGTCCTCCGCCGCGCGGGAGGACTTCATTGACCGCATCATCGCCACCGCCAAAGCGCTTTACGACGCGGCGAACGGCAAGCCCCAGCGCGCGCAGTACAGCGGCGACATCTACGTCTGCAAGAACTTCACGGTGCATCTGTTCCGCGAAAACTGCGGCGATTTCCGCATGGCGGCGTTTCCGGACGTTCCGCTGGTGATCCCCAACAACCAAAAGAAGGCGGACTGCGCGCCCTACGTCTACGGCGTGGAATGGCAGGACGTGGCGGCCAGCGACGGCAACCCCTTCTACGCCGCGGCGTCCTTCCGCTACGACAGCAGCCTGTCCAAGGAGGAGAACCGCCGGCGTGCCCGCGAGTTCCTGATGCAGGTTCAGCGGGGCGATTACTTCCAGATGGCGGCCAACTATTACTACGGCGTGGGCGCGCACTCCATGATCTTCATCGAAGACTACGACCCGGAGACGGACTCCGTGCACTGGGCCGATTCCAACATGAAGGGCAAGAGCATAAACGGCGAGCGCTACGCCTATGTCCAGTACGACGCGGTCAAGGAGATCGACTGGTTTGTCGACGCGTTCTGCCGCAGCAAGTACGGCGCGACGATCTACCGGCTACGGGACGACATCATATACGCAGAGTAAAGGAATACGTTAGAGCTGCCGCCCTAAGACCCGCCTGAGGGACATCAGTCCGGGGAACTCGCATAGTCGCGCATAGCGCGCTCCTTGCGATTCCCGACGCTCCGCCTGCCTGTTTCCGCCACTGGCGGCGGCAGGCTCCGGTCCCTCAGACTCCCTTTTACGCTTCGCGTCGGTATCAGGCAAGCCTATTGAAGGTGTGAAGCCAGGGCCTATCCATGTTTTGACAGCATTTGTCTGCAGGCCGGGATGAACGGCCGCAGCTTCTGCGTCTTATGGACAGAGATCAAAGTGCACTCAGGAGGACGGTATGATGAAAAGGGTATTCATTTGGATGGCCGCCATGCTGCTGGCAGCCTCCGCAAAAGCAGAGATCATCCCGGCATCCGGGATGGGACAGATCGGCTATGAGGCGGTGGTGCTCTGCGAGGAGCTGACCATTCGCTCCGGCACAAGCACCTCATCCTCTGCGGTGGGACGTCTGCGGTACGGGGACGTCTTTGCATGCCAGCAGGTTTTGAAGGACGGCTGGTGCGACTGCTTTCTGTCGGACGCGGAGGGCACGGGCAGCGCGGGCTGGGTGCTCAGCGACTATGTGCTCATCGACCCGTCGTACTATCTGACGGAAAAAAGCACGCCGGTGTACGCATGGAATGGCCCTGCGGCCAAAAAGGTTGCCCTGCTCGGCGCCGGTGAAAAGCTCCCGATCCTCCGTGAGGAGGGAGACTGGCTCCTGATCAGCCTTCGCGGCGCGGTGGGCTGGGTGCGCAAAAACCCGTAAAACTCAGGGGTTTGGGCATTTCTGCTCAAACCCCTTTCATTTATACTAATTCGCAATTAAAATGCTTAACAGAGTGCATCAGATTTTTCGCTCTGACGAAGCCGAGTGAAGTGAGGCGTTACTTAAGGTACGTTGAACGGAACGAGGCAAAGTCAGGGCGGAAAAGACGATGCGCGGATTAAGCCATTTTAATAAGAATTAGTATTACACAATGATAGCCATCCAGCAATTCAGCGCGAATCAGGCCCCCTCTTGAGGGGGCTTTGATGGAGTCAGTTGCACGATTTTTTTGAACTGCTGTAAATCAGCTTATCCCTGCTTCCCTGCGGCGCGCTCGTACGCCTGCTGATAGAAAGCTTCCTGCGCGTTGCGCGCGTTTTCGCCCATCGGCTGGCGGCGGACATAGCTGCCGTCGGCCTGCATCTCGCGCGCCTGCACGTTGTCCGCGAGCAGCAGATTGAACATCGCGACGATCTGCGCCTTGAGCGTTTCATCGTAGATCGGCGCGGCGACCTCCACGCGGCGCAGCGTGTTGCGCGTCATGAAGTCCGCCGAGGCGATGTACACCTTCGCGCGCGCCCCGCGGCCAAAGATGTAGATGCGCGAGTGCTCCAGGAAGCGGCCCACGACGCTGACCACGCGGATGTTCTCCGTCGCCCCCGGCACGCCCGGAATCAGGCAGCAGATGCCGCGCACGATGAGGTCGATCCTCACGCCCTCGCAGGAGGCCTGCACCAGCCGGTCGATGATCGCCTTGTCCGTCAGCGAGTTGATCTTCACGCCGATATACGCGTCCTCGCCGTCTCTTGCGCGGGCGATCTCTTCGTCGATCATCTCCAGCACGCGGCTTTGCAGGCAGTGCGGCGCGACCAGCAGATGCTCCGTCTCCTGCACCGTCTCGCCCATGGACAGCGTGCGGAAGACCTCCGCCGCCTCGCGGCCGATGGCCTGGTCGTGCGTCATCACGCTCAGGTCGGTGTACAGCCGGGCGGTCTTCTCGTTGTAGTTGCCCGTGCCGATCTGCGTGGTATACGCCGCGTGACCGTTCTCCATGCGCTGAATCAGGCAGAGCTTGCTGTGCACCTTGTAGCCGTCCAGGCCGTAGATCACGTTGCAGCCGGCCTCCTCCAGCCTGCGGCTCCACTCGATGTTGTTCTCCTCGTCAAAGCGCGCCTTGAGCTCCACGAGCACCAGCACGTCCTTGCCGTTTTCGGCGGCCTCAATGAGCGTCTCGACAATCTTGCTCTGCTTGGCCACGCGATAGAGCGTCATCTTGATGGAGACGACGCTCTCGTCGTTGGCGGCCTCCTGCAGCATCGTCAAAAACGGCTTCATGCTCTCGTACGGATAGGAGAGCAGCTTGTCGCCATCGCGGATCTGGTCGAGCACCGGGCGGTCGCTGGCGATGGACGCGCTGCGCTGCGGGATGCGGCGCTCGTAAAACAGCTCCGTCCGCTGGCGCAGGATGTCCTCAATGCCGAAGAGGAACGACAGATCCAGCGGCGAGTTGTTCCTGAAGACGTGATCCTTGTTGACGTCCATGTGCTTGCACAGCGCGCGCACGATCTCGCCGTCCAGCTCGCGGGAGAGCTCCAGGCGCACCGGCGCCAGGCGCCTGCGCTTCTTGATCAGCTCCGCCATAAACTCACGGTAGTCGATATCCTCCTCGTAGAGCGCGTCCGCGTCGATATCGGCGTTGCGCGTCACGCGGATGAGGGACTTTTCCTTGATCGTGTAGCCCGCAAAGACCTTGGGCAGGAAGTGCAGGATCAACTCCTCGGCGAGCATGAACGTCTTCTCGCCCGCGGAGACCTCGATCAGCCGCGGGAACACGCCCGCGCTGCATGGCACGATGCCCAGCTTGCGCTTGCCGCTCTTGCGTTCGAGCACGGCGACGGCGTAGATATCCTTGTTGCGCAGGAACGGGAACGGCTGGCGGCGGCCCACAATGATCGGGGAGATCAGCGGCGCGATCTCGCAGTCGAAGTAGCGCTCCAGCTTTTCGCTCTCCTGCCGGCCGATCTTTCTGAAATCGACCAGGCGCACGCCGGCCTCCTCCACGCGCCCGAGCAGCTTGGCGTAGATGAAGTCCCTGCGCTCGTTGAGCCTGCGCACGGTTTTGAGCACCTCGCCCAGCTGCTCTTCGGGGGTCATCTGGGTCTTGTTTTCCCGGAGATTGGGAGAAAGGTGCTCCTGATCCACCAGCGAGCCCACGCGCACCATGAAGAACTCGTCGAGGTT
>JAGBDL010000053.1 GCA_017937505.1 Clostridia bacterium | reverse complement strand
CTCAGACCGTCGACAAAGCCCATGTTTTGCAAGTCAAAACATGGGCTTTTAGCATGCAAAGAATCCGAAGGTTGAAGCAAAAGGCCTTGGCCAGCCTTTTCATATTTTGAACCGCAGCGGTCAGGAAGCATTGCTCGCGCATGTTCTGAATGCCGAGCATGCGAGCAAAGCGCAGGCCGTGGTTTTCTTTGGCCTCCGCAAAGGAGCGTTCGATTGTTTCTTTGCGCCATGCATAAATCCGTGCGCCTTGAGGCGTTTTCGTAAAGTACATGACGCGATCCAGAGCATCCTGCCAAACATGTCTGTCCACCATCCTTCGCTTCATGGATTTTCCAAAGCATTCTTCTCTTCTGCTGCATGCAGAACAGGTTTTGCTGTCGCAGAAGTATTGCCTGTATCCATCACGCGTTGTGGTTTTCCAATTCAGCAGCTTTTTCTCCGGGCAGATATACATATCGTATTCCCAATCGAATTTGAAACGATACTTCCCGTAATGCTCCGTTTTATGAGTATGCCTTCGGTATCCAATAACTCCTTGAATTCTGTTTGTTTCCAGCAAATGAGCAATCCACGCGCTGTGATATCCGGCATCAAGCCCCATGTACTTAGGAAGATGCCCAAGCCGTTGATTGATTTCTCGAAGAATGGTTGGCAACGGCGTAATGTCATTGACGTTGGCGGGTTCAACATGCACATTGACGATGACATTGTTTTTGCTGTCTACAGTTCGGTGTTCGCTGTAATGAAATCCGTCGGGCTTTCCTTCCCGACTCTGCTGTCCGCTTTCAGGATCAGTCAGGCTTTTCATCCGTGTTTTCCCACTGCCTGATTTGGGGGTTTTATCATCATCGTCGTGGTCAAAAGGCTTCTTCCCAAGGATTTTTCTGTCCAGATCAATTTGAGCATTCAGCTCTTCCAAATACTCTTTCGGTGTTTCTTCAACATGCACTAACGTCTTGCGATGTTTATTCGCCTTCGCTTTGATGTGGGTCGAATCAGTATAAAGAATATTTCCTCCTACCAACTTCCTGTTGATACACTGCTGCAGGATGTTGTCAAATATCTTCTCAGCAATATTGTTATCTCGGAATCGCCTTACCCGGTTGGCGCTGATCGTTGCGTGATCCGGTCCCTTCTCTGTCAGCTTTAGTCCTAAGAACCATTTGAATGCAATATTCTCATTGACCTCCTGCGCCAGCTTTGTCTCCGATTTGATCCCATACAAATATCCAAGCAACAGCATACGGAACAGCAGTTCCGGTTCTATTGCCGGTCTGCCGATGTTGGGAGAATACAGATCCTTACACAAGTCATGGATAAAGCTGAAATCCACCGCTGCATCGATCTTGCGCAGTATGTGATCCTGCGGTACCAGTTCATCCAGCAGGACAATCTCATATTCCTTTTGTTTGCTTGTTTCTTTATCTCGCAGCATGGTGTTCAGCTCCTTTGATCTTTGCTTGTATATTATATTCGACATCCTCACCCCATTTTCCTTTTGGTTTTGCAACTGAAAAATAAACTCCCGCTTCTCGCGAGAGTTTGTTGACGGTCTGGGCTGCCTGATGCAGGCAGCTCCTTTTATTTCGCTTTGAGTCCGTCATTTGACCAGCAGTCACTGTTCAGCTTCCTCTGTCAATTCGGATAGAGCTCCTGCACGCGAGGATGCCTTGCTTCTCTTCCGCTTTGCCGAGGATACACGCCTGTGATGTCTCAGGAAGTTTGTTCCGGAATCCTTTTTGCAGGACGAGTCTGAATGCACCGGAATTGATCGCATCAGCCTAAAGGAGCCCGTTCCCACGCGTTTTATCAGTTTGGTAAAACATAAAAACCGCTCTCTGCGCATTGCAGCAGCGGCTTTGGGAAAAACGATTCTCGCTTTTCCGTCATAGATTCCTCAGGGATAAAAGGTGGTCATTCCCAGTCTTTCATGCGTTCCATCCGGATTCAGTACGAATCCTTCGCCATTGCTCACCTGATAGTCAAAATACCCGCCCTTGGGCAGGGCATATCGCTCCATGATCGCCATGATCGTTCCGCCGTGAACGATCAGCGCACAGTCCTCCCGGAAATCCTGCGCACGCAGGCGCTCAAAGGCATGCACGCAACGCGCTGCAAACGCCGCACGGCTTTCCCCGCCCGGGAAGGGCAGCGCGCCGCCGGAATCGATCCACGCCTGATAATCCGCCCGGCCGCTCAGCTCCGCATAGTTCTTTCCTTCAAATGCCCCGAAGTCGCACTCCCGAAGGTCCGGCACGATCTCCGGCCGGATGCCGGGATACAGGATGGCCGCCGTCTCGATGCACCGGCGCATGGGACTGGCAAACACACGCGATACGGCCGGATACCGGCACAGCCGCAGCGCCTCCCGGCCCGCCGCGCAGAGCGGCTCGTCCGTGCGGCAGCCGATGTAGCGATGCTCAAGGTTCCCCTGCGTCTGCCCGTGGCGGATGAGCACCCATCTCATTTAATGCGCACCCCGATTCCGCAGACCACGCGCGTCACCTGCCGCGCTTCCTGCGCGATGACGCACAGCGCCCGGCCCACCGCCTCGCGGAAGGCGCGCTCCTGCGCCTCCATCGGCACCACGCCCGCGCCAACCTCGTTGGCGACGATCACCGCGTCCGGATGTGCCGCACAGACGCTTTGCGCAAAGGCGCGCGCATCCTCCCCGCGCAGCATGGCCTCTTGCACGGCCTCGTGAAAGTCTGAAAGAATCAGCGCGTCCGGATTCTCCGCGCGCGCCAGCTCGAGCTGTCCCTGATATGCGCCGCCGATGTAGAGCTTCATGTCAGCATGCCTCCCATCACAATGACCGCCGTCAGGCACAGCTCCGCGATCTGCACAAGCCAGCCCGCCAGATCTCCCGTGATCCCACCAAACTGCCGCTGCGCCATGCGGGCAAAGCCCAACGCGCACAGCGCCGCTGCCAGCAGGCAAGCAGCAGTCAGCACGGTTCCGCCCAAGACAAGCCAGAGCCCGATGCACAGTACGGCATACGTACCACTGCTCAGGCAAACCGCACGCCTGTGCGCCGCCCTGGCAAAGCCGTCAAGCATCCCGCCGGGGCGCGCGCTTCTCATCACGGTCAGCGCCGCCGCGCTCATCGCGCGGGAAAAGACGAAGCACGGCGCGAGCAGCCGCCCGGCCACCGCATCCGCCTCGCTGAGCAGCCCCGTTGTCAGCAGCAGATAGCCCGCGCAGGCCATCACGGCGAATGCGCCGGTGTGGCTGTCCTTGAGAATCTCCAGCCGCCGCTTCGGGGGCTGCCAGGAAGCCAGCGCGTCACTCGTGTCCATCAGGCCGTCCATGTGGATGCCGCCCGTCACCAGCAGCGGAATCAGCGCACCCGCCGCCCCGCGCAGCACGGGGCCGACGCCCAGCGCATCGCAAAGCGCCAGCCAGCCCCACAGCAGCAGGCCGACGAGCGCGCCGACCAGCGGAAAGAAGCACATCGCGTAGCGGCGGCTTTCCTCCGACCACGCCGCACGCGGCATCGGGATACGCGAGTAGGTCGAAAACGCGATCACAAATGCATCCATCAAACGCATGGCAGCGCTCCTTTCAGCGAGACGGGAATGGAATAAACGACCTCGACCACACAGTCGGCCAGCGCCGCCGCGCTGCGGTTGATCTGCGCCAGCGCGCGCAGGTATTCCTGCGTCGATTCGTCGTAGCAACCTCCGTCAGAAAACACGTCGTTCGTCACCATCACCAGATGACGGCAACGATGCGCCAGATCATGAAGGGCGGGCACAATGCGGCGCACATCCCCGCCGGAAAACATCTCGTTGGCCGCAAGGTTCACCAGGTCCTCCAGCAGCACGACGCTGTCCTGCGGAATGTCCGCCGCGGCCAGGTTTTTTTCGCACTCGATGGTCGCAAAGCCCAGATGCGCCCGCTGCGCGCGGTGGCGCGCCACGCGCCTGACGGATTCCTCGTCGTAAACCTGCATGGTAGCGATGTAGACGCGTTGTCCCTCCGGCATAGATGCAATCAGGCGCTCCGCCCAGGTGGACTTGCCGCAGCCGCTGCCGCCCGTCACCAGCACGATCATGCCTGTCCCTCCTGCGGCGTGTACGCCTCCATGCCCAACTGGTCAAACATGTGCGGGCCGTGGTACACCGCCAGCGCCATGTCCAGCAGCGGCAGCAGCGCGACCGCGCCCGTGCCCTCGCCCAGCGCCATGTCCGCGTCGATCACAGGGTGCATGTCAAGCTCTTCAAAGATTCGCCGCGCGGCAGGCTCGCGGCTCATATGCGAGGGCAGCATGTATGCCCGCGCTTCGGGGCAGATGCGCGCCGCCATCAGCGCCGCCACGGCGGAGATCACGCCGTCAATGACGACGGGCACGCGGTGCTCCATGCCGCCCAGGAACGCGCCAACCATGCCCGCAATCTCCAAGCCGCCCACCTTCGCTAGCACGTCGACGGGATCGCCCGGGTCGGGACGGTTCACCGCCAGCGCACGGGCGATTGCGTCCCGCTTGCGCACAAGGCCCGTGTCCGACAGCCCCGCGCCGCGCCCGGCTGCCTCCTGCGGCGTAAGCCCCAGCAGCGCGCAGGCCATCGCCGCGCAGGCCGT
>JAGBDL010000052.1 GCA_017937505.1 Clostridia bacterium | reverse complement strand
GGGATGCCAGCATAGCGCAGCATGCAGTAGGCCGTCACGGCGAAGCGATAGACAAGCTCCATCAGCAGGCCGCGCGGGGAGGCTTCACCCGCCCGCGCAAAGTTGCCCGGAGCCAGCAGCAGCACCGCCACGCCCAGCGCCTGCGCGGCCAGCGCAGCCCAGCGCCAGGCGCGCACCTTCCGGCCCCTGAGCCTGTCCCACAGGGTCAGCAGCAGAACGGCCGCCAGCACGCCGCAGGCCGTGTTTTCGTTCGTCCAGCCGGCGAGAAAGCACACCGGCACCGCAATCCATCCATTCGAAAAGCCCGCGTCAAAGAAGCCGCCCTCGCGCTCGCTTTTGAGGATGACGAGCGGCGCCAGCGCCAGCACCGTGCCCCACAGGTAGTTGCACGCGCCGTCCAGCCAGAGAAACACCGTGCCGAAAAACGGAACCGTCAGCATCAGCAGCGCATGGGCAATCAGCGGCATGCGTCCGTCGCAGCCCCGCCCGCGCCGGCCTGCCAGCGCCGCCATCTCCAGCAGCAGCAGCAGATACATGGCGGTATTCATCAGATTAAACACCGGCTTGCCCAGGTACAAAAACATCTGCGCCAGAAAGTGCACCACGCTGCGCCCGCCCCAGAGCCGGTAATGCGCCGCCTGCGAGAGGGCGATGTCCCCGATTCCCGCGAGCCGCTCGCCCGTGGCCCAGGAGAAGCTGTAATCATAGTCGTCCATCATCAGCGGCGTGTGGAGATTCAGCAGCAGCATGAGCATGCCGATGAGCGTGAGCACCAGCGCGAGAACCGTCCGGTTTGCCCGTCTGCTCATGCCTTTTTCTCCACGGGCGCGACGTCCAGCAGAAAACTGCCGTGGCTCGTCACGACCACATCCTGCCCGATCCAGTCCTGTGGGATGTCCTTTTTCGCGTCCAGCAGGAAGCGGCGCTCGCCCTCCTCGGCCATGTCCTCGTAGATGTTGAGGATCACTTCGTAGAAATTCACGCCGTCCTGATAGACCGGGTCGCTGCCGATGCGCACCAGCGCGCCGACCGTCTGGCGGCTCAGGCCGCTGTGCGCCTCCGCAAGATAGCGGCCATAGCGCAGCGCAGGCTTGATGCGCAGGTCATACAGGAAAATCAGAATTGCGCCCGCAATCACGAGGCCCGCGATGCACAGCAGCTCGATGCGCAGGCCAAACGCCGCGGCCGCGATCAAAAAGAACGGCAGCGCCAGCGCCAGCGCGCGCGTGATCTGCCTGCGCTTTTCCTGCCTGTTTGCGTCAAAATCTGTCTGAGCGTACAGTTTCATGAATATCCCGCCTTGTCTGGTTCGTTCGTCTCAGTGCGGCGCCGGCGTGAAGCCGAGCCGCCCATTGTCATAGTGGATCACGCCGGTCGAGCCGCGCACGTCCTTCTTTTCCACGCAGAGCCTGAGCAGCTTGGCGTTCAGCTCCGGACCGCCCATGCGCACAAGCGCATCCTTCCAGATCGTGAATCTGCAGCCCTCGCGAAAGCGCGTGCAGTAAAAGCCCTTTGTGTTTTCCGCAATCCTTCCCTGTCCGCAAATCGGACATGCGATGCCCAGATTGCTGAGTTTCCTGCTGCCCTTGCCGTGCCACTCTTCCTTTTCAAACGGTACATCCGGCGCTGTGCTCGCCTGCTGCGTCAGGAATACCGCCAGCCGCGCAATGCCCTCGCGGAAGCGCGCCTCGCCGTCCTGACCGCGCGCGATCTGGGAAAGCGCGCGCTCCCAGCGGCCCGTCGTCTCCGGCGAGGCGATTTCCGGCGCCACCGCCTCGATGAGATGCACGCCCTTGGGCGTGGCCACCAGATTCTTACCGCTGCGCTTCACATAGCCAACCTCGATCAGCCGCTCGATGATCGCCGCGCGCGTGGCGGGCGTGCCCAGCGCACAGTCCTTCATCTGCTCGCGCAGCGCCTCGTCCTCGATCTGCCGGCCCGCGTGCTCCATTTCGCGCAGCAGGGAGGCGTCGTTGTGCTCCCTGGGCGGCTTGGTCTGCTCCTCTTTGGCGCGCGCGGCCCTGCACGTCTGCGCGTCGCCCACACAAAGCGGCGGCAGCTCCTGCTCGTCCTCGTCCGCCCGGCGCTTCTTCTCGGCCTGCTGGCGGTAGACCGCCTTCCAGCCCTCCTGCGTCACGCTTTTGCCGGTGGAGACGAAGTCGTCCCCGCCCACCCGCGTGACGACGCGCAGCGCATCGTATTCGTGATTGGGATAGAACACTGCCGCCAGCCTGCGCGCCACCATCTCGTAGAGCTTTCGCTCGTCCGCCGTCAGGTTCATGTGCTCCGCGCGCTTGCCCGTGGGGACGATCGCGTGGTGATCAGTCAGCTTCGCATCGTCAAACACGCGCGGGGTCAGCCTGACGCCGTAGCCCAGCGCGCCCTGCCCGACCTCCTCCAGCGCCCCATCGTAGGAGGAAAGCGCCCTTTCCACCTTTCCCACCATGTCGTGGGAGAGATAGCGGCTGTCCGTTCTCGGGTAGGTGATCAGCTTGTGCTGCTCGTAGAGCTTCTGCGCCGTGGCCAGCGTCTTCTTCGCCGTGAAGCCGAGCTGCGCGTTGGCCTCCCGCTGCAGCGTCGTCAGGTCGTAGAGCAGCGGCGGGCGCTCCGTCTTCTTTTCCCGCGAAGCCTGCGTCACGCTGCCCGTCTGGCCCCTCACGCGCTGCGCGATGGCCTCCGCCAGCCCGCGGCTGTCCACCCGCTTTTCCCCCTCCGGGGTCTGATACACGCCCTGATACGCGCCGAAATCCGCCCGCACGGTGTAATACGTCTGCGGGACGAACGCGTCGATCTCCTTCCTGCGCTTGACCAGCATGGAGAGCGTCGGGGTCTGCACGCGGCCCACAGACAAAAGCACGCCGTAGCGCAGCGTGTACGCGCGCGTCGCGTTCATGCCGATGATCCAGTCGGCATCCGCCCGGCAGCGCGCGCTGGCATAGAGCGCGTCGTATTCTTCGGAGGGGCGCAGATTGTCAAAGCCCTGGCGGATCGCCTCGTCGGTCATCGAAGAAATCCACAAACGCATGACGGGCTTCTGACAGCCCGCCTGCTCGTAAATATAGCGGAAGATCAGCTCGCCCTCGCGACCGGAGTCCGTCGCGCAGACGATGCGCTCCGTCTCCCTGTCGTTCATGAGCGTCTTGACCGCCTTGAACTGCGCGCTCGTCTTGCGGATGACCTTCGTCTCCATCTTTTGAGGGAGAATCGGCAGATCCTGCGCGCGCCACTTCGCGTACCGCTCGTCAAGCTCCTGCGGCTCCTTGAGCGTCACCAGATGGCCGATCGCCCAGGTGACCACATAGCCGCCGCCCATCAGGCAGCTGTCTCCTCTGTCCTTCGCCCC
The DNA here is from genome assembly GCA_017937505.1 of Clostridia bacterium. Taxonomy (GTDB): domain Bacteria; phylum Bacillota; class Clostridia; order Christensenellales; family Aristaeellaceae; genus Ventricola. The sequence continues at coordinate 3,978 of JAGBDL010000052.1, read as the reverse complement.
CAGCACGCGCGCAATGTCGCGCGCCACCGACGGCTTTTCCGCCACAACCAGCGTGTGCATGGTTCACCTCAGCCGCTGAGCCCGCCCTGCTGCAGGCTGGCAAAGCGCGTGTACTGTCCCAGCCAGGCCAGCTTCACCGTGCCCAGAGGGCCATTGCGCTGCTTGGCGACGATGACCTCCGCGATGTTCTTGTCCTCGGTGTTGGGATCGTAATACTCTTCTCTGTGCAGAAACATGATGACGTCCGCGTCCTGCTCAATAGCGCCGGAATCGCGCAGATCCGAGAGGATGGGCCGCTTGTCGCTGCGCTGTGCGCCCGCACGCGAGAGCTGCGCCAGCGCGACGATCGGCACGCCCAGCTCCTTGGCGATCGATTTGAGGTTGCGCGAGATCTCGCTGACCTCGTTCTGCCGGTTCTCCACGCGTCCGTCCGCGCTCATCAGCTGCAGGTAGTCCACGACCACCATGTCCAGGCCGCGCTCCATCTTGAGCCTGCGGCAGCGCGAGCGCAGCTGGGACGGCGTGATGCCGGAGGTGTCGTCCATGTAGATGTTGGACGCGGCCAGCGGACCCAGCGCCGCCGAGAGCTTGACCCAGTCCTCGTCGTGCAGCGAGCCGTGGCGCACAGCCTGCATGTCGACCCGCGCGTCCGAGCACAGCAGGCGCATCGCCAGCTGGTCGTTGGGCATTTCCAAAGAGAAATACGCCACGCTGCGGCCCGCCTGTGTGCCCGCGTAGCCCGTGATGTTCAGGCCGAAGGCCGACTTGCCCATGGACGGGCGCGCGCCGACGATGACCAGCTCGCCGCCGTGCAGGCCGGTGAGCAGGTTGTCCAGATCCACAAAGCCCATCGGCACGCCGTCAATGCTGCCCTTGAGTTCGGTTAGCTGCTCGATGCGCAGATAGGTGTCCGGCAGCACGTCCGAGATGTGCTTGAGCGAGGAGCCCTCGTTCTTGCGCATGACGATGTCGAAGATCGACTTCTCCGCCGTGCCGAGGATGTCGCCCACCGTGTCGGTCTGCGCGTAGCAGGAGGACGCGATCTCGCCCGTCGCCTTGATCATCCTGCGCAAAGTCGATTTTTCGTCGACGATCTGGATATACGCGCGCGCGTTGACCGTGGACGGCATGCACTGGGAGAGCTCGACGAGGTAATTGGTGCCGCCCACGCCCTCCAGCGTGCCGCGCCTGGTCAGCTCGTCGTCGACCGTCACCAGATCGATGGGCATGCCCTGCTGGCTGAGCTGGCGCATTGCGTCGAAGATCTCGCGGTTTGCCGGCTGATAGAAGTCCTCCGCCGTCAGCAGCTCAAAGGCCAGGCTGAGCGATTCGCGGTCCTGCATCATGCAGCCCAGCACGCTCTTCTCCGCGTCCGCGTTGTTGGGCGGTACGCGCATGACCTGCTCGTCCATCTGCACACCTTCCTTTGTGATGAAAAATGCTTAGGGCTGCCGCCCTAAAACCCGCCTGAGGGACATCGTCCCCCAGACTCCCTTCTTCGCTTCGCGCTGTTCAAAGCATACGAAGCGAAAGGAGATTACTGCGCCGCAACCTCCACCTTCGCGGTCATCTCCGCCGTGATGCCGGCATAGAGCCAGACGTTCACGGTGTACTCGCCCGCGTTGCGGATGTTCTTCACGTCGATGCGGCGCTTTTCCACCTTCACGCCGTACTGCTTTTCAAGCGCGTCCGCAATTTCCTGGGAGGTCACGGAGCCGTACAGGCGGCCGCCCTCCGCGCCGCGCGCACTGATGCTGATCACCTTGCCGGCGATCTTTTTGGCCGTCTCCTGCGCCTGCGCGCGCGCGACGTCCTCGCGGTGCTTCTCCGCGGACTTTGCGTTGGCAATCGCATTGAGGTTCGTGGCGCTCGCCTCGCGGGCCAGCCCCTTGGGGAACAGGAAGTTGCGGGCGTAGCCGTCGGACGCCTCGATGATCTGGTCCTTCTTGCCGGTGCCCTTGATATCCTTGAGCAGAATCACTTTCATGGCTGTTTCCTCCTATGATTTCTGTTGTTCTCTGTTTTCATCTTTCTGTCCGTCACGCCCCGTGGCGCGGATCGAACGGGTTTTGATCCTTATCCAGTTCCTCTCTCCTGTGCGAGAAATCCGCCGCCTGATCGAAAATGCCGATCATCACGGCCAGGGAGCCCAGGAAGAAGTAACCGGCGACAAACACCGCGCCCTGCCAGGCCACGGATTTGCCGCGCTTGTCCAGCAGGTAGCAGACCGCCGCGATGCCCTGGATGGCGAACACCTTGTTGAATACGCCGCTGAAGACGTAAAACATCGTGTTCATGCTCTGCGGGACGAGCATCGCCAGCAGATACAGAACCGCCAGCGTGCCGCCGAGAATCCTGCCCCAGCCCTTGGGTACTCGCCAGGTCTTCAGGTGCGGATACTCCGTCTGCTGTCCGCCGGCGATCACGCCCTTGCGCAGCACCGCCTGACCGAGCAGGCCGGCCGTCACGGAGCCGGTTGCCATCTGCATGGGCAGCTCCAGCCGCAGCATCGAGTCCATCAGCATCACGAGCGAGCTGATGAGCTGCTCGCGCACCTGCGGGTCGAGCGCCGCCATGCCGCCCAGCTCCACGCCCTCCGGCGCGGACAGGATGCCCAGCTGCATCATCACCGTCAGCACCATGTCGCCAAAGCCGCTGTACGCGTCCAGCATCTCCCGCATGATCTGCGTCAAGGCGGTGACCACGTCGTTGCCCGCCATCAGGCTCAGAAGCGCCACAACCACGCCCATCGAGGCAAACATCGTCACGCCGCTGGCCGCGACGGACTCCCAGAACGGATGGTCGCGCTCGAGCATCACGCCCGAGACGATCACCGTCGGCACGATCAGCAGCACGGCGGACAGGCCGCCCCACACACCGAACAGCGCCGCACACAGCGCGACCAGGATGCCGCTGCATACCGCCATGCTGACCGGACCCGCATAGCCCAGCATCGCCAGCAGCAGCACCGGCACTGTGGTGAGCACCTGCGGCAGAAACACGCCTGCACCCAGCATGGGCGACACGGCCAGGCAGCCCGCGATGGCCGCCGCAGTCAGGCCAACCTTGTTCTTCTGCCTGAAAACCGTTACCTTTTGATTATCCACGTTGTCTCCTTCTTGCCAAATGACAAAGCGCAGGGTGCGCCCCACGTTCATATGCAAATCTCCATTGGATATTATAGCGCATTTGTCCCGATTTGTATAGTTTGAAAAATTGCCGGTCACTTCCGGCGTTTCCGTCCTCCCGCCAGCGCGTCCATGATCAGGCACAGCGTCATCATCATGGCAAAGAGAAAAGTCAGATAGGCGGCATACCCGGCGGCGAACACTGTTTCCAGCGGCGTGCCCGCCGGCGGCGCGGCAAGAAAGAGAAAATCCGTGCCAAGCCTGCGGTTCACCGCGCCCGCGACCGCCGCGATGACGAGCAGCGTGCCCATCATCGCCCGGCTTTTTCCCCTTTGCGGGCGCATGCCGCGGGCCATGCAGAGCGACGGAATCACGAGAATCAGCGCGTGCGTGACGATGTAGGACGCATCCAGCAGCGCCTGAAGCCCGCTCACCGCCGGCGCGGGAAACACGAGCGCCAACGCCGCGCCGGGCATGCCCAGATACCACAGAAAGTTCAGCAGCGGCTGGCGGGGCGAAAACGCCAGCCAGATCGCCGCCAGGGCCGACAGGCTGCACAGGTGCAGCGGAATCGCCTCCTGCCAGCGTCCCTCCAGCAAGAGCAGCGTAAGCGTCACGCCGAGCGACGCACCCAGCAGCACGCCCAGCACGGCAGACAGCCCTTTCCATCTCTGCAATTTCATCCCTCCCGTTTCCGTCAGGATGTGCAGAAGGGCATGCCGGTATGCCTCAGCCGATCGCCGCGTCCCGGGCCCCCGCATGCAGCATGCGCCATCGTCCGCCCGGACACCTGCAGGCAAACAGCCGCTCCCCAAGCAACTCGCAGGCGAACAGCCGGCCTGCATCCCCT
>JAGBDL010000051.1 GCA_017937505.1 Clostridia bacterium | reverse complement strand
AGCTGTTCATGCTTCCCCTGGGTCCAGGGTCGCAACCCTGGTCGTCTGGGGAGGGGGATGGGAGGTCCAGGAGGGTCTGGGGAGGGCATCGAAACCCTCCCCGACCCTTCTGGCCCCAGCGGAGCGCGTTCTCCCTAAAGCCGCATATCTGAGTAACAGTTCTTGTTAATTAACAAAAGCTCCCTTTATGTAAATAACAAAGCGGCCCTCCATGCCGGAGAGCCGCTTTCGTTATGATACGGTTATTTCATGCTCTTGAGCCAGGGCAGCGCGCGCTGGAGCGCGAGTACGATGACGGGAATCAGCACGATGTGCAGGATGATGCCCGGGATCGCCGTGGTAAACGCGCCGGCCATGAAGGCGGCCCAGGTGAACGCGGCGCCCGACAGGCCGGACAGCACCAGACGGACGGCGCCCCACGCGACGCGGCCCAGCAGCATGGCGGCCACGAGCGAGACGTAGAGATTGACCGTTTTGCGCGGCAGCCGGGCGTAGAGCAGGCCGCTCACCGTGCCGTAGACCGCCAGCTCCGCGCACATGGCGATGCCGGTGGGAAAGAGCTTGGGCATGCCGAAGAGCGCAAAGCGCAGCAGCGGCGCGATCAGCCCGACCACGGCGCCCCAGAACGGGCCGACGAGGAAGCCGCACAGCAGCACCGGAATGTGCATCGGGCAGAGCATGTTGCCGATCTCGGGAATCTGGCCCGTGAGGAAGGGCAGCACCATGCACAGGGCAAGGCAGAGGGCGGCGAGAACGAGCTTCTGGATACGGATGGTGTTCGTGTTCATGATTCTTCTCCCTTTGCATATGAGATGTCTCCGATCTGGGACGGGAGAAGCGCCTTCATGACGCCGTTATGGATGGAGTGACGTGCGGCCTTCCGCCGCGGATACGGTTTGCAGAATGCGCTCGACGGCCGCGTCGACCAGCTGCTTTCTGGTCATTGGCTGCACGCCCACGACCAGCGTGGCGCAGCGGTCGGAGGGCAGCAGGATGCGCTGCGCGGCGCTTCTGCCCACGGCGGCAGCCATGAGAAGCGTCACCTCGCCGAGCATCGCGTCGGCCAGCGTGATGCCGATGGGCCCCGCGATGACGTCCGCGCACCGGCACTGCACCACCACGGGGTTTTCGCCCGTGGCCCCCTGATCGGCGCCCGCGTTGATCATGGCACTGGTGGCCAGTGCGTTTGTGCCCACCGCAATGATCGTGTGCGGCTGGGAGAGGCCGGCCTTTCGCAGGCCCTCGATGATCTGCGCGCCCAGACGGCCGCTCTGGCCGTCGATGATGAGGAGTCTCATGTGCGGTACCTCGCCTGAAGTGATACTTGATCATTATATAGGAAAGCGAAGGAAGCTGTCAAGACAGGCATGCGCTCATTCGGGATGCCAGAATCCGCCTGTGTGGAAGTTCTGCTCATTCCGCTTCGTTGCCGTCATTCGGAAGATCACGCAGCCGTCCGGACAAACAAGCTCCTTGGTGTATGCGTCACTGCCGCCGATGTTGCGCAGATCGCCGCCGCTGCGGACGGCCTCCATGATCGGAAACATCATCATCATGGCCTTGGAGCAGATGCCGTGCCCATCCTGATTGACCGGACAGCCGTAGGTGCAGGTGTACACGTCGCCGATCTCCTCGCCGTTGCGGCAGTAGTTCTCCGTCCGGCTGCCGCGCAGGAAGCCGGTGACCTCGATGCGCCACGTGTATTCTTCATCGTACCACTTTTTCATGGGAGTCTCCTTCTCGGAATGGATTTGTACCGCCTTTGTACCGCCATTGTACCGCAAAGCTGCGAACAAGTCCATTGCCATCGAGATGCCGGGCGTCTTTTTTCGCGAGATGAAACCTTTTGCGCCTGTGGAGCGTCTTTTATGCGAAGGAAGCTTCTGAAACTATGGAATACATGAGGAGGAATGAGCGTGATAGACGAGCGGGTGTTTACGGAAGCCGCGCAGATGCAGCTCGCCGGTCTGTACCGGCTGAGCCTGAGCATTCTTGCCTCTGCGGCGGACGCGCAGGACGCGGTGCAGCAGGGCATGCTGCGCGCTTGGGAGCGTCGGGGCCAGGTGAGCGACGAGAGCCGGCTGCGCGCCTGGCTGATGCGCATCGTCATCAACGAGTGCCGCAACATCCAGCGCAGGCGGATGCGCGTGTTTCCCGTGGCCGAGCTGCCGCGAGGCGCGCAGGAGAGCGGCGAAATCGCGGACGGCGGTCTGAAAGAGGCGATCGACGCGCTGGATGAAAAGCTGCGCACCCCGCTGCTGCTGCGGTACATGGAGGGCTTTTCGGAACGCGAGATTGCGCAGACATTGAGCGTGCCGGTGACGACGGTCAAAAATCGGCTGTTCCGCGCGAGAAAGGCGCTGCGCGCTGGGCTGGAGGATGCGGAGGTGAGATTTTTATGAGGCGCATAGATGTGAACCGGGAGATGCTTGAGCGGATGTACGCGCCGATGGACGAGCGGTTTGAGCGCAACCTGCGCGCGATGATTGACACGCTGCCGCAGCGCAGGGAGAAGAGGCGCTCGACCATGAAGCCGCGTTATGCGCTCGCGTTTGCACTGCTGCTGATCGCGCTGGCCGCGACAGCGCTGGCGGCGTACATGGTTTCGCAGGGCTTCTTTGCGGAGGTCGCGACGCTGGAGGCGGAGAGCGGATACTACGAGCACTGGACGCTGGAGGAGAAGGAACGGCTGGCTGCGTCGATGAAGGCATACGGTATCCTGAAGGACACGGCGCTCTGGGATGAGGCGCTCTCGACAAAAAGCGAAGCAAAGCGAGAGAAGGCGCTGGACAGGCTGTTCGCGCAGCGCTACGGCGTGAACGGAAGAACCGATACCATCACGGCCGCGGGCATCATCGAGAAGGAGATGGGGGTGTATGACAACGAATGGAGTCTGGAGGACAAGGCGCGCTACGCTGCGATCCTGATGGAGTTTGACCTGCTTGGCTACGACACAAACGTGGATCTGCTGCCGGGCGAGGACGACATCGCGCAGGAGGAGGCTGTGCGGCTGGCCAGGGAGGCGGTGCTGGATGCGTACAGTCTGGAGGAAAACGAGCTGGATGGCTACAGGACGTGTGTGCATTTCTGGGAGCATCGCACGGAGATCGGCGTGAAGCCGCCGTATTACCTGATTGAAATGGCCTGCCCGGAAAAAACGTCGTACTATGTCTATGTTTCCGGCGACGGGCGCATCCTGAGCACAGCGGACGGATACAAGGGCGTGGAATCGCCCTGGGAGGATGCGGCGCGCATGCGCAGGATGCAGGAGGCGGAGCAGACAGGCATGGATCAGCTGGTGCAGGCGCATGTTGCGGGGCTTGAAACGCTGCCTGTCAGGCGCTTTGAGCGCGGCGGCATGGTGAAGACGCTCTCGGCGCTTGCGGATGGCACCGTCCTGCTGACAGGTCTGCGCTACGACGGGAACAACGACGCGGAGGAGGTCTTCGCCGAGAGCATCGACGCGGCGGGGCAGACCGTCTGGCGCGCCGCATATCCGGTCGGGCCGAAGGAGGATGTGGCCTTGAGCACGGCGATGCAGCTGGAAAGCGGCGACATCCTGGTGCTCGTCGAGCGGAGAAGGTGGCTTGATCGCGACACGCTGGCGTACCAGTACAGTGAGCAGCTGCGCATCAGCGCGCAGGGTGAACTGCTGGAAGCGCTGCGCCTGCAGCCGATCGCGGCGCTGACCGGTCAGGAAAGGGATTTTGACGAGTCGATGTTCGGTGTGCCCGGACACGGGGGGCTGCTGGTCAGCGGCGCAATGGGGCCGAAGCATCAGAAGTTTTATGCACAGCTGGACGAGCAAGGGAGGCCGCGGTTTGTCTTCAACTTGAGCGAACTGAGCGGCTACGCGCCGTATCTGCTGACCACGGAGGACGGCTACGTGCTGACCGCCTGGAACGAGGCGGCGGACATGCCCATCTTGCGCTTCTATGACAAGCAGGGCAATCTGCTCAGCGAGGACGCGCAAGACGAGGCGCTGCGGGGCCTCCGCATCAATCGCGTCACAAAAGCCGGAGAGGGGCGCTATGCGGTCACATCCGGCTTTATGAAGGACGGAGAGTGGGTGCTGGCGTTCATCGACGACAGCGGAAGGCTGCTGGAAAAGCACGTTCGGACGTTTGCGTCGGGACCGATACTCAAGCCGTCCGAAATCGCAAAAGTGGGCGAGCGGTATGCGTATGCCTGCCGACATTGGATCGAAAGGGATGTCGTGGGTGCGCAGCATTTGGGCCTGATCGTCTGGGATGCGGACACGGGCATCCAGGAATACCACATGCGGGATGAGCGTCTGCAGGATGCCTTGGCGGACGACATCATCGCCGGACTGTATGCTGCCGCGCTCGGCGAGGGACAGCTCATGCTGGCGTATACGGAAGGGACGGATGTGCGTCGGGATTACAAAACGACGCTGCTGATGGCTGAGACTGTGCAATGAGCCCAATGCGGAGAGGTGAAAACCATCGCCTCTCCGCTTGCTTTTTGCCGAAAAGGTGCTATACTGTCCGTATATTTTGCATGCGAGGACAGATACCGATGAAAGAAAAGAAACCGATTCTCGCGCAGACGCCGGTCGTGATCGGCCTGGCGATCCTGTGCAACGCGCTCTGGGGCAGCGCAATCCCGTTCATCAACCTGGGCTACAAACTTTTTGACATTCCCTCCGGCGAGACGGCGACGCAAATCCTGTTCGCCGGCTGCCGCTTCTTTCTGGCGGGCGCGCTGACGATCTTCTTTGCCAGCGTCCCCAGAAAGGCGCTCGTGCGCCCGAAGCGGGAGAACCTGCACATGGTCGTCAAGCTCGGCTTGCTGCAAACCGTGGCGCAATATGTGCTGTTTTACATCGGCGTGGCGCGCACCACCAGCGTGAAGGGCGCGATCATCCAGGGGCTGAACGCGTTTGTGGCGATCCTCATCGCGTGCTACATCTTCAGAACCGAGAGGATGAACCGGCTCAAGTGGATCGGCGGCGCGGTCGGCGTGGCCGGCGTGGTGATCATGAACCTGGGCGGCGGGAGCCTGGGCGGCGGCATGCGCCTGACGGGCGAGGGCTTTCTTCTCCTGTCCATGATCGCCTCGGCGTGCAGCGCGGGCACCATCAAGCTCTTCTCGGTCAGGGAGGATCCGGTGGCGCTCAGCGGCTGGCAGTTCATGCTCGGCGGCGCGATCATGGCGGCGGCGGGCCTGCTGCTGGGCGGCAGGCTGCACCCCGCGAGCCTGGGCGCGCCGGCGGTGCTGCTGTATCTGGCCGCGCTCAGCGCGGTGGCGTATACGGTGTGGGCGCTGCTGCTCAAGTACAATCCGGTTTCGCGCATCGCGCCGTACATGTTTTTGCAGCCGCTCTTCGGCGTGCTGCTCTCGCTGCTGCTCTACGGCGGCGCAGATACGCCGCTGCTGCGCTACGGCGCGGCGCTGGTGCTGGTGTGCCTGAGCATCGTGATCATCGGAAAGGGGCAGCAGGAAAAGGCGTGAGCGTAAGGATTCGTTTTGCCGATCCTGCGCGCGACGCCGCAGGGATTCTGGCGGTGTACGCGCCGTACATCAGGGAGACGGCGGTCACCTTTGAAACCGAGGTGCCGACGCTCACCGAATTTACGGCGCGTGTGGCGGGCATCTGCGCGGACTTTCCCTACCTGGTGCTGGAGGTGGACGGCGAGCTGGCCGGGTATGCGTACGCGCACCGGCAGGCGGAGCGCGCGGCCTACGCCTGGAACGCGGAGCTGTCCATCTACCTGGCCGGAAAATGGCGCGGCAGGGGGCTGGGCGCGCCGCTGTACCGGCTGCTGGAAAGCCTGCTGGCGATGCAGGGCTACGTCAACCTCTACGGCGTGATCACGGCCAGCAATGCGGGCAGCATCCGCCTGCACGAGCGGCTTGGCTACCGCCGCATCGGCCTGCATGAGAAGACGGGCTGGAAGCTTGGGCAATGGCACGACGTGGCCTGGCTGCACAAGCGCGTGGGCACGGGCGAGCCGGGGCCCATCCGGCCGCTCGCGGCGCTTGATCCCGCGCAGGTGGCGCGGGAAATCGCGGCTGCGCAGCGGGAAATCGAAGAAAAACTGAAGATGTAAAGCAAAAGCACTTGACAGACGGAGCGAGGCGTCGTATAATGAGCAGGCTGTCAAGTGTTTTCACCATGCGGAGGAACCTGTGGAAAATCGACTGGAGACCGGCTGGCTGCTCACGTTTTACGGCCCGCTGCTCACAAGCCGCCAGCAGAAGTTGCTCACGCTCTACTGTGAGGAGGACCTCTCCCTGTCGGAGATCGCGGCCCGGGAGGGCATCTCCCGCCAGGGCGTGCACGACGCGGTGCGCAAGGGCGCGCATCAGCTGGAGAGCTACGAGGCGCTGCTGGGCCTGGGAAAGCGCTACCGCAGGCTGACCGAGGGACTGAACGAAGGGCTTGACGCGCTCCGGGACGCGCCCGGGGAGCAGGCGCAGCGCGCAAGGGAGATCCTCGAGCGGCTGCTTTTGGAAGAGGAGGAGTAAGATGGCCTTTGAAGGATTGACGCAGAGACTGCAGCAGGCCTTTGGCAAGATGCGCGGAAAGGGCAAGCTGACGGAGGAAGACGTCAAGCTTGTCATGCGCGAGGTGCGCATGGCGCTGCTGGAGGCGGACGTCAACTACAAGGTCGTCAAGGACTTTGTCAAGAAGGCCACCGAGCGCTGCGTCGGCCAGGAGACGTTGGAGAGCCTGAGCGCGCAGCAGCAGATCATCAAGATCGTCAATGAGGAATTGACGGCGCTGATGGGCGGCAGCAACGCGAGGCTCCAGTTCAGCTCCTCCCCGGTGACCGTGTTCATGCTCTGCGGCCTGCAGGGCGCCGGCAAGACCACGATGAGCGCCAAGCTGGCGAACTGGCTCAGGAAGGACGGCAAGAAGCCCCTGCTGGTCGCCTGCGACATCTACCGCCCGGCCGCCATCAAGCAGCTGCAGGTGGTGGGCGGACAGGTTGGCGTGCCGGTGTTTGAGCGCGGCACGCAGGATCCGGTGCAGACGGCGAAGGAGGCGGTCGAATACGCCCGCAGCCGCCAGCACGACGTGGTGATCCTGGATACCGCCGGCCGCCTGCACATCGACGAGGCGCTCATGGACGAGCTGGCGCGCGTGCGCGAGGCCGTTTCTCCCACCGAGATCCTGCTGACCATCGACGCGATGACCGGCCAGGACGCGGTGAACGTCGCCAACACCTTCAACGAGAAGCTGGGCATCACCGGCGTGATCCTCACCAAGCTGGACGGCGATACCCGCGGCGGCGCGGCGCTGTCTGTGCGCGCGGTGACGGGCAAGCCGATCAAGTTCGCCGGCACGGGCGAAAAGCTCGGGGACATCGAGCCGTTCCATCCGGAGCGCATGGCCTCCCGCATCCTGGGCATGGGCGACATGATGACGCTCATTGAAAAGGCGCAGGAGACCTTCAGCGAGGAGGACGCGCAGCAGTCCCTGGACATGGCCAAGCGCGTCAGGAACGCGGACTTCACGCTCGACGATTTCCTCGCCCAGATGCAGCAGATCAAGAAGATGGGCCCGCTGTCAGGCGTGCTCAAGATGCTGCCGGGCATGAGCAATATCGGCGACATCGACATCCCCGACGACGCGATGAAGAAGCCCGAGGCGATCATCCGCTCCATGACGATCAGGGAGCGCCGCAATCCGGAGATCCTCAACGCCAGCCGCCGCCGCCGCATCGCCGCGGGCAGCGGCACGACGGTGCAGGACGTCAACCAGCTGATTCGTCAGTTCGAGGAAGCCAGGAAGCAGATGAAGATGATGATGAATCAGATGAAGGGCCGCAAGGGCCGCTTCCGCTTCCCGATGGGCCGCTGACAAGGCACTTTCCCAGACACCGCCAATCATCACGATTGAGGTTATAGATTTTTATCAAGCGAGAATTTGAGGAGGATACAACAATGGTCAAGATTCGTCTGAAGAGAATGGGCATGAAGAAGAAGCCGTTCTACCGCGTCGTCGTCGCCGACGAGCGCATGTCCCGCGACGGTCGTTTCGTCGATGAGATCGGCTACTACAATCCGGTTTCCAACCCGGTTGAGCTGAAGATCGACGTCGAGAAGGCCCAGACCTGGATGAAGAACGGCGCTCAGCCGACCGATACCGTCCGCGCGCTGCTCAAGAAGACCGGCGCGATCGCCTGAGTTTTCAGGCGCCGCGGGGGCTGAATCATGGAAGAACTGGTTCGCTATATTGCCGCTACGCTCGTGGATCATCCAGATCAGGTGCAGGTGAAGACCATTGAAGGGCCGGAGTCTGTCATCATCGAGCTGAGCGTCGGTCCGGACGACATGGGTAAGGTGATCGGCAAACAGGGCCGCATCGCCAAGTCCATCCGCGCCGTGGTCAAGGCAGCGACCGCCCGCAACGAAAAGCCCGTGTTTGTGGAGATCATGTGATTCCACACCGTGTACGCGCGGCTTGACGCAGGGCGTCGGGTGTCCTGCTATCTAAAACGCATACCATGCCGCGCAGCAATGCGCGGCATCTGTGTATGCCAGGAAAATGAGAGGTTTCGTATGGAGTATCTGCAGATTGGCGAGATCGTCCGGCCGCAGGGCATCCGGGGCGAGGTGAAGCTGCGCGCGATGAGCAGCGACCCGGATCGCTACGCGCGCCTGGAGTGCGTGTATCTGCTCGTGAAGGGCCAGTATGTTGCGCACAAGGTGGTCAAGGGCCGCTGCGCGGGCGGCTTTGCCGTGCTGCAGCTTGGCGGCGTGAAGGACCGCAACGAGGCGGAGGCGCTGCGCGGCGTGAAGGTCTTCGTGGACCGCGAGCACGCCATTGCGCTGGACGAGGACGAGAATTTCGTCGTCGACCTGATTGGCCTGAGCGCCGTGGATACGCAGGGAAATGCGATCGGCACGCTCACCGACGTGCTCAGCCCCAACAGCATCTGCGACGTCTACGTCTTTGACACGCCGCGCGGGGAGATGATGATCCCGGCGCTCAAGCGCGTGGTCGCCGAGGTGAACCTGGACGAAAAGAAGATCGTGCTGGATGAGGCCGTGCTGCCGGAGGTCGCCGTCTGGGAGGATGAGCCGGCCGAGCGGGACGAGTAAGTTTTTCGCGGAGTCGGGAAGAAAACCCCGCAGGCGTTCGTCTGTATAGCGGAGGGGAATCCGACAGGCAAAGGACATAGAGAGTCATGATGAAAAAAACGGGATGTGTGCTGCTGCTCCTCTTGTGCCTGCTGGGCTGCGGCGCGGCGGGCGCGCAGACGCTGCCCTCGAACGAGGTCTTTTCGCCCGGCCTGGTGAAGATGGCGGAGATGGAAAAGACGCAGCCGCCCGTCTGGGCGGAGGCGAGCGTGGCCATCGACAAGGCGATGTACGCGCGCGACCTGTCGGTGCTCTCCGCCATGCTGAAGGGCACGACGCTGACATACCAGGGCGGCGCAGAGGGCGAGACGCTGAGCATCAGCAAAGGCGGCGAGACGCTGGGCGTGTACGCCCTGCCGCAGAGCGAGGCAGTGGACGCGCTGACGGATCGCCTGCTGGGCACGGCGGTGCTGGAGCGCGTGCCGCTTTCGGCGATCGCCGGCTGGCTGGAGGGCCTTGCGGCGGGCGACGCGCTGGGCTTCGGCTTTGCGGTGAGCGAGCCGTTTGCGCTCGTGCGCACCATGTCCGACGACGGCACGCGCCTGACCAAAATCAACGTTTCCGGCGCGATTGCGCGCGAGGGCGGGGCCGCGTACAGGGTCGAGGGCTTCCTGCGCCAGCCCGCGGGCCGCACGCCGAAGGACACGTTCGAGCTGACGTTTACGCAGGATGAGGACAACTTCATCGAGCTTTCGTACAGCGCGCTGCGCGAAAACGAGGTCACGCGCAGGGACAGGGAGGGCACGGCCAGCGTGCGCACGACGCTCAAGGCGGCAGGCAAGCTCGCGGGCAGCGCCGTTTCCAGCCGCCTGACCGTGACGATGAAGAACCACTGGATGGCGGACGGCGACGCGCTTTCCGAGCGCGTGTCCATCACGGCCAGCCTCACGCACGAGGACAAGACGCCCGGCCGGCGCATGCAGCGCCTGAACAGCGTGGCGGCGGAGACGAAGAACACGATCCGCCTGACGACGCACGAGAGCGGCGACGAGACGCTTTCGCTGACTGACGCGATGGAGCTCGAGGTCACGCTCGATGAGAACGTGTTCCTGGCGGGCAGCGCGGACGTGACCGTGCACGTGGGCGGCGATATGCAGAGGCCTGCCATGGAGCCGGAGGAGATCACGCCGGAGACGGCGGGCACGCTGGCCGCACGGCTCTATCCGCAGATGGATGAAGACACGATGGCGGCCATCCGCAAGGGGCTGTAAGCCCCGGACCGATGGCTTCACAGAACCGAGAAGGAGGTACCTTATGAGAAAACGCATTCTTTCCTTTGTGCTCAGCGCCGTGCTGCTGCTGGCGCCGGTGGCGTCCGTGGCCGAGGAGACTGCGGCCAGCTACTACGCCGGCGAGCTGACGGCGACCGCGATCGGCGACAGCTACAGCGCGGGCAACCAGATCAACCTGAATGCCGTGCTGGGCATGAACCTCGGCGAGGACGTGACGGACGGGACGCTGAAGGCGATCGCCAGTCTGCTGAGCAAGTCCCGGCTGCACATGTCCTTCTATGACGACTTCGGCACCGCGCGCCTGCACGCCGAGCTGAACACCGACGATGTGACACTGCTGAGCGCGGACGCGCTGATCTGCAAGGACGGCTCCGTGCAGATCATGAGCAGCCTGACGGGCAAGCTCGTGCTGGCGCTGCCCGCGCAGAACGAGCAGGCGCAGACCGTCACCATGGCGGACTTTGACCTCAGCGACGCGGCGCAGGCGGAAGCGTTCTACGCGCTGCCGGCGTCCCAGCGGCTGATGATGACGGGCAACGAGATGATCTCCATGCTCATCAATCACCTGCTGGGCTGGGTGTCCTACATGCAGACGGACACCGACGGCGAGCTCTACGTCTTTGACGACACCTACCTCGACGCGACGGAGACCCGCGATCCGGTGGCCCAGCGCATGCTCGGCACCATCAAGGCGGACAGCTTCAATACCCTGCTGTGGAACGTGGCCACCACGATCGCCGATACGACCGGCGAGTTCCAGCAGGCGCTGGCCGATCTGCTCGCCGAGCGGGGCGTGACCCGCTATCAGGCCCGCACGTTCATCGACAGCCTGCTGACCGAGGAGACGATCGATCCGGCGACGGACTATGTGCAGACCTCCTATTACATCATTGAAAACAAGGACGAGTCCCCGATCCAGTACGACGACGTGTCCTATTTCTTCAAGAAGCTGCAGAAATGCGCGCAGCGCATCTGGGACAATGGCACTGACAACGTCATGGAGATGGACGTCAGCTATGACGACTTCGGCGGCATGGTGGGCTTTGACGCGCATGCGCCGCAGTTCACGACGCTGCTGCCGTACGAGGGCGACTTCACCTATTCCATCAAGACCGATGACAACTGGCAGCGCTTCCACACCGCGCACGGCGAGCTGCAGGTATTTGGTGACAACCGTGCGGTGGGCGACCTGAGCATCCAATTTGGTCAGGACGTGGACGGCGAGAACCACAGCAGCCTGGCGGGTCAGCTCGATGTGCTGGATCAGCAGGCGAACACGTCGATGGGCATCGGCGTGGAGGGGAAGCTCGACTTCGCCGTCGCGGCGGACGGAGCCGGCCAGGAATCCGAGACCTTCGAGGGCAGCCTGACGCTGAGCGGCCGCGAGAACGGCGAGACCCGTCCGGCGATCGCTGCGACGGTCAGCGGCATGACCACGGTGGACGCCGAGCGCTTTGATCTGAACGCGACCGCCGCGATCACGATCGACAAGGCCGGCGAGCTGGTGGCGGATGTGACGGTTGAGCAGGCCGACTATGAGGAGATCGCCTTTGAGGGCGGTCAGGCGATCGACCTGAGGGCGCTGGACGACACGGCGAAGGACACCATCAAGGGCGAGATCAAGACCCAGGCGGCCAAGCTCGCGCTGCAGTTGGTGACCAAGCCGGACGTGCTCGCCAACCTCATGACCATCTTTGGCAAGCTGGCGCTGTAAACAGAAGAGAACCAAAAAGGAGCCGGAAGGCTCCTTTTTGTATGCAGATTTGCTTTGCGCTGCTCATGCGTACATTTGCAATGCGCCTGTTATGCCTTCTCCATTTCCTCCCGGGTGAACTGCGGCACAAAGCTCTTTTTCCAGAGGACGAGGAAGATGACCAGCAGCACGGAGAAGGTCAGCAGCCAGGAGACGGGATAGGAGAGCATCAGGCAGGGCAGCGTGGGATACGCGGCGAAGACGGTGAACACCCAGAACAGACGGAACGCGCACGCGCCCAGGATGGAGACGATCATCGGCAGGAAGGAATAGCCGATGCCGCGCAGCGCGCCGGTCATCACGTCCATCATGCCGCACAGGAAGTACGGGGCGCAGACGATGACCTGGCGCTCCATGCCCGCGGCGATGACGGCGGGATCCGCGGAGAAGAGCGAGAGCAGCTGCGGGCCGAACACACAGGAGAACAGGCCCAGCACCACGCCGAAGGAAACCGCCCAGAACATGCAGACCCTGATGGCCGAGACGATGCGGCGCGGCTTGCGCGCGCCGATGTTCTGGCCGGCAAAGCAGGTGATCGCCTGCTGGAACGTGTTCATCGCCTGATAGACGAAGTTGCCGACGTTGGAGGAGGCCGCGTTGCCCGCGATGACGACGGAGCCAAAGCTGTTGACCGAGGACTGGATGACCACGTTGGACAGCGAGAAGACCGAGGACTGGATGCCTGCCGGAAGGCCGATGCGGATGATCTCGCGCAGCTTTCCGGGATGGATGCGCAGGCGATGCAGGAACAGGCGCGTCGGGCCCTCCATGTTCAGCAGCGCGCGTGTGACCAGCAGCGCGGAGATCGCCTGCGAGATGATGGTCGCCAGCGCGACGCCCGCCACGCTCAAATGAAGGAGAATGACGAAGACGAGGTTGAGCAGGACGTTCACGACGCCGGCGACGGTGAGATAGTACAGCGGGCGCTGCGTATCGCCGACGGCGCGCAGGATCGCGGCGCAGAAGTTGTAGAGCATCTGCACCGGCATGCCCAGGAAGATGATGCGCACATACAAAACCGCCAGGCCGATCACGTCCTCCGGCGAGCCCATCAGCTCAAGCAGCGGCCGCGCAAGCAGCACGCCCACGATCATCAGCAGCACGCCGCCCACCAGGGACAGCAGCACCGAGGTGTGCACCGTGTCGGAGACGGCGCGGTCGTTCCGGGAGCCTGTGTAGCGCGCGACGAGCACGTTTGCGCCGACGGACAGACCGATGAACAGGCTGATGATCATGTTGTTCAGCGAGCCGACGGAGCCCACCGCAGCCAGGGCTTCATTGCCCGCAAAGCGGCCCACGACGATGGTGTCCGCCGCATTGAACAGCAGCTGCAGGATGCCCGAAAGCATGATGGGCAGGGCAAAGACGAGCACCTGCGTGAGCAGCGGGCCCTGCGTCATGTCCATGGTTCGGCTGGTTTGCTTGCTAAACATGAAAACTATGCTCCTTTTGATTCAATAGGAAAATGTACAGAAGGCTGGACAGCGGGCGCCGAATGACAAAGCCCTGCAAAGCGCTACGGAAGAGGAAGCGGCTTACCCGCTACGATATCATAGCACGTTTCTGTGATTTTGTAAGGGGAAAACTCAATAAAAAAGCGTCTCCCGAATCGGGAGACGCGTAGATTTTGTCGGTTATCCGATAAAGCCGGGGATGAACAGCGGGCCGTAGACAATGAACAGGAAGACCACGATCAGGCCCAGCAGATAGGGCACGACGGCCTTGGAGATCTTCGTCAGCGGCAGGTTCGTGATGCCGGAGGCGACGAACAGGTTGATGGCGACAGGCGGGGTGATCATGCCGATGGCGATGCCCACGACGAACAGCACGCCGAAGTGCAGCGTGGAGATGCCCAGCGCGCGGATGAGCGGCAGGAAAACCGGCGTGAGGATGATGATCGCCGAGGAGGTCTCCATGAACACGCCGGCGATCAGGATGATCAGCGAGATCAGGAAGAGGATGACGTACTTGTTGGAGGAGATGCCCAGCACGGCGGCGGAGATCGTCTCCGGAATCTTCCAGTTGGCCAGCGCCCAGCCGAACGGGCCGGAGCAGGCGATGATGATCATGATGACGGCGCTGGTCTTCGCGGAGCCGAGCATGGTGGTGTACAGCTTCTTGAGCGTCATGTCCCTGTAGACGAACGCGGACACGAGCAGCGCGTAGATGACGGCGACGGCCGCGGCCTCGGACGGCGTGAAGTAGCCGGAGAAGATGCCGCCCAGGATGATGCAGGGCATCAGGATGCCCGGGATGGCCTT
>JAGBDL010000050.1 GCA_017937505.1 Clostridia bacterium | reverse complement strand
GTCAGATGAATGCAGCCGGAAAACGCCATCTCGCCGATCTGCCGCAGGCTGAGGGGCAGCGCCACGCGCCGCAGCGCCGTGCAGCCCTCAAACGCCCTGGGCGCGATCGCCGTCACCGGGCACGCACCCGCCTCGAACTGGATGTCCAGGTCGTCCGCCTGCGGATCGATGCAGCGCACCGCCGTCAGCGTGCCGTCGCCATTGTCGGAGAAGTCCAGCACCCGGCGGCCCACCATCGCATAGCCCGCCTGCGCGCGGTACGCGCCCCGCGACGGTGCCGCCGTCGCAGGGGCCGGCGCTGCGGTCGTGGAGGCAGGCGCGGTCATCACCGGCTCCCGCGCTGCCTGTATAGGCTCCGGCACAGCCAATATTGGCTCCGGCACAGCCGGTGTCCGGGTCTCGGCGGAGGATGAAGCCGGCGCTGCGGCAGGCTCGTCATCATGCCAGGGACGCGGCGCCGCGTAAGGGGCCTGCGCGTCGATGGTCGCGCTGAAGCCGTCCTGCGTCACCGTTTTGTCTGGCGTCGCGCCGCCGTCCCGCCTGAATTTTCTGATCAGCATGGCTTTCCTCATCCTCACACATTTTGTCGCATTTGGATGTATTATAGCACCCGCGCAGCGTCCAGGCAATGCCGAAGCGTTTTTTCCCGTTTTTTCGTTCCAACCCTCTTGACATTTTCCGCCTTCCGATTTATCATCATGATATCAAAACAATATCAGTCTGCTTCAGAAAGGAGTATCCCTATGGAAGCTTCCCGTTCCGTTTCTCAGGTTCCCCAGGCCAAGACCGCCCCGCATGCCGGCGGCATGCTGATGCTCTTTGTGCTCATTCTGGCCACCCTGCTCTCCATCGTGGTCTTCGTGCTCAGCATCTTCTGCCTCGCCTCCGTGAGCGGCGTGCTGGGCACGCTTCTGCTCATCGCGGGCATTGTGGGCATGGTCGCCTTCCCGATCTGCTTTGCGGGTCTCAAGGTGCTCGCCCCCAATCAGGCGTACGTCTTCACG
This sequence comes from Clostridia bacterium, assembly GCA_017937505.1. Lineage (GTDB taxonomy): Bacteria > Bacillota > Clostridia > Christensenellales > Aristaeellaceae > Ventricola. Next base: position 7,401 of record JAGBDL010000050.1, on the reverse strand, counting down.
CTCTTTGGCCGGTATTACGGCACGCTCAGCCAGCCGGGCTTCTACTTCGTCCATCCCTTCTGCATCGCCAACGCGCCCGCGGTCATGAACGGCGAGGCGACCGGCCCCGTGCAGAAGAAGAACCCCGTCACCGGTCTGGAGACCACCGTCTCCCCGGGCAAGCCCAAGAAGATCAGCCTGAAAACCCGCACGCTGGATAACCGCACGCAGAAGGTCAACGATGCGATGGGCAACCCGATCGTCATCGGCACCGTCGTCATCTGGCGCGTCGCGGACCCCACCGCCGCGGTGTTCGCCGTGGAGAATTTTGAGGAATACCTCTCCAGCCAGTGCGATTCCACGATCCGCAACATCGCGCGGCTGTATCCGTACGACACCATGGAGTCGGATACGGATGAGAAGACGCTGCGCGGCTCCAGCAGCGAGGTCAGCGAGATCATGCAGCAGGAGCTTGCCTCCCGCGTGAAGGATGCGGGCATCGTCATCGAGGACGTGCGCATCACCACGCTGGCCTATTCCGATGAGATCGCCGCTGCGATGCTCCAGCGCCAGCAGGCGACCGCCATCATCGCCGCCCGGCAGAAGATCGTCGAGGGCGCGGTAGGCATGGTCAAGATGGCCATCGACCAGCTCGGCGAGGAGGAGGTCGTCGTGCTGGATGAGGAGCGCAAGGCCGCCATGGTCAGCAACCTGCTGGTCGTGCTGTGCGGCAGCAAGGACGCGCAGCCCATCGTCAACAGCGGCAGCCTCTATTGATCTGCGGAGGCGACCGATGAACGAAGACGAACTCATCACCAAGGAAGCGCAGCTTGCCGCGCGGCTTGCGCGCGTGACCGAGCTGGAAACGCAGGTACTCAGGAAGGAAAAGGCGCTCAAGGAAAAGGAAAAGGCGAAGAAGCAGGTGCTTCTCCGCCTTGCGCCCTCGCTCTGGGATGAGATTGCCGCCTGGGCCGAGGATGATTTCCGCTCCATCAACGCGCAGATCGAGTATCTGCTGACCGAGGCCGTCCGCCATCGGCGGAAAGGAAAGTAACCGTATGGCGTGCATCTTCTTTTTCTCGCTGCCCGCGCACGGGCATGTCAATCCCACCCTGCCGCTGGTGCGCGAGCTAACATCTCGCGGCCACCGCGTGCTGTATTACGACGTCGAGGCCTTCCGGGAGAAGATCGAGGCGGCGGGCGCGCAGCTCTTGCCCATCGACGCGTACATGCCGTCCACGCCGGAGGACATCGACCGGCGCGCCGGCAAGGACTTCGCCTCGCTGATCGAGATGGCCGCGAACCTCACGCTGGCCCTGGACGAGCGGGTCGCGCAGGACGTTGCCGGGTATCACCCCTCGTGCGTCGTCGGCGACTCCGTCTGCATCTGGGGCAAGCTGCTCGCCCGCAGGCACGGCCTGCCCTTCGTCTGCTCCACAACCACCCTCGCCTTCAACAAGCACACCGCCGGCCTGATGAAGCGGAAGCCGACCGAGCTGCTGCGCACGATGCTGGGCGTGCCGCGCATCAACCGCAAGCTCCGACAGCTGCGCGAGCACGGGCATGACGCGCCCAACCTGATCGGGAACGACACGAAAACACCCACGATCGTCTATACCTCGCGCCTGTTCCAGCCGATGGCGGAGACCTTCGGCGACAGCTATGCGTTTGTCGGCCCGATGGTCATGCAGCGCTATCCCCGGCAGGAGCACGACAGGCCGCTGGTGTATGTCTCGCTGGGCACGGTGCTCAACAACGCGCCGGACTTCTACCGCAGCGTCCTGCAGGCGCTGTCCGGCATGGCCTGCGACGCGATCCTCTCCATCGGCGACGCGGTCGATCCCGCGGCGCTGGGGCCCCTGCCCGGCGGCGTGCGCGTCTTTCCGCGCGTCAATCAGCTCAAGGTGCTCGCCGGCGCGGACGTGTTTCTCACGCACTGCGGCATGAACTCCGTCACCGAGAGCCTTCTGTGCGGCGTGCCGATGGTGCTCTTCCCGCAGCACGGCGAGGAGAACGCCGTCGCCATCCGCTGCGAGCAGCTCGGCGCGGGCCTGCGGCTGAAGCGTCCGTCCGCGCCCTGTATCCGCAGCGCGCTCGAGGCGGTGCTGGGGGACAGCCGCTATCGCCGAGCCGCCCAGACCGTTGCGGAGGACTTTTCCCGCTGCGGCGGCGCTGCCGAGGCGGCAGACTTCGTCGAGGCGCAAATCTGACGGTATAATTTGAAAAAAAGCATAAAACCGCGCGAAGCGAAGAAGGGGTCTGGGGACAATGTCCCCAGGCAGGTTTTAGGGACCGGAGCCTGCCGCCGCCAGTGGCGGGAGTAGGCAGGCGAAGCGTCGGGAATCGCAAGGAGCGCCCGATGGCGCGACTATGCGAGTTCCCCGGGTCGGCAGCCCTAACGTATCCCAATAAATCCAGAAAATAAAGTAGTCTCAGAGCAGGAGACGCAGTCTCCTACGATTGAGACGGGTTGTATTCGAGCTGTATGGATTCATACTTTTCGACCCAAACCCGTTTCAATCGTAGGCTGCTGTGCAGCCTGCTCTGAAACTACTTATTTTCGTTTATTAGGATACGTTAGGGCTGCCGCCCTAAAACCCGCCTGGGGATTTCATCCCCAGACCCCTTCTCCGCTTCGCGCGGCGAAAAGCATCTTACAGGTACTTCGTGATGCTCTCGTACACCCTGCCGTTCAATCCGGTCATCTCGACGGCCGCCGTCAGGGAATTGAGCACCGCCTCCTGCGTCGCCTCCGCGGCGGCGCGGAACGCGAATTCCAGCGTCTGCTCGGTGAGCACCTGCTGCGTGAGCACGCGGTGCATGCCGCCGTGCGGCACGCGGTTCGCCGTCGTAAAGCCGATCATCACGTCGCCGCTGCCGTGGCCGAAGTAGGAGCCGTTTCGCGCCAGGCCCACGGCGCAGCGCTTGAGGATGCGGCGAAGCTGCCTGTCGGACACCGGCAGATCCGTCGCCAGCACCATCATGATGGAGCCGCGGTCATTCGGCTCCTGCGCGGGCTGCGCGCTGCGCTTTGCGAGGATCTCCCGGCCCAGCGGGCGCTCCATCACGTGCAGCTCCTCCAGCGTGCCGTGGTTGCTCTGCACCAGCACGCCCAGCGTGTACCGGCCGCCCGCGATCTCCAGCACCCTGGAGGCCGAGCCGATGCCGCCCTTGAGGCCGTGGCACACGGTGCCCGCGCCCGCGCCGACGCAGCCCTCCTCAAAGTCCTCGCCGGCCGTCTCGATCGCCCGCAGCACATGCTTAGCCTCCACCGGGCGGTCGGTGATCGCGTTCAGCGCCGCGTCGTTGCACTCGCCCACAACGGGGTTGATCGAGCACATCTCGACCCTGTCCGCCTCGCAGCGCGCGGCCATATAGCCCACCAGCGCGTCGTGCACCTTGCCCACGTTGAGCGTATTGGTGAGCGCGATGGGCGTTTCCAGCGTGCCCAGCTCGTCGATCTGCACCAGGCCCTGCGTCTTGCCGAAGCCGTTGAGCACGAACGACGCCGCCGTCAGCTTGTTTTTGAACATGTTGTCCGCGCACGGCAGAATGACCGTCACGCCGGTGTGGTGGCGCTCGTCATGGATGGTCGCGTGGCCCACGCGCACCCCCGGCACGTCCGTGATCTTGTTGCGCGCGCCGCGCGGCAGGCTGCCCACCTGCACGCCATAATCTGCGATTCTCATTATCCCTGTCCCTCCTGCTCATCCGCCTGCGTTGCCTTGCGGATAATCTCCACGGCGCCCTGCGCCGCCTGCCGTTCGCTTTCCGTCAGGGGCTCAAGCGCTGCGGCGCTCTCCGCGTCCACGACGCGGTAGACCGTCTCGTCGCTGACCCGCTGCCGGGCGATGTACACCGGCGTGCAGTACATCTCGCCCAGCGTGATGCGCCGCATCGCCGGATCATAGGTGACGGACACATGCGCCACCATGCCCGCCGTGTTCTCCTCCATGCGCGAATCCGTCAGCAGGTTGCCCAGCGAATAGCACACGACCGCCTCGTGCGTCAGCCCGTCTGCGCGCGTCACCGTCAGGCGCTCGACGCCCTGGGGAACGTTGGGATGCGTGCCCAGGATCACGTCTGCGCCCGCCTCGGCCAGCTGCACGGCCAGGCGCTTCACGTTCACCGGCGTTTCGGTGATGTTCTTGGTGCCCCAGTGCGGCAGCACGATCACGACGTTCGCGCCGTCTGCGCGCGCCTGCCGGATGTCGCTGATCATCCGCTGCGTGTCCATCAGCGCCACGGCGGCGCGCTTGTCGCCGCCCGTCTTGCCGCTGCCCTCGTCGCTCAGGCCGTAGGTGTAGGCCAGCACCGCCACCTGCACGCCGCCGATGCGCATCATCGTTGCCCCGCCGCTCTCGCCGTCGGCGTTCACGCCGGCATACGCGAGTCCGCGCGCCGTCAGCGAACGGATGGTGAGCTCAAGGCCCTCGTATCCCTTGTCAAGCGCGCGCTCCGTCGCCAGCGCCAGCAGATCCACCCCGCATCCGCGCAGCGCGTCCAGGATCTCCGGCGCGGTGTTGTAATTGCCAAAGCCCTTGTCCTGTCCGGCAGTCGTCGTCTCCAGCGTGGCAATCGCCAGATCAGCGCCTGCCAGCGTATCCCCCAGGCCCTCGAACACCGGCGCAAAGTCATATTGCGCGCCCGACTGCGCGCTTTCACGCACCGTTTTGGGCGCGTAGATGGTGCCGGCCGCCGCAATGGTCATCGTCGTGGGCATGGGCACGGGCGTCGCCGTGGGCTGCGCGGTCGGAGGCGGCGTATCCTCGATCCAGAAGACGGTTTCCGCCGCGGCGGGCGCGGGCGACTGCACAGGCGCAGGCGCGTCAAAAAGCCCCTCCTGAGCCAGCATGCGCAGGAATTCGCCCGTGCGCTCGTAAAGCTCATCGCCTGCGATCATGGAAAGAAAGCCGACGCAGCCGAGCACGACCAGCGCCGTCAGCAGCAGCATCGCCATCGAGCCCAGGGACATCCTGCGCCTTTTCTTTCCCGCCATCGTGCTCACCCGCCTTTCCTCTTTCTCCATAGGCGAAAAAAATACATCCCGGAAACCCGGGATGCACTTTCGTCGCTATGATTAGCCCTGAACCGGAGCGCCCACCGGGCAGTTCTCGGCGCAAGCGCCGCACTCGATGCAGGTATCGGCGTCGATCACGTACTTGCCGTCGCCCTCGCTGATCGCGTTGACCGGGCAGTTGCCGGCGCAGACGCCGCAGGAGATGCAATCATCGTTAATAACGTATGCCATAACAGTATACCTCCAAATTGTTTGTGGTTTTGTGGATGAATTTATTCTATCACGACGCCGCATGAATTGCAAGACGTTTTGTCAATTTCCATCGATTTTCGCCCCAAACCATGCCGCTCATTCTGTTATGCCGTGCAAACATTCCCGATTACAGCAGATCCTCGACGATGCTCTCCTCCACGATCTGCAGCACGTCCACGTCGCTTTCCGGCGCGCTCTCCTGCTGCGGCCGCTTCACCTCTGCGGGCGCCGCCTGCGCCGCGGGGCTTTGGGGCTGCTGCCTTGCCGGCCTGTCGCCGCGCTTCGGGAGGCGCTCCGCGCGCTCGCCCTTGTCCGGCCGCTCCGGGCGTTCGCCCTTCTCCGGCCTGTCGCCGTGCTCCGCGCGCTTGCCCCTGGGGGGCCGCTCTCCCTTGTCGGGACGCTCCGCCTTCTCCCGGCGTTCGGGCTTCTCGCCCCTGTCCGCCTTCTCCCGGCGTTCCGGCTTCTCGCCGCGCTCGGGCCTGTCGCCCTTCTCCGCCTTCTCGCGGCGCTCCGGCTTCTCGCCCTGCGGCGCGCTTGGCGTCTCCGGCCGCTGGCAGTCGTCGATGGGGTATTCGCGCAGCTCGAACGCGTCGCCCACGGCGATGCGCACGCGCACGGTCTCCTCCAGCACGTTGATCGCGTTGATCGTGCCCACGCCGTCCGGCGTGATGATCTCCCGGCCCACGCGCGGCATGCGCTTGCGGGTCGCCTCGTACTGATCCTGCTCGTACTTGAGGCAGCACATCAGCCTGTCGCACAGGCCGGAAATCTTGGTCGGGTTGAGCGACAGGCTCTGTTCCTTCGCCATCTTGATGGACACGGGCGTAAAATCGCCCAGGAACGTGCGGCAGCAGATGGGCCGGCCGCAGGGGCCGATGCCGCCGAGCATCTTCGCCTCGTCGCGCACGCCGATCTGGCGCAGCTCGATGCGGGTCTTGAAGATGCTGGCCAGGTTCTTGACCAGCATGCGGAAGTCGACGCGGCCGTTCGCCGTAAAGTAGAAGATGATCTTCGAGTGATCGAACGCATACTCGACGTCCACCAGCTTCATCTCCAGCTTGTGCTCGGCGATGCGCTCGATGGCGATGTCAAACGCTTCCTTTTCGTATTCCTCGTTGCGCTTCTGGGTGAGCATATCCTGCTCGGTCGCGATGCGCAGAATCGGCTTGAGCGGCGCGCTGATGTGCTCGTCCGGCACCTCGATGATGCCGGACATGCACTCGCCCAGCTCCACGCCGCGCGCGGTCTCGGTCACAACGTGCATGCCGTTGTGCAGGTCCAGTCCCGCGGGGTCAAAATCATACAGCTTGCTGGCGCGCTTGAAGCGCACCCTGATTACCATGGCCATTGGGTATATTCCTCCGATATTTTAAGCAGTACCGACTCGAACGCCGAGGCGAACGCCACGTTGCTCGCCAGCATCATGCGCGCCCGCGTGACGCAGGAGGCGAGCTGCAGCCCGCCCGTGAGCGGCACCGCGCGCGCGTAGGCCACTGCCTCGCGCGCATAGCCGCTCTCCTCGAGCGTGCCCTTTCCCGCCTGGGCCAGCAGGATATCCCGCACGGCCGTCTCCAGCAGATCCATCACCATCTTCTGGCGTTCCTTGTCGTCCTTGTAAAGATTGACGGCAGCCAGCACATCGCCGGGGCGATGCACGGAAAACACATCCTTCGTCACGCGCTCCAGCAGCGCCAGGCGCTCGTCGTCGATTGCAAGCGCCTGCCCGACGCATCCCTCCGCCATACGCGCGCGGCGTCTTGCGTCAAGGGGCGACTGCCCCAGCGCGATCAGCCGCTTCTCGCAGTCCTGCTCGGTGAGCGGATGGAACCGGATCACGCGGCAGCGGGAGACGATCGTGGGCAGCATGGCGCCGGGCTGATCGGTGATCAGAAAGAACACCGTATCCTCCGGCGGCTCCTCGAGCGTCTTGAGCAGGCAGTTCTGCGCGGCGGGCGTCATCCTCTCCGCCTCGGGAAACAGCAGCACCTTCGTCGTATCCTCGAAGGACCGGGTCGCCACCTGCGCAAGCACCTCGCGCAGGACGTTCACGCCGATCGTCTGCTTGCCCTTTTCCGGCACGATCGTATGCAGATCGGGATGCGTATCGCTCAGCACGCGCCTGCACGGCCCGCAGACGCCGCAGGGGCGCT
>JAGBDL010000049.1 GCA_017937505.1 Clostridia bacterium | reverse complement strand
GCCCTCCGGCAGATGCAGCAGCCTGTACTGGCCGCCGAGCCGTGCGGCGAATTCCTCCGCCACGGCATTGGCCTGCACCGCCATGGTTCCGCTGCCGCCGCCCTGCGCCGGCACGACGGTCACGTCCAGCGGCGCGGCGAGGGAAACCGCCTCCGCCGTCATCCGCAGCATCCGCCCGCCGGAGACCGCCAGCACATGCGCGTCCTGCAAAAGGAACCGCACCTGCCGCGCCGCCGTTTCGGCCGCCTCCGTCAACACGCTCTCGTCCATGTCCGCGTCGCCGCGCACCACGCACACGCGCTCCACGTTCAGCTTGTGCGAGAGCGCCAGCTCCATCGAGGACAGCGACCGCCTGCCGCGGCTGACCGCGCGCGCCGTCTCCACCAGCCCCCGGCCGCGCCCCGTCAGCTCCATGCCCGCGGCGCTCTGGGTGATGCAGCCCGACGCGCGCAGCGCGTTCGCCGCGGAGCGCACCTCGCGCTCCGGCAGATGCAGGCGCTGCGCCAACGCTCTGCGGCCGATCGGCTCCAATGCCGCCACGCGCTCAAGCACCAGCGTGCGCAGCTCAATCTCCTCCATCAGATCCGGCGCGATGTCAAACAGCGTTCCAAGAATCGACGTATCCATCTGCTTCCTCCGCGCAGGGCGTCTTTCGTCCTGCCTCTCCTCTTTTGTCCCGCTCAGCATAACACAGTTTTCCTCCCGCCGCAAGCGTCTGCGATCCATTCCGCGTCGGCAGGATTTTGCCCGTTTCCGGCGAAATACTTGTCTCAATCATTTTACAGATTCAAGGAGAATCCGCCATGACCGATATGCTGATTGTCGTCGATATGCAGCGCGACTTCATCTCCGGCAGCCTGGGCAGCGCCGAGGCGCGCGCCATCGTTCCGGCCGTCGCCGCGCGCATCCGCCGAGCCGCCGAGGAGGGCACGCAGGTCGTCTTCACCCTCGACACCCACGACGCCGACTACATGGAAACCCGCGAAGGCCGCTTTCTGCCCGTGCCGCACTGCATCCAGGGCAGCGAGGGCTGGGCGCTGGAGCCGGAGATCGCCAGGGAATGCAAGCGCGGCATGATTTCCTTTGAGAAGCCGACCTTCGGCTCCACCGCGCTGGCGCACCACGTCGCCGCCGCGGCGGGCGCAAAGGGCTGCGTAAACGGCAAGGGGCTGTGCGTGGAGCTGTGCGGCGTGTGCACGGACATCTGCGTCGTCTCCAACGCCCTGCTGCTCAAGGCGGCGCTGCCCGAGGCTGACCTCGTTGTCGATTCCGCGCTCTGCGCCGGTGTCACGCCCGAAAAGCACGAGGCCGCGCTGGAGACCCTGCGCTCGTGCCAGATTGTCGTCAAATGACACACAGCCGCCTTGCTGCATGCAGGGCGGCTGTGCTATCATGTCTGCGTAGGCAGGCAGTGCTGCCGACTGGACCTCCATCAACCGCGTACAGAAGATGGAGGTGATCGCATGACAGATTATGAGCTCATCATGATCGTCCTTACGATCCTCTCTCTGCTCATCGCAGCAGATATCAAGAACCGTAAGTAAAGCGAACCGTCGCACAGCGCCCACTGTACGACGGTTCTTTTCCTAATTATCGCCTAGCGTGATGATGGATGATCCATCGGCAGACTAGGACTCTGCCTGCCTACATTGTACGCTATCCGCCCATCGCTGTCAAGTCAGCGTTGGGCGGTCTTTTTGTCCGCTTTCTTTTCTTTTTTTCCGCGCCATTCCCAGAGTCACTTCGCGTTTCTCGCGTTCACGATCCGCTGCTGGCTGTTAAACAGCGCGATCATCACCACTGTGAACACCAGCGCAAACACCGGCAGCACGCCGTAGCCAAGCAGCTCGGCAATCCAGCCAAAGATCGTCGGCATGAACAGCGAGCCGATATACGCAAACGCCATCTGCACGCCGATGACCGCCTGCGAGTTCTCCGCGCCGTAGTTGCGCGGCGTGTCCTGCACGATGTTGGGGTACACCGGCGCGCAGCCCAGGCCCATCAGCAGAATGCCCGCCAGCGCCGCAGCCGTGCCCGGCACGAGCAGCAGCACGCCCGCCGCCGCCATCAGCGTCTGGCCCAGGCGCACCATCTGCCGGGGCCTCAGCTTCATGGCGATGAAGCCGGAGACGCCGCGCCCCGCCGTGATGCCCAGGAAGAACAAGCCGCCCATCGAGGCCGCCCGCGCCGCGTCCATGTCGCGCGCCATGACCAGGTAGGTTGCGCTCCAGAGCATGAACGTCGATTCCACCGCACAATAGCAGGTGAAATTGAGCAGGCCCTGCTTCGCGCCCGGCAGCGCCAGCACCTGCCGCACCGTCAGCACCTTCGCGCTTTTCTCCCCGTCCTGCCCCTTTTCGTCCTGCCAGAGCTTCAGCGTCGTAAGCAGCACGATGCTCAGCGCAAGCTGCATCGCGCTCACGCCGCGATAGCCCGCCGTCCACCTCATGCCGCTGGTGAGCACCGCGCTCATCACCATCGGGCTGATGATCGTGCCCACGCCCCAGAAGCAGTGCAGCCAGTTCATGTGCTTGGGCTCGCAGTGCAGCGCGACGTAGTTGTTGATCGCCGCGTCCACCGCGCCCGCGCCCAGGCCCAGCGGAATGCTCAGCAGCAGCAGGAACGCGTAATTCGGCACGAGCGACATCCCCAGCAGTGCCGTCGCCGTCAGCAGACCGGAAAGCGCCGTCAGTCTGCCCGTGCCAAAGCGCCGGATGAGCCGCGCGCTGTTCAGGCTGGAGATGATCGTGCACAGGGACACCGTCATCTGCAGCAGTCCCGCGCCCCACAGCGGCGCGTTCAGGTCGTGAACCATCGTCGGCCAGGCGCTGCCCAGCAGCGAGTCCGGCAGGCCGAGACTGATGAACGACAGATAGATGATAACCAGCAGCATCGCAGAAACCATATGCATATCTCCTCTTTTCGTGATGTACATCCCGTCAATCTTCCCGATCCAGAATCGTGAGCATCCTGCGCAGGCCCAGTCTGCACGCGCCGCGCTCCAGGTCCTGCGCCATCGCATCCTGACAGGTCAGCGTCAGGTCAAACCTGCCAAGCATTTTTTCCGTAAACCGCGTCCGGATGGCCGCTTCCAGCGCCGGCGTGAAGAAATCCCCGTAGAGCACCATGCGCCCGGGGGCGACCGTGCAGGCGTAGACCACCAGCAGCTGGCTGATCATCTCTGCCGTCGCCGCCACATCGCTGAAGTCAAGCGTCGCCCAGCAGTCGGCGCCCTGGATGTAGGGCGCCTCGCCGGCGAAGCGGCGATGCCCGTGCAGAATCTCCCCGCGCACGACGACGCCTGCGCCCGGGCAGTAGCGTCGCGGGAAGTAGATGCCCGCGCAGACCTCGTCCGACGCTTCAAACCCATGGCCGAAGACCGCGGCGTTCACGTCGTTTTCAAACAGCACCTCCACGCCGAAAAGCCGCCTGATCCTGTGCAGCACCTGGCCGCGCACCAGATCCTCGAAGTCGCACAGCAGCATCTCCTCGCCCTCGGCCACGCCCGGCAGCACCAGCACCGCCAGCCTCAGGCGGTAACCTGCGGCGATCATCCGCGCAAAGAAGCCGTCAAAGCTGTCCGCGCGCGTCTCGTCAAGCAGCAGCGTCTCGCTGTACACCGTTTCGCCGAAGAGATTGACGACGCTCAGCGTGAAGGCGCTCTTTCCCTCCCGCTGCTCCACGACGATCGCGGCAAAGTGTGCGTAGTCCCCGTTGTACTCGGCAATCATGGACGGCCTGCCGCTGCCCTGGCTCTGCGTCCTGGGCTGGCGCACCTCGCCGCGCGCCGTCATGTCGCCCAGCAGCTTGCCGACCGTCATCGCGCTCAGGCCCGTCTCAGCGGCAAGCTGCTGGCGCGTCGCCTGCCTGCGCAAAAGCAGCACACGGCGCAGCGCGGCGATATGCTCCGGCCTTCTGTTGTCCGGCGTGGTTTTCACGTCCTCGCCTCCATTAAATCAATCTAATTTATAAAGCTTCTTGATTATATAGGCGCATGCGCGTCCTGTCAAGCCCTTTTTGAAAGAAAAAACGCCCGGCTGATTCCTCAGCCGGGCGAGTTTGAACTGATCAGTTCGCGGAAGCGGTTTCGGCTTCCATGTTGATGACCTGCTTACCGTCATAGTAACCGCAGTGCTTGCAGACACGGTGAGCGAGCTTCATCTGCTGGCAGCGCGGGCACTTGACGATGCCGGGCGCGGACAGCTTCCAGTTCGCGCGGCGCATGCGGCCGCGGGACTTGGAAATTTTTCCCTTCGGACAAGCCATTGTTTACACCTCCTCATCCTCATTCAGCAAAGATGCTAATGCCGAAAAAGGATTTCTGTGGGTCAGATCCTTCTGGCACGAACACTCGGTTGTGTTCAGGTCTGCGCCGCACTGGTCGCACAGCCCGCGGCAGTCCTCCCTGCAGAGGACGCGCGAGGGCATTTCAAGCAGGAGCGCGGTGCGCACTGCCTCGTCCAGCTCAAGCACATGGCCCGAATACAAGTATTGATCCTCGTCCCTCTCCGGCGCCTCACCCGTATCGCGGATGAACGCCTCCTCCAGCTCAGCCTCGACCCGGGTCTGGGTGGGCCTGAGACATCTGGCGCAGGGGGACTGAATCACGGCGCGGGCAACGCCGCGCACGATCACGGTCTCATCGGCGAGCATATACGTGCCGGAAAGGGAAACAGGGCGGACATACGCAATCGTATCGCCGTTCCAATGATCCTCGCCCCAGACATCCGTCAGCTCAAACGGCACATCAATGCCTTTCCTCTGGATGCCCTTGGTGATATCCAGCTTCATCATTTCACCTCAAAGTTGACCGTTCCATATTATACGCACAATCTATGCGATTGTCAAGCGCAAATATTACAGCTTGGAAACAATTTCCAGCGTATCGCGGGCGATCGGCAGCTCCTCGTTGGTCGGGATGCGCAGAACCTTGACGGTGGAGTCGTCGGTGCTGATGATGCCGCAGGCGCCGCGGACGTTCTTGGCCGGGTCGATCTTGATGCCCATCCACTCGAAACCCGCGATCACATCGGCGCAGGCCTGGGTGTCGTTCTCGCCGATGCCGGCGGTGAAGACGATGGCGTCCGCGCCCTGGAGGGCGGCCATGTAGGAGCCGATGTACTTCTGCAGGCGGTACACCCAGATGTCCACCGCGTTCTTCGCCTGCTCGTCGCCGGCGGCCGCAGCGGCCTTGACGTCGCGCATGTCGGAGGACACGGACAGGCCGGCGAAGCCGGACTTCTTGTTGAGGACGTTGAGCATCTGGTGGATGTCCATGCCGGTGTTGTCCATGATGTACTCCAGGACGGCCGGATCGACGTCGCCGGAGCGGGTGCCCATCACGATGCCCTCCAGCGGGGTGAGGCCCATGGAGGTATCCACGACCTTGCCGCCGACGATGGCGCTCAGCGAGGAGCCGTTGCCCAGGTGGCAGATGATGAACTTGCAGTCCTTGGGATCCTTGCCCAGGTACTTCGGGGTCTCGCCCGCGATGAAGCGGTGGGAGGTGCCGTGGAAGCCGTAGCGGCGGACCTTCAGGGTCTTGTAGTACTCGTAGGGAACCGCGTAGAGGAACGCCTTGGGCGGCATGGTCTGATGGAACGCGGTGTCAAACACGGCGACGTTCGGCTTGTCCGGCATGACCGCCTGGCAGGCCTTGATGCCCGCGATGTTCGGACGCTGATGGAGCGGTCCGAGGGGGATGAGGTCCTCGATGGCTTTCATGCTCTCCTCGGTCACGAGGGCAGACTCCTTGAAGGTCTCGCCGCCGTGGAGCACGCGGTGGCCGCACGCGCCGATCTCGTCCAGGGACGCAATCGCGCCGTTCTCCTTGTCGGTCAGCGCGTCCAGAACGGCCGCGATGGCCTCGGTGTGGTCGGCCATGTTGCGGGTGAACTCGATCACCTTGTTGCCCTCGGCAACGGTCTGCTTGAAGTGGGTGCCCTCGATGCCGATGCGCTCGACAAGGCCCTTCGCCTTGACAGACTCGTCCTCCATGTCGATCAGTTGGAACTTCAGGGAAGAAGAACCGGCGTTGATGACCAGAATCTTCATGGGAATCTACCTCCGTTTGTATTTGTAATTCACGCCTGGCATGTTATAATAGGCTTATCCTTAGAATAAGCCCAAAATAACGAAATGATTCAAAGTGATTATACCGCATTTTTCCGGTTTTGAAAAGGTTACATGAGAATTTTATCGGCAAACCGGACAGAAATCATCGCTTTGTGAAAGGAGTCCGCCATGCGGGTCTGCGGCGTCGTCTGCGAATACAATCCGTTCCACAGGGGGCACGCGCTGCACCTCGCGCGCGCGAGAGCGCTGTCCGGCGCGGACCATGTGGTCTGCGTGATGAGCGGCTGCATCACCCAGCGCGGCAGCTTCGCCCGGTACGACAAGTGGACCCGCGCCAGGATGGCGCTCATGAACGGCTGCGACCTGGTGCTCGAGCTGCCCGTGCGCTTTAGCGGCGCGCCCGCGCCGGAGTTTGCCGCCGGGGGCGTCGCGCTGCTGTCCGCCCTCGGCGTGGTCACGCACCTGTCCTTCGGCTGCGAGGAGGAAGCCCTGCCGCACCTTTCCCGCGCCGCGCAGGCGCTCTCGGAGGAAACGCCCGCATTCAGGCAGGCGCTGCGCGCCCATCTGGACAGCGGCCTGCCCTATC
>JAGBDL010000048.1 GCA_017937505.1 Clostridia bacterium | reverse complement strand
GTGGCGGGCGTAGCCGCCGTAGGTGTCCACGATGATCTCGCGGCCGGTGAGGCCGGAGTCGCCCATCGGGCCGCCGATGACGAACTTGCCCGTCGGGTTGATGAGGAAGCGGGTCTGCTCGTCCAGCAGCTCCGCCGGCACAGAGGTCTTGATGACCTTCTCGATGATCTCGCGGCTGAGCTCATCGTGCTCGATTTCCGGCGCATGCTGGGTGGAGACGACGACGGTGTCCACGCGCACGGGGCGGTCGTTCTCGTCGTACTCGACGGTCACCTGGCTCTTTCCGTCCGGGCGCAGCCAGGAGAGCTGGCCGCTGCGGCGGCACTCGGAGAGCTTGCGGGTGATGCGGTGCGCCAGCGCGATGGGCATGGGCATGTATTCCGGGGTCTCGTCGCAGGCAAAGCCGAACATCATGCCCTGGTCGCCTGCGCCGATGTCGTTCTCGCCGACGGAGCGGCCCTCCAGCGCCGCATCCACGCCCTGCGCGATATCCGGGCTCTGGCCGTGCAGCGCGGTCAGCACCGCGCAGGTGCTGCCGTCAAAGCCGTACTTGGCGCGGTCGTAGCCGATCTCGCAGACGACCCTGCGCACGATGTCGTCCACCGCGTAGCGGGCGGTCGTCGTCACCTCGCCCATGACCATGACGATGCCCGTCGTGGTGCAGGTCTCGCAGGCCACGCGCGCATACGGGTCCTGGCTGAGGATCTCGTCGAGCACCGCATCGCTGATCTGGTCGCAGATTTTGTCCGGATGGCCCTCGGTCACGGATTCGGACGTGAACAGCTTTTTCATTTTTTCCATATCTTTTCTCTTTCTCCTTCAAGATGTGCCAGCTGCTTGGGGTGAAGAAAGCGTTCCGTGCCCGCCGCACGGTTTTCTGCGCGATTTCCATAAGGTGAAGAAAAACCGCTCTGATTTCTGCACAATCAGAGCGGCTGCAATCTTGACCACACCTCATCTGCCGACATCGCTGTCGTAGGATTTAGCACCGGATTTGACTCCGGTTGCCGGGCTTCACAGGGCCTATTCCCTCCGCCGCTCTGGATAAGGTTATTGAGTTCGCTTCCTTATGAAAGCTGGACTATGATATCAGATTTTCTTCCCTTTGTCAAGCATAACCTTTCGCGCTTGACAGATTCTTGTTTGCCCTGTATAATCACCTCTGCAAACCGGCATGCTGCCGGTCCATCGCGACGAAAAGCTGTAAATCTTGCAGCCCTGTGCCGGGGCTGGGGCTTTTGAAAACTTACACGGAAACATGCAGGAGGCAAGGCGCCATGAAGACTGTTTTGGGCTGCGTCCGCAAGGCGGACACCGATTTTGAGATGATCGCCCCGGGCGACCGCATCGCCGTGGGCGTTTCCGGCGGCAAGGACAGCCTGCTGCTGCTCTACGCGCTCTCTCTCTACCGCAGGTTTTCCGGCAAGGACTTCACCCTGCAGGCCATCACGCTCAAGCTGGGGCTGGAGCCGTTTGACGTGGCGCCCATCGCTGCGCTGTGCGGGAAGCTGGACGTGCCCTACACCGTCATCGACACGGAGATCGCCCACATCATCTTCGACGTGCGCAAGGAGACCAATCCCTGCGCCCTGTGCGCGAAGATGCGCCGCGGCGCGCTCAACGACGCCGCGAAGGAGCTGGGCTGCAACAAGGTGGCGCTTGGCCATCATCGGGACGACGCCATCGAAACGCTGCTCATGAGCCTGCTCTTTGAGGGCCGCCTGCACACCTTCCACCCCAACACCTATCTTTCCCGCAAGGGCGTCACCGTCATCCGGCCGATGATCTACGTCCCGGAGAAGCACGTCAAGCACATGGTCAAGGCGCTCGAGCTGCCCGTTATCAAGAATCCCTGTCCGGCGGACGGCCACTCCAAGCGCGAGGAGATCAAGGAGCTCATCCGCACGCTTTCCAGGGACTATCCCCAGATCAAGGATTACATGATCGCCGCGCTGCGCAACACGGATCAGTACGGCCTGTGGGACAAGAAGCTCGTCGGCGGGCCGAGGCCGAACGAATACATTGTGGACAACAACAAGTAACAAAAGCGGGGCTCCGGGCCAGTTTGGCCGGGAGTCCCGTTTGGTTTGATGATGCGGTTACGAATCCAACCCGTCTCAATCGTAGGCTGCTGCGCAGCCTGCTCTGAGACTGCGTTTTTATCTCATTGGGGAACGTTAGGGCTGCCGCCCTAAAACCTGCCTGAGGGACATTGTCCCTGAGACTCCCTTCTTCGCTTCGCGCGGTATCAGGCAGTTATTCCTTGGTGCCCTGCTTTTCCTTCGCGCAGTCCATGCCCCTGGCCACCGCAAAGCCCACGGCAAAGCAGAGCAGCGAGAGCACCAGCGCGCCGACGCTTTCAAAGCTCGACGGCACAATCTTCAGCGTGGACGCGATCACGAAGCCCAGAATCAGTCGGGAGACGAGCGCGTAGTGCTTTTCATACAGGCTGTTGACCACCCTGGCCAGCGAAATCACCGTGATCGCCAGGCCCAGCAGCAGCGGCAGGATCACGCCAAAGTCAATCGCCGCGATGCCCGCGGTCATCGGCTCATACAGGCCCATGTACAGCAGCACCGAGGAGGAGCTCAGGCCCGGGATGATCAGGCTCAGTCCCCAGACCAGGCCGCAGAACACGAAGCTCAGCGCGCTGGTTTCCGCCTGGCCCGTCATGCCGCGCTCCAGCAGATTGAACAGGAAGTACGCCAGAGACAGCGAAAGCACGAACGGCGTCCAGTCCATCTTCGCGTCGCTGCGCTCGGAATCCTTGATCAGCTCCGGCAGCGTGCCGCAGATCAGGCCGAAGAAGAGCATCAGCGCCACCGTCGCGGAGGCGGCAAACATCGCCTCCACCACGTTGGCCAGCAGCGTAAAGCCCAGCACCCAGCCGATCAGGA
Source organism: Clostridia bacterium (assembly GCA_017937505.1). Lineage (GTDB taxonomy): Bacteria > Bacillota > Clostridia > Christensenellales > Aristaeellaceae > Ventricola. The sequence goes on along the minus strand of JAGBDL010000048.1, from coordinate 34,949 downwards.
ACGGAATGAACATCTTATAGTAGACCTTGAACGACTTGCCCGGGTGCGAGAGCAGCGCCATCATCGGCTCATAGATGCCGAACGCCACGCACAGCACGCCGCCGCTGACGCCCGGAAGAATCGCGCCCGTGCCGACAATCGCGCCCTGCACCGCCAGCAGCAGGCTTTTCAGCACAGCATTGTTTTTCATACGAATCGCCTCACAGACCAATCATGCTGAACACGCCGGTGCTCGCCACGCCCATGATGATGCCCGCGATCACAACGCCGCAGGAGACCGCCAGGGACGTGGTCTTGATGCCCATATTCAGGAAGGACGCCGCCAGCGTGCCGGTCCACGCGCCGGTGCCCGGCAGCGGGATGCCCACAAACAGCATCAGAGCGACGAACAGGCCGCGCTTGCCGGCTTTCTCGGTCAGCTTCTCGCCGCCGCGCTCGCCCTTCTCGATGCAGTAGGTAAAGAATTTGCCGATGTACCTTTTGTCCTTGCCCCACTCGAGCACCTTGCGGGCAAAGAAGTAGATGACCGGCACCGGCAGCATGTTGGCGATCACGCAGACGACGAGCGCTCTCCAATACGGCAGGCCCATGCCCACCGCAACCGGCACGCCGCCGCGCAGCTCGATCAGCGGCACCATGGAGATCAGCGCGCAGAGCAGATATTTTTTCAGCATATTTGATACTCCTCAGCTTGTTTCGCAATGTCCATACAACGACATTGTATTATATCGGGCGTCGGTTTACTTGTCAAGCCATTCGTTTTGACCTTCAGATTTCTATACGTGGGTGCGACAAAAGGCCCTCCCGCCGGCGGGAAGGCCCAGGATCATCAGCATCGTACGCAAGAGGCTCCGGGAATGCATGGCAGTTATGATGCCTGGGAAGGCTCCTCCCTTCCCTCAACGATATACATATACTGCAAATCCACAAGGATGTCAAGCCGTTATGGTTTGAAGGGAAACCTTCAATACAACAGCGCAGGGTATTTTTAAGCCGCATTGGCAAAGTGCAGACAGAGAAAATGAAAATCAGCGCATCAGGTGATGTCCTGATCATCGAATGGATCGCCGCATTCGGGGCAGAATTTGGGCGGATTCTTCGGATCGGCAGGTGTCCAGCCGCATTTGTCGCATCGGTAGAGAGGCGCGCCTGCTGGCTTCTTTGCGCCGCATTCCGCGCAAAACCTGCCCTTGTTCACCGCTCCGCAGGAACAAGTCCAGCCTTCATCCGCCGGTTTGCGCGAACCGCACTCGGGGCAGAACTTGCCGGTCACCGTCGCGCCACAGGCGCATTTCCAGGCGCTGCTCGCCGGCTCCGGCTTCTTGGAACCGCACTCGGGGCAGAACTTGCCAGTGACCGTCGCCCCGCAGGTACACGTCCAGCTCTCTCTTGTTTTTTGTGGTGTGGAGGTGCTCTGCGGTTGCACGTTCATCTGATATAGCTGCGCAGCGTTCATACCGCTGCCTTGGGCCATGTTCATACCCATAAATCCAGTAAATGCGCCGCCGGTATTCTTTGCTGCGTCCTGCATGGCCTGTGCCTGCGCGCCCACCAGATGCGCCGCAGCCATATTGGTGTTGCGGAAAACGGCATTGCGCTGCAACTCCTTGATCATGGCCTCATCCTCTTCGGAGGCCTTGACGGAATTCACGCCAAAGGACACGATTTCTACACCGCGCAGGTTCGCCCACTTTTCCGAGAGCACCTCATTGAGCGCCTGTGCAATCTCCAGCGTGTGTCCGGGCAGTGCGCTGTATCGAATTCCTATCTCCGAAATTTTCGCAAATGCCGGCTGAAGCGCCGTCAGCAGCTCACTCTTGAGCTGGCTGTCAATCTGGTCTCGGGTATATTCGCCTTCCACATTGCCGCAGACGTTTAAATAAAACAGCATGGGATTGGTGATGCGATAGCTGTATTCTCCAAAGCAGCGGATGGAAATGTCCACGTCCAACCCAATGTTTGAATCCACAACGCGGAAGGGGACGGCGCTGGGCGTGCCATACTTGTTGCCAAGAATTTCCTTGGTATTGAAGAAATACACCCGCTGATCCCTGCCCGCCTGTCCGCCAAAGGAAAAGCGATCAAACGTCTCCTTCAAAAGCGTCATGGCCTTATTACTATCGAAAGCGCCATAGAACAGACTGGGCTCACCGTTCAAATCAAAGATGTACTCTCCGGGCTCGGCGCAGAAGTCCACGACCTTTCCCTGATCCACGATCATCATGCACTGACCATCGGCCACGGCGATCACAGAGCCGTCGGAAATGACGTTGTCATCCTCAAAGCGGCTGCCGCCGAAGCGTCCTTTGGTCTTTTTCGCCGCCTTCGCCGCAAGCACGTTATCCGGCAGGGCGTCCACATAAAAATACTCTTTCCATTGGCTGGCCAGCGTTCCGCCGACAGCGTTCAGGCCCGCTGCAATCAATCCCATACGTCATATCCTCCCATGCTTTAGTCTTTCTTGGTCTCGATCCTTCTGCGCTGCGTCGTTTCATAGAGGAAGTGGTCAAAGCTGACCTGCAAATCAAAGGAACCTTCCCGCACATAATTCTCTGCGGCGCTCTGCTGTGCCGCCTGCTTGAGCTGCCCTCTCAGGCAGCCGACGACGATCAGCGCGACAACCGCCGCAAGAATGGCCGCCATCAGAAGCGTGCCGCTGGCCAGCTGATCCAACAAAGTCATCGCCAGCACGCTCAATCCGAGAACGCCCGCAAATACGCCGCCGCCCCATGCAAAGGATTTCTTCTTGTCTGCGGGAACGTCGCATGTCAGCTTACCAGTCTGTCCGTTGATTGCAAAGGTATAGGTCTTGTCTTCCTTTTCCGTCGTGATCAGCCACACGGGCATCAGCACCGGCGTGACCTTTCCGCCCTCAGCACGGATATTCTTGCTTCGCTCAGTCACGCTGGTGTAGCCCTTCACAGTACCCCGCAGGGTGTTGGAAATGCTGGTTTCCACGCGCTCCACCGCACGTCCCTCGCAGGCGTGGGCATCGACATCCGCATGATCGGCCATCGCCCCAGCGAGAACGGAGGGCCTGAACGGCACAGCAGCGCTCAGGTCGTATGGCTCAAGCGACTCCGTGATCCGACCATCCAGCTTTTCACTGCCGTCCACAGGAATGCTCTCAAAGCACATGCGGCCCTCGCGGTGCGCGATGTAGTGCTTGATACGGGTGATCTCCCAGTCACCTTGGCGCTCCGTCTGCCGCTTTTCCGCGTCATAGACAATGCTGCCCTGTGCGTCGCAATCGAACAGCCAATACGGAACGTAGAGCTTGCGCATTTCCGCAATGCGGTTGCGCGTGTGCAGAAAGATGTTCGGCAACAGGCGTTTGCCCTTGAAGTAGCCGTTGAAGGCCTGCTGGGCCTGCTCTTTGGTTACGGTGAAGGGGATCACCAGCTCCGGCTTGACGCCGCCCTCGATGCGATCCGGAAGGATCGTCGGACTGCCGCAATATGGGCACTCCGTCGCCGTGGTCGTTTCCTCGGTCATCAGCTCCGCGCCACAGCTCTTGCAGACGTAGGCCTGCATTTCTCCTGCGTCGTTTGTTTGGAAGGTATCTGTCGGCAGCGCAAACTGCACGCTGCCGCCTTCGGCGGGATGCATCGCTTCGATAGCCTCTATATCGTAGCCATTGCCGCAGGAGGCACATTCCAGTCGATTGGCCGTACTGCTGTATGTAAGCGGTGCGCCGCAGCAGGGGCATTTATAGGCGATTGTATTCATCTTCATCCCTCTTTCTTTCACCTGTGTGCGGGATCACGGGTTGTTCACAGCAGATGCAAGGATGCCTTGGCAGACTGGCAGCAGCAGACCGTCGGCGGAAAGGCCCTCGTTTACTTGCCCAGCAGCGCGTCCGCCCTCTTGCGCACGCGCTCGCGCAGGATCGTCTGCGCCAGCAGCTGCAGCTCCTTCGCCTCAAAGAGCGCGATGGAGCCAAACGGCGCGACCAGCACCCGCTCAATCGCCGTGCGGTAGGCGTTCAGCTTGCGGATCAGTTCGTCCATGAGCGCCTCCTCGTGCTCCTCGCGCGCGAGCAGGAATGCGATTTCGTCGGTAAAGACCAGGTACAGCCTCAGCAGCATCGGCGCGAACGCGTCCACGTCCCCGATGAAGAACTCTCCGCTCGCCGCGCCCTCGGCGAGGATATCGCGCAGCACCGGCAGCATGGCGTCCATCTGGCTGCTTCTCATCTTCTCGCGCATCAGCGCGCCGTCCTCGCGATAGGCGACCTGGATCATCAGCGAGATGAAGCCGCTGTTGCCGCTGGTCAGGATGGCCGAGTCGTGGAACACCGCGTTGAGCTTGTCGACCGCCGTGCCCTCCGTCCGCGCGGCAGCCTGCCGGGCCTGCTCGCCGCATTCCTGCGCGCGCGTCTCGCAGATCGCCTCCAGCACCGCGAGCTTGCTGTCAAAGTGGTGATAGAAGCCGCCCTTGGAGAAGCCCATCTCGTTCAGGATGTCCTGCACGGACGTCTTCTCGTAGCCCTTCGTATAAAACAGACGTTCTGCCGTGGCCAGCAGCTCGCCGCGGCGCGCATCGCCCTTCTTCATTCGATCATCTAGCCTTCCTCTTTACTCGCCTGCCGCGGACGCGGAGCCGTCGTTGTAGAGAATCTCCTTCTGCGAAGCGCGGTACGTCGTCGTCCAGAGCTTCCTGCGCTCAATCTCTTTGCCCGTGCTGTCCTTGTAGACCTTGAAAGTATCCACCTCGTAGCCCGTGCGCTTCTCGCGGCCGTACTGGCGCGTGCCCACCGGCAGCGAGGGATCCAGCGTGTAAAGGATCTCGTCGGACGGCTTGATCGTCTTCGTCACGGTCGATTCCAGGTCGATCGTCATGCCGTTTTCCAGCAGCTGACCGTAGATTTCCACCGTCACCGTCTGGTTTTCAAACCATGCGACGACAAACACCGGGAACTTGCCGTCGTTTTTGAAGACGAAGTCCAGCGACGGCCAGTTGACCGTCGCGTCCTCTCCCTTATTGACGTAGGAGGACGGCCAGCTGTGTGCGCTGCGCTTCACGATGGTCAGGTCTGCGCGCACGACGGCGTTGAACAGCGTCGAGGACGTCTGGCAGACGCCGCCGCCCGTGTCGTCCACGAGCACGCCGCCCGCAATCGCGCCCGCCTCGCGGTAGCCCTTCGCGCCCGTGCGCTGGCCCGTGCATTCGTTGAAGGACAGCGTTTCGCCCGGGAGCACCACGCGCCCGTTGAGCGCACTGGCCGACAGCGCGATGTTCGTATTGCGGTCCGGATCCTTGCTCGTCTTCGTCGAGAAGGAAGAGATGCGGCCGAAGAGGCCCTCCAGCTGCGAGCGCACCACATTGGGTTCAATCGTCTCGCCCTGGGGCACGATCACGCGGTCGTACGCGCCCTCGTCCAGCGCCGCCAGGATATCCGCCGCCAGCTGCGCGCGGTCGACGCGATAGCCCGTCTGCGCGTCGGTGAAGGAGAACGTCTTGCTGTTCATGTCAAACGCGTCGATGGCCGCGTCCTTCATCTCCACGTCCAGGCTGTCGCCGATGATGTCCACCAGGCTGTCAATCGCGCTGCGGTCATAGGTAAAGCCGGTCGAAAAATGCACGCCGTTTTTAGCCGCATGCTGAATCTGCGCATAGCGCTCCTCCAGCGTGCCCGTGCGGCCCACGGCATACGCACGCGCGAGCACCGTCTGCGCGTCGAAGGTCACCGGCACCTCCTGCGAGGTGATGCGCCAGCGCCGATCGCCCGAGGCGACCACGAGCGAAAACGCCTGCGAGGTCTGCTCCTGCCGGTCAGCGATGAGCGCCTGCGCCTCGCCGAGGGTCATGCCGCCCAGCTCCGTGCCGTCGATCGTCACGCCCGGGAAAAACGTATCGCTGCTCACAGTCTGACGAATGGCGGCATACGATTCATATGCCGCCATTTGCTCCTGATAGATTTTCGCGCCGGCGAGCCACACAGCCGCGCAGCCCAGCACGACGATCAGCGTCCAGACCGGGAACAGGCTCCTTTCCTCTTTTGCATCGGCCCGTCCGCGGCGGCTGCGCCCCGAGGACCTGCGGCGATCCAAAGCCATATTGTCCAGTTCTCCTCAGAAAAAAATCGGTCGTCAGGACTTCTTCGCCGCGTCAATCGCCGCGAACAGCTCCTTCTCATTCATGCGGTAAGACAGGATGTGCAGGCTATCAGACAGGTGCACATTGTTGACCGCCACGCCCTCCGGCAGCGTCAGATCCACCGGCGCGAAGTTCCAGATGGCGCGCACGCCGCCCCGCACCAGCTGATCGGCGATGTCCTGCGCGCAGGCCTTGGGCACGGACAGCACCGCGATATCCACCTGATGCGCAGACAGCCAGGTATCCAGCTTCTCCATCGGCTGCACGAGGATGCCATGAACGTCGATGCCCACCAGCGCCTCGGAGACGTCGAAGATCGCCTGGATGTTGAAGCCCTCACGGGAGAAGCCCGCATAGTTCGCCACCGCGCGGCCGATGTTGCCCGCGCCGACGATGATCATGTGGTACTGCTTGTGCAGGCCCAGGATCTCGCCGATGCGCTCCTTGAGATTGGCCACATGGTAGCCGTAGCCCTGCTGGCCGAAGCCGCCGAAGCAGTTGATGTCCTGACGGATCTGCGAGGCCGTCAGGTTCATGCGTTCGCCCAGCTCCTGAGAAGAGATGCGCACCACGCCCGCCTTCTCCAGCTCCTTGAGATGACGATAATACATCGGAAGCCGGCGCACCACTGCGTCGGACACCCTTGATTTATAAGCCATACGTATCGCTCCTATCCCTTGTACGCTCCACGCGAGAATCACATCTTTCTACAAGTATATCAGGAACTGTCACCGGACGCAAGACAAAACTTCCTTTCCGGCGGGCAAACAGCATGCAAATACCTTACTTTCTGAACCCGCGCAGGCGTTCGCGCTCTTTCTTGCGGTCGGATTTCTCTTTTTTCTTCGGATTCAGCGGCTGCGCGGGCTCCAGGTCGATGCTCGAGGATTCCAGCTCGACGCTCACAACCCGCACGCACAGCGTCTGCCCGAGCGAGAACACGCAGCCGGTTCGCTCGCCGCGCAGCGTCATGCGCCGCTCGTCAAAGTCAAACCAGTCGTCCATCGTGCGCACGTGCAGGAAGCCCTCCGCGCCGTTTGCAAGCGATACATACAGGCCCCACTCGCTCACGCCGCTGACGATGCCGTCAAACAGCTCCCCGACGTGCCCATGCATGAAGCGCGCCATCATCAGCTTGTCTGCCAGGCGCTCGGCCTCCACCGCCGCGCGCTCGCAGTCCGAGCTGCGCATCGCCGCTTCCGCCAGCGCGTCGCCGTGCAGCGTCGCTCGTCCGCCCGTGAGCACCGCTGTCAGCGCGCGGCTGACCACCAGATCCGGATAGCGCCGGATCGGCGAGGTGAAGTGGCAATAGTCCTCCATCGCCAGGCCGTAATGGCCCAGCGGACTGACGTCGTAGCGCGCCTTCTGCATGCTGCGCAGCGCCAGCGTGCTGACCACGCTGAACTCCGGCGTCTCCCGCGTGCGCTCGAGCACCGCGCGGATTTCGCCCGGCTGCGCGTTGTGGCGCAGGCCGCGCGTGTCCACGCCGAGGCCGTCGAGGAAGTCCTTGAGCGCATCGAGCTTCTCTGGGTCCGGCTTCTCATGCACGCGGTAGAGCAGCGGCACGCCGCGCGACTTGGCAAACCTCGCCACGACCTCGTTCGCCGTGAGCATGAAGTCCTCGATCATCAGCTCAGCCTCGCCCCGTGCCCTTTTGGCGATCTCCACCGGCTCGCCCGCCTCATCCAGAATGAATTTCGGCTCGTCCGTGTCAAAGTCGATCGCGCCCTGCGCCTGCCTCCTTTGGCGGATACGCCGCGCCAGCTCGCGCATGGCCAGCAACGTCTCCTCGAGATCGGCCATCCGCTCCCGCTGCGCCGCGTCGCCGTCAAAGAGCCGGTTCACGTCGTCATACACCAGCCGCGCGTTGGAGCGCGTGATCGTGCGCAGCAGGCGCGTGTGCACCACGTTTCCGCCCTCGTCGATGTCCATCAGCGCGCTCATGGTGAATTTGTCCTCGTCCGGGCGCAGCGAGCACACGCCGTTGGAGAGCTGCTCCGGCAGCATCGGCAGCACGCGTCCCGGGAAGTACACGCTCGTGCCGCGCAGCCAGGCCTCCCGGTCGAGCGCCGAGCCCTGCGGCACATAGTGTCCCACGTCCGCGATGTGCACGCCCAGGCGCCAAAGGCCGCCCTCCAGCCGCTCCAGGCTCACCGCGTCGTCGAAGTCCTTCGCGTCGCTGCCGTCGATGGTGAAGGACAGCAGGCCGCGCAGATCGGTTCTCGTCGGATCGTCCGCCAGGTCGGCCGGTTTGCAGGCGTCCGCTTCGCGCAGCGCATCCTCGTCAAACGCCGTGCGCAGGTGCTGGCTGACGATCAGCGCATCGAGCGCGGCCCTGGCCTCGCCGAAGCTGCCCAAAACGCCGTCAATGCGCACTAGCAGACCGCCTTCGTCCTCCCAGCGCACCACCTTCGTGTGCACGACGTCCCCGTCGTGCGCCTCCTCCCCGCCCGGCCGCACGGCGATACCCTGCGGCAGCCTGCGCTCCAGCGGCAGGATATAGCGCACGCCCTGCTTTTCATGCAGCACGCCGACGATCTCCTCGTGTGCGCGCGTCAGTACCCTGCGCACGCGCACGCGCTCCCGGCCGATCCGCTCGGCCTCCACGACGTCGCCCCACAGCGTGCCGCGGGCGTTCTCCTTTGAGCAGGTCAGAACGCTTCCGTCTTCCGCCTCCATCCGCACCGCGCCGTGGAAAAGGCCGCGCACGGTCAGGCGCAGCGTTTCGCGCTTTTCCTCCTGGCCGCCCTTGCCCTTTCCGGACTTTGACGGCGAGGCAAAGCCGCTGATCGGGATACGGCGGACAATGCGCGCCTTTCCCGGATTTCCTTTTTTCATGGTTTCCACTCCCGAATCCTGCGATTCCTGTTTGTTCAGCCTTAGGGTCTGTTTCTCATTCGCAAAACATGCGTGTGCAGCCGCTTTTTCAAAACAGGCCCGCATCTGTCCACTCGCGAAATATAGTGAAAAGAGGCCGAAGCGCTTTCCGCTTCAGCCTCTTTGGGGTTGTCAATTCATTAGCCAAGCACCGCAACGAGCAGGCCGCAGACGATGAACACGACCGCGGAAACCTTCGTTGCCAGAGCGAGCTTGCCCTCCATGGACTTCGCCTTGTTCTTGCCAAAGAACGTCTCAGCGCCGCCGGCAATCGCACCCAGGCCGTTGCTCTCGCCCGGCTGGAGCAGAATGGTGACGATGAGAATCAGCGCAGACACGACGAGCAGCACGGTGACAATGCCGTTAAGGATAGCCATAATCTTCTGCCTCCCTGACTCGCTATTCGGATTAGCGCTTGGAGAACTGCGGCGCGCGGCGGGCAGCCTTCAGGCCGTACTTCTTGCGCTCCTTCATACGCGGATCGCGCGTGAGGAAGCCAGCCTTCTTCACGGCCGGACGCAGCTCCGGATCAGCCTTGATCAGCGCGCGGGAGATGCCGTGGCGGATCGCGCCGGCCTGACCGGACAGACCGCCGCCGTACACGTTCACCAGCACGTCGTAGCGGCCCTCCAGAGAGGTGAGCGCCAGCGGCTGACGGACAGTCATCTTGAGGGTCTCCAGACCGAAGTAGTTATCGATATCGCGACCGTTGATCACGATCTTGCCTTCGCCCGGAATGAGGCGAACACGAGCAATGGCCTTCTTGCGGCGGCCAACCGCCTGATACTGAACCTGTGCCATGTGTCAAACACTCCTTCCTGCAATTACTTCACGAGCTCGAGCACGACCGGCTTCTGGGCCTCATGCTCATGCTCAGCACCGGCGTACACGCGCAGCTTGCGCGCCATCTGACGGCCCAGCGGGCCCTTGGGCAGCATGCCCACGACGGCGTGCTTCACAGCGAACTCCGGCTTCTCGTCGATCAGCTTGCGGTACGCGGTCTTCTTGAGGCCGCCCGCATAGCCGGAATGATGGTAGTAGATCTTCTGATCCAGCTTCTTGCCGGTCAGCACAACCTTCGCCGCGTTGATGACGATGACGTGATCGCCGCAGTCCACATGCGGGGTGAAGGTCGGCTTGTTCTTGCCGCGCAGGATCGCGGCAACCTGGCTGGCCAGTCGGCCAAGGGTCATGCCGTCGGCGTCAACGATATACCAGTTGCGCTCGACGTTCTGGGCATTTGCCATAAACGTTTTCACGTGAATTTCCTCCTCGTGGTGAATCTTGATATCCACAATAAAACGCATCGCGCTGGTCAGACGCTCTGCAAACGCGCGCACGAGGGCCCGGGGCTAACAGGCGAACATACGCATTGGTTATTTTAACCGCTCTCATGCGTTTTTGTCAAGGCTTTTTCCCTGTTTTGCGCTGGAATTTTTGCGTTTTTTCGCTTTTTTCGGCGGTCAGGCGCCGCTGCAGGGCGCCGCCCGATTTTTTTCGCGCCTTTTGTTTTCGCCCCTTGACAAACCGTTTTTTCTCCGATACAATACTGTTCAAGTTCATATTCCACGACTTGTAAAGATGATGATGGGAAAAAATCACAGGGATCCTTCCTTCAAGAGAGCCGGCGGGCGGTGCGAGCCGGCGGGAAGCCTTTTGAGAACTCCTCCCGGAATTGCGTAGGCGAAAACAGCAAGTAGTCTGCGACGGATGACCCCGTGACCGGTCAGGTCTTGCTTGAGACCGTGAGGGCTGCGACGTCGCAGCTGAATTAGGGTGGTACCGCGCGAAATGGATACATTCTGCGCCCCTAAGCCGCAATCGGCTTGGGGGCGTTTTTTGACCCCCGGCACAGCGGCAGACGCATTGACAAAAGAGCCGAAATCGAAAGGAGAACACAACCATGTATCAGGGCCACGAGAAGTACATTCCTTTCACCCCCGTTTCTCTGCCGGACCGCACCTGGCCGGACAAGCGCATCGAGAAGGCGCCCATCTGGTGCTCCGTCGACCTGCGCGACGGCAACCAGGCGCTGGTCACCCCGATGAACCTGCAGGAGAAGCTGGAGTATTTCAAGCTGCTGGTCGAGCTGGGCTTCAAGGAGATCGAGGTCGGCTTCCCGTCCGCGTCCGAAACCGAGTATGAAATCCTGCGCGCGCTCATCGACGGTCACTACATCCCGGACGACGTGACCATCCAGGTGCTCGTTCAGGCGCGCGAGCACCTCATCCGCAAGACGTTCGAGGCCGTGCGCGGCGCGAAGAACGTCATCATCCACTTCTACAACTCCACCTCCACCCTCCAGCGCAAGGTGGTCTTCAAGAAGGACATGCAGGGTATCATCGACATCGCCGTCGCGGGCGCCAAGCTCGTGCGCGAGCTGACCGAGGCCGACGCCGGCTCCGGCACCAACTACCGCTACGAGTATTCCCCGGAGTCCTTCTCCGGCACGGAGATGGACTTCGCCGTGGACATCTGCCATCAGGTCATGGAGACGCTGGGCGCGACGAAGGAGAACCCCGTCATCCTCAACCTCCCCAACACCGTCGAGATGTGCACGCCCAACACCTACGCCGATCAGATCGAGTACTTCATCCGTCACCTGCCGAACCGCGAGGCGGCGATCATCTCCATCCATCCGCACAACGACCGCGGCACCGGCGTCGCCTGCACGGAGCTGGCCATGATGGCCGGCGCGGAGCGCGTGGAGGGCACGCTCTTTGGCAACGGCGAGCGCACCGGCAACCTGGACGTCGTCACCGTCGCGCTGAACATGCACACGCAGGGCGTCGATCCGAAGCTCGATTTCTCCCACATCGACCACGTCCGCGACGTCTACGAGCGCTGCACCAAGATGAAGGTGCCGGAGCGCTGGCCCTACGCCGGCAAGCTCGCGTTCACCGCGTTCTCCGGCTCCCATCAGGACGCCATCAACAAGGGCCACGAGTACATGCGCGAAAGCAAGTCCCCGTACTGGGAGATCCCGTATCTGCCGATCGACCCGGCGGACGTGGGCCGCGAGTACGAGCCGGTCATCCGCATCAACAGCCAGAGCGGCAAGGGCGGCGCGGCGTTCATCATGGACCACAACTACGGCTATCACCTGCCCAAGGAGATGCATCCGGAGTTTGGCCGCGTGGTGCAGGTCGAGTGCGACAGGACCGGCCGCGAGCTGCTGCCCGACGAGGTGTTCGGCCTGTTTGAGCGCGAGTTCCTCAACATCAGCACTCCCTACGCCCTCTCCCGCGCGAAGTTCTACGAGGAGGCCATCGCCGGCAGCTCCGCGAACGTCACGCACTTCTCCGGCGTGCTGAGCGTGCGCGACAGCTTCGTGCAGCTCGAGTCCCGCGGCAACGGCCCGATCGACGCCTTCTTCAACGCGCTGGTTCAGGCGGGCATCGAGGGCTACTCCTTCATCACCTATCACGAGCACGCCATCAGCAACGGCTCCGATTCCCAGGCTGTCGCCTACATCCAGCTGCGCGCGCCGGGCGGACGCCGCATCTTCGGTGTGGGCACCGAGCACAACATCAACTTTGCCTCTGTCAAGGGCATCCTCAGCGCGATCAACCGCTTTGAAAACGGCAGAATCTGACCGCTTCCTTGGAAAGCGTGCGCCCGAAGAATCCTCGGCTTCTTCGGGCGTTTTCCTTTTCCCACGCTTACCCCTGCGGCACAAAGAGCTCCGCCGCGTCCGCGCGCACAAAGTAGCCCTGCGCGTGCTTGCAGGCCGGGCAGACCGGCGGCGCCTGCGTGCCGACATGGACGTGACCGCAGTTGAGGCACAGCCAGGCGACCTCATGCTCGGCCTTGAAGAGCCTTCCCTCCTCCAGCCGCTGCGCGAGCAGGCCAAAGCGGTCACCGTGCGTCTGCTCGATGGCGGCGATCAGCTCAAACGTGCCGGCCACCGCCGGGAAGCCCTCCTCCCTGGCAATCTGCGCAAACTGCGGATAGACGCGGCTTGCCTCCTCGTATTCGTTGTGCTGCGCGCTGCGCAGCAGCCTTGCCGGCATCCAGGCCGTGTTTTCCACCGGATAGCTGCCGTCGATGTGGATGCTCTCGCCCTCGCTGGACGCCAGATGCTTGAGAAACAGCTCCGCGTGCTCCTTCTCCTGCTCGGCGGTAAAGCGGAAGATGCGTTCCACGCCATGCAGCCCCGCGCTCCTGGCCACGCTCGCCGAGAAGGTGTAGCGGTTTCTCGCCTGGCTTTCGCCGGCAAACGCGCGCATCAGGTTTTCCCGGGTCTGGCTCTCTTTGAATTCCATACAAAATCCCTCCCTGCCGGCAGGTTGCCCACAGGGAGGGATTCTATACATCTTTTTCCACCGCGTCAATCGTTCAGATTCGGCGCGCTGCCCAGCTCGCCGCTCTTCCAATGTCTGCGGCACAGGCTGATATAGGTGGAATTGCCGCCCAGCATGATCTGCTCGCCCTCGCGCACGATCTTGCCGTCATGCACGCGCGCGTTGAACGTCGCCTTTCTGCCGCACCAGCAGATGGTCTTGATCTCCTCGATGGTGTCCGCCCAGCACAGCAGCTCGCGGCTGCCCTCGAAGAGCTCGCCCCGGAAATCCGTGCGCAGGCCGTAGCAGATCACGGGGATGTCGCGTTCATCGACGATATCCACCAGGCGGCGCACCTGCGCGCTCGTCAGAAAGTGCGCCTCATCGACGATCACGCAGGAGATGCCGTCCAGGGAGATGCTGTCCAGCTCCTCCACAAAGCGGCACTGCGTCTCCAGGCCGCAGCGGGAGCGCACGATCGTCGCGCCGTCGCGGTTTTCCAGCTTCGGCTTGAGCATCAGCACCTCGCAGCCGCGTTCCCTGTAATTGTACTGCACCATGACCGCATTGGCCGTCTTGCTCGAGCCCATCGCTCCATAGCGGAAATACAGCTTCGCCATTCTTCTGTCTCCTCATTCGCCGCGGGCGGCGTTGTTATGCAATGCGTCTATTATAGCCGGTTTGCCGCCCGGATGCAAGGCCGTATCCTGCGCCGAAGCCCGCCAAAAAGCGCATGCCGAAGCATGCGCCAGGTTATGCTGCCTGTGAATTACTCCATCTCAAAGCGCGCCTTCATGTAGGCCTTGACGACCTCCAGGCACTTTTCCTCCGGCATATGCCCGGTGTTCAGGCACAGATCGTACAGCGCGGCGTCGTGCCACTGGCGGCCCGTGAAGTACTTGAAGTAGTCCGCGCGGCGCTTGTCGATCTTCTTGATCTTCTTTTCCGCGGCCTCCAGATCCAGCCCATCCTCCTGCATCACGCGGCGCACGCAGTCGACCACCGGCGCAGTGACGAACACGTTCATCACGTTCTCCCGCCCGCGCAGGATGTAGTTCGCGCAGCGGCCCACGATCACGCAGTTGCGCGTGGCGGCCAGCTCTCGGATGATCTTCGCCTGATACCTGAACAGGTTTTCGTTGGAGATGAAATCCTCGCTGTCCGGCGGGATCACCTCGCCCGTGTACATCTCCCGGGCGATGCGGAACAGCGGCATGTGCTGCTTGGTCTCGTCAGCCTGCCTGAACAGATCCTCGTTGATTCCGCTCTCGTCGGACGCGATGCGCAGAATCTCACGGTCATAAAACTCGTAGCCAAGCTCCTTGGCCAGCATCCGGCCCATGCGCCGTCCGCCGCTGCCATAGCTGCGCGCAATCGTAATCACATGATTATCCATCCTGATCCCTCCTGCCTGTTTCAAGTGATCGTGGAGTATCCTCACTTAAATTATAGCAAAAAATTGGACGAAATCAACAGAAAACTTCAAGCTGCGCGCAAATTCTTTTCTCTTTTCCCCTTCGGTCAGTCAACATGCGCTCATACGGAGACCACGTTGCGGGGCGCGCCATCGAGAAATGCGCGCACATTGCCCACGGCAATCTCCAGCAGGCGCGTCCGCGTCTGCCTCGGCGCCCAGGCGACGTGCGGCGTGAGAATCGTATTGGGCGCGGCAAGCAGCGGATTGTCCGGAGCCGGCGGCTCGGCGGAAAGCACGTCCGCCATGTAGCAGGCCACCTTGCCGCGCAAAAGCGCCTCGGCCATCGCGCTTTCGTCCACCAGCGGCCCGCGCGCCGTGTTGATCACGCGCACGCCGTCCTTCATCCGGGCCATCGCATCGCTGCCGATAAGCCCGCGCGTCCTTTCCGTCAGCGGGCAGTGCAGCGTAATCACGTCGCTTCGCTGAAGCAGCTCGTCCAGCGTCACGAATTCCACCTGCTCAAGGCCCGCCTTCGGCGTGCGCGTGTGTACGATCACCCGCATGCCAAGGCCCAGCGCCGCGCGCGCAACCGCCTGACCGATGTGGCCGAAGCCGACGATGCCCAGCGTCTTGCCCGCGATCTCCTCCATCGGCCCGGCATAGAAGCAGAAGTCCGGGCTGGCGCTCCAGGCGCCCTGCTTGACCCGCGCGTCGTACTCGCTCACCCGGCTCATGGAGGCCAGCAGCAGCGCCATCGTGTGCTGCGCAACGGCCTGGGTCGAGTAGGCAGGCACGTTCGTGACGACAATGCCCCGCTCCTTCGCCGCCGGGAGATCCACCACGTTGTAGCCCGTCGCCAGCACGCCGATGTATTTCATCTGCGGGCAGGCGTCCATCACCTCGCGCGTGATGCGCGCCTTGTTCGTCAGCACCACCGGCGCGTCGCCGATGCGCTGCGCAATCTCCTCCTGCGGCGTCCTGTCGTAAAACGTCACCTCGCCCAGCTCCCCGAGCGCGTCCATGCTCAGATCGCCCGGGCAGAGCGTATACCCGTCCAGCACAACGATTTTCATTCCAGCCCCATCCTTTCCCGGGCAGCGTCCGCCCGGCGTCCTCTCTCCTTTCCATTATACGCCGCCGCTGCCATGCTTTCAAGCATGGCGCGCCGTTGACTTTTTCTGTTCAACCTGCTATACTGACAATACCATCATCCATCCTGTATGCGATATCAGCTTCTGAACGGAGGTCTGTAATATGAAGCGTTTTCTTCTCCTTCTCGCCTGCGCGCTGATGACGTCCGCGCTGGCCAGCGCCGAGGCCCTGCCCGGCGCTGCTGCGGCAAACGCAGGCGAAGGCGTGCCCCAGATCGACTTCGACCTGCTGACGCCGGACAATCCGCTGGCCACGCCGGTCGCCATCGACCCGATCGACAAGCCCACGCCGACCCCGGAGCCCACGCCGAAATTCGTGTATGAGACCTACGAGAACACGGCCATGGGCGTCTCCTTCTCCATCCCCTACACCTGGCTCCTCAATCCGAACACCAACCAGGACACGACCGTCCAGTTCGTCGAGCCCAAGAGCGAGATGATGGAGCCGGACGGCTATCAGACCCGCATCACCATCGAGAAGTACAACATGGGTCTGTCGCAGACCGCGTCTGACGCGCGTGCCCGTCTGGAATCCACGCTGGAGGAGCTGGCCGCCAGCTTCACCACCTTCACCCCGGGCGAAATCGCCTCCGGCAGCTTTGGCACCGGCAACGGCTACTACTGCTACTACAAGGCCGACTACAACGACGGCACGAAGACCTACGAGATGAACGGCCGCGTCATCATCGTGGCGCACGAGAAGGCGCTCTATCAGATTCGCCTGACCACCCCGCGCAACTGGTATTCCTACTACAACTACCTCTGGCGCAAGGTGCGCTCCACGATCAAGTTCCTGTAAAAGCAGGCCGTCCCCCTCTTCCGCATCGCTTGATAAAAACGAGGCTGCATGAGCAAACGCTTTGCAGCCTCGTTTTCTGTTCTCTTCATTCCTGTCTGCGATTCATTGATCCGGCAGAACGGCCTGCGCCTGCGCGGATACGCTCGATGCCATACCACAGGCCTCCGATTCCAAGCAGGATGTATATCGGCGCATAAGCCAGCAGATACCGCGCGCGAGCCTCGAAAATCAGCTCAAACGCCGTCAGTCCAATCACCGAAAGCATCATCACCAGCAGCAGGCCATACTGCGCCACATCCTGTTTCATGGCGCCGTATGCCGCCAGACTCAGGAGACCGCCCAGCAAAAGCGCCAGCCATATGCACTGCTGAACCGTCGCAAAGCCGGAAAAGTCTCCGTTCTCATCCGGATAGATCCAGCGCTTGAGAAGCGGCGAAATCACGGGATGCTTGTCCTCGATCAGCCGGTCGAAAAACTGGCCCTCAACGCCCCAGGCAAACGTGCCGTCCGCATAGTTGGTCAGCATCTTTTTCTTCAAATGCTCAAGCAGGCCCTGCGGCCCGAATGCTTCAAGCCGTTTGCGGATTTCCTGCAGCTGGATCTCCGTTCTGCCCGCCTTGTCCAGCGCAGCCAGCGTAATGTGCTCATCCTCCGCGCTGAACCCGCCGTTTGTCTCCCGGTTCAGTCCCATCATCGCAAAATGCAGCGCGCCGATGTTGAGCTGCGCATCGAGCTCAAAGCCGGATCGCTTGACCACCGCGTCAAAAAACGGCCCGACCATCAGCGCCGCCGACAGCAGCATGCTGCCCAGGCGCAGCAACATGCACTTCACGCCGCGTCGGGCAATCAGCTTCGCCCCCTCGATGATCACCAACGCAATCGTCACGATGGCCGTCTGCGGCTTGATCAGGTATCCGATGCCGCTCAGCAATCCAATGCCGATCCAGGCCGCAGCCTTCCTGTCGCCCCACCGCTGATAGAGCCAGAGGATCAGCACCGGAAAGATCAGGCTGAAGCTGTCCGTGTACGGAATCATCAGCCAGGGAGACAGCCCCACGAACACCGCGTAGGTGCCTGCAACCATCCAGGAAAACGCCTCGGATTTTGTCCATCTGCGCGCAATGCTCTGGCAGAGCGCGCCTGTCATCGTATTGATCACGCACTGCACGGCGATGACCGCGAAGGCACAGCGTTCAATTCCCGGCTCGCCGCCGACGATGAATTTGAATCCCCGCATGATTCCGGCGAAAATCATCGTGATCAGCACATTGTTCGGATGCATGGAGTAATAGAAATTATTGACCTCCACGATGTCATAAACGCCCATCCAGTGCGCATACTCCAGCATCATGCCAGCATCCCAGCCGGTCAGGAAATAGCTGAAATAGCAAAACGCCAGCTGCACAAGGAGCAGGCCCAGCCAGAACACCGCACGCACCGGCGCATGATCCCTCGCCCTGCCCCCGTGCGATCGCATCGCCAGCCAGATGGCCGCCCCCAGCACGCCCGTGCCCAGGAGCAGCATGGCCCATTGCGGCAAAAGGAACACCCGCTTGCACGCAAACTCCGTGACAGGGAAGAAAAACAACAGCAGCACCATGATGAGCAGCATCATCAGCGTATAGAGTGACAGCACACTCGCCTTGACCCATTTCACCATACAGCTTCTCCTGTTCGATCAAAATGCCGGCCACGAGGGCCGGCACTTGTTTGTGATTCTTACTTGCGGCGCATGTACGCGGGGATGCCGTCCATGAAGGAGCGCGGCGCGCGCTGATCCTCCGCCTGCGGACGCTCCGGCTCCGCCGGCTGGGCCGGCATGTCCGGCATCGCGGCGAACGGGGAGACGCGCTGGCTGCCCGCGTTGTCGTTCAGGAACGTGGGTACCTCCGGCTCGGCCGGGTTCTGGGCATAGCCGGTCACCGGCGTGTAGGCCGCGTCGTAGCGGGTGTAGCTGCGGTTCTGGGGCTGCGGTTGATAGGCCGCGCCGTAGCTCTGCGGCACATACGCCGCCTGGCTGGGCAGGGAGGCCGGACGCTCGGCGCTGGACGCGCGCGGCGGGAACGGCACCTTCTCAAAGCCGGTCGCGATGACGGTGATGTGCACCTCATCCTCGAGCGTATCGTCGATGCTCGCGCCGAAGATGATGTTCGCCTCGCTGTCCGCGGCGGCGGTGATCATCTCGACGGCGTCGTTGATGTCCACGATGGAGCAGTCGGAGTTGCAGGTCACATTGATGAGCACCGCGCGCGCGCCGTCGATGCTCGTCTCCAGCATCGGAGAGGAGATCGCGTTCTGCGCCGCGTCGGCCATGGCCTTTTCGCCCTTGCCCACGCCGATGCCCAGATGCGCCATGCCGCCGGATTCCATGACGGCCTTCACGTCCGCAAAGTCCAGGTTGATGATGCCGGTCTGGGAAATCAGGTCGGAAATGCCCTGGATGCCCTGGCGCAGCACGTCGTCCGCGAAGTTGAACGCGCCCTTGAAGGAGGTGCCCTTCGGGCAGACCTGCAGCAGGCGCTCGTTGGGGATGACGACCAGCGTGTCCACGCGCTGCTTGAGCTCGTCGATGCCGGCCTCGGCCTTGCGCATGCGGGTCTTGCCCTCGAAGGCGAACGGCTTGGTCACCACAGCGATGGTCAGGATTCCCATGTCGCGGGCGATCTCGGCCACGACGGGCGCAGCGCCCGTGCCGGTGCCGCCGCCCATGCCGGCGGTGACGAACACCAGATCCGCGCCCTTGAGCGCGTTGGCGATCTCCTCGCGGCTCTCCTCGGCGGCCTTCTTGCCGATCTCCGGCGTCGCGCCGGCGCCCAAGCCCTTGGTCAGCTTCTCGCCGATCTGGATCATGGTCGCAGCCCGGCTGGTGCGCAGCGCCTGCACGTCGGTGTTGACCGCAATGAAGTCAACGCCGGTCACGCCGCAGTCAACCATGCGGTTGAGCGCATTTCCGCCGCCGCCGCCGCAACCCACAACCTTAATGGAAGCTGCCGGACGCTCGTCCATTTCAATTTCAAACACAGGAAAATCCCCCTTTTGTTATCACCCTTCGCAGTTTCGCGCTTATCGGCGGAAAATGCGCTTGATACGATCAAACAGACTTTCGTCCTGTTCTTCCAGCTCGATGGTATTGTACACCAGCTCCAGCAGGCCGCTGCCGCTGGCGAAGATCTGCGCCGGCTTGAGCTTGACCGTCTTGGTCGCCGCCTCACGCACGTTGCGCGAGAGCTTGCTTGCCGCGTACACCCTGGCGCCGGCCATCGGCATCAGGCCGCCGCCGGTGAAGTAGATGTTGGACCAGTTGCCCAGGCGGATGCCGCTCTTCTTGATGGCCTCGTCGATCATCTCCAGCATCTCGTCCACGCGCGCGTCGACGATCATGCTGACCGTTTCACCGGAGAAGGTCTCCGGGCCGTCCTCGCCCTGCACCTCGATCTGCGTATTCTTCGGCGCGTTGAAGGTGTAGCTGCGCTTGATCTTCTCGCACATGTCAAACGGCTTTTCCAGGCCGTACGCCAGATCCAGCGTAATGTGCGCGCCGCCCACCGGCAGCACCTTCTGCCAGATCAGCGCGTCGCCCTCCACCGCCATGACCTCCGTGGAGAGATAGCCCACGTCCACCAGGATGGCCGTATGGTCGCGCTCCTCAAACGGGATCATCTGCATGGCCTCGCCCACGGACGTGGAGAAGAAGCCCTTGACCTCGATATTCAGTTCGCGCAGGCGCTCGGTCACGTCGTTGACGAAGAACTGATCCGCCAGCACAAAGCCGATCATGCCCTCGAGCGTGGAGCCCTTCTGATCGACGGGCTCGAGCGTCTTCTGCCCGCCGTCCACCTTGAACCAGGCGGGGCTGCGGTGAATGATGACGCCGGTCGGCCGGTCGAGCATCTCCGTGGCCTGGCGCTGCAGCTTTTCCACGTCCGCGCTGGTCACCTTCGGATCCGCGCCCTGGAGCGTCACGCTCGATTCGATCACATACACGCGGACAAATTCGCCCGGCACGCCCACATAGACTTCCTTGATATGCGCGCCCACCTTGTTTTCCGCCGCCTCGACGGCGCTGGCAATCGCATCGGTCACATCGCCCGGAGCATTCCACTCCCCGTTCATGAAGCCATCATACTGCGCCATGCCGGCGGAGGTGATGGTCACCTTCTGATACGCGCTCTCCTCTGCAAGCAATACCAGCACCTTGGACGTGCCAAAGTCCAGAACCGCTGTCGCTTTTTTCATCATACGATCTCATGCTCCTGTCTGCCCGCATGTAAATTCGCCCAAATGGGCGCAAAAAATCATCTGATTTGCTATTATTATGCGAGTTTATTGTAACCGATTATGCCCGTTCTTTCAAGCCACTTGAGCAAATTTTGTCCATTTTCCGTCCAATTTTTCCTGCTGGGGATTCCCTTACGGCGCGGCCGTCGGCGACGGTGTGGGCGTGGTGGTCGGCGTCGGCGTGACGGTCGGCAGAACCGGCGGGATGTAGTGCGCGTTTTTTCCGTTGGAGACGTCGATCTTCGCGCCCAGCAGATCGCCCTGCGCCTCGCGCACGGAGAGCACCTCGCGGCCGATGAGCAGCTTCGTCCTCAGACTGCCTGTATCGCCCAGCTCGATCTTCGCGCCCTCCGCGGTCAGGATGTAGATGTTGTCCGTGTTCTTGACGCTCAGCTCGGACGTGCGCCCCAGCATGTTCGTGCTCTCCAGCTCGCAAAGGACCGTCTCCATCGCCTCCAGCTGGCCCTTGTCGTGCACCGGCAGCTTCTCGCCCACGGTGACGCGGGAGTTGGGCTCGATCTCAAGGCCCGTCACCTTCGGCCCCGCGACGCCCGTGGGATACGCGCTGCCCGCGCATTCAAGCACCACGCCCGACGCGTCGAGCACGTAGTAGTAGCCCAGATCGTACACGACCGCCATGCCCAAACGCTCCTGAATGCGCAGCGTCAGCGTGCCGCGATAGTCAAATCCATGCCCCAGATATTCGATGTACCGGTTCTGCTCGAGCGCCTGCCTGAGGCTCTGATCCGAAATGCCCAGCAGGTTGTCGCCGATCTTCACGCCGCTCTGGGTGACGACCTCCTCGCGCAGCAGGTTGCGGTTGCCCACCACCATCACGTCGCGCACGACAAACACCTGCGAGCAGGCCAGCACGATCAGCGCCGCCAGCACGCCGATCACCAGGATGCTCATCGCCATCGCCTGCTTTGCCGCTTTTTTCCGTTTTCTGTATCTCATGACCGCTTTCCTCCGCCAGCATGCTTCACGATTGCGCGTCCGTTTTCGCGCGAGATATTCAGCAGGATGCCCACCGCCGCCATCATCATGGTGATGGACGTGCCGCCCGCGCTGAAAAAAGGCAGCGGCAGGCCCGTCGTGGGCAGGATGCCCGTGACCACGCCCATGTTGATGAACGCCTGCAGACCGATCATCGAGGTGATGCCCGCAGCCAGCAGGCAGCCGTAGCGATCCCGGCAGGAGAGCGCCACGCGCAGCCCGGCAAACACAAACGCCGCGAACAGCAGGATGACCGCCGTGCAGCCGGCCAGCCCGAAGTCCTCGCCGACGATGGCGAAGATGAAGTCCGACTCCGGATACGGCAGGTACGCGAACTTCTGCTTGCCCTGCCCCAGGCCCATGCCGAACAGCCCGCCGGAGCCCAGCGCGATCAGCGACTGCGAGAGCTGATAGCCCTCGTCGCTCATCTTGGCAAACGGATCGCGGAAGGACAGCAGCCGCTCCCGGCGGTACGGCGCGCTCCACGCGTAGAACGCGCCCACGCACAGTCCGCACACGCTCAAAAGCGCCATGTGCCGCTTCTTAATCCCCGCCGCGAAGAGCATCATCAGCGCGCAGATCAGGATGCTGCCGCCTGTCGAGAGGTTCGGCTGCTCCAGAATCAGCAGAAACATCACGCCCGGCACGAGCAGCAGCGGCACCACGCCGCCGAAGAGCGAGCCGAGCTGGTCGCTCCTGCGATCCAGCGCGCCGGCCATGAAGATCACCATCGCGTATTTGGCGAACTCCGAGGGCTGCATGCTCAGTCCTGCGATGCTCAGCCAGCGCCGCGAGCCGTTGATGCTCACGCCGATGCCCGGAATGATGACCAGAATCAGCAGCAGCGCGCTTGCGCCCAGCAGCGCCAGCATCACCTTCGGGTTCCGATACGTCCTGTACGGCACGTTCGAGAGCACCACGCAGCATGCCGCGCCCAGCAGCACGCCAAAGAGCTGCTTTCTCACCGCCGAGAGCGGATCGCCGCTCGCCGTCCGCTGGTAATAGGTCGCGCTGAACAGCGTGATCAGCCCCAGCACGAGCAGCAGCACCATCAGCAGCACAACCGTCTTGTCACATGCGCGCCGCACCTGCGCCTTTTCCATTCCGATACGCACCTCCGGCCGCCATCCGATTTTTTTCATCCTGCGAATCTGCGCAAAAATCGTACAACGGGTACCCAGTACCTGATCCCTTCAAAGTGCTTCGGAAGCGGAGGCAGGCAAGGTTCGCTCACCCTCCGCATGCAGTTGGCCAGACGCCAGTCATCTGAGCGCCAGCACCTTTTCCTTGAAAACCCGTCCCCTGTCCTCAAAGTCCTTGAACATGTCAAAGCTCGCGCACGCCGGCGAGAGCAGCACGCAGCCGCCCGCCGGGGCCTTCTCGCGGCACAGGCGCAGGCACAGGTCAAAGTCATACCCCGCCATCGTCACCGCCGTGTAGCCCGCCTTGTCAAGCGCTGCCTTGATCTTCTCCGACGTGTCGCCGATGAGCACGCAGTGCACAATCTGCGGCGCGGCGACGATCGTCTCCGCCAGCGGCTCAAAGGACGCGCCCTTGTCGCTGCCGCCGAGGATCAGCACGGTCGGCCTGGTCATCGTCGCAATCGCCTTCTGCGTGGAGTCGACGTTGGTGCCCTTGGAATCGTTGATCCAGGTCACGCCGTCCAGCTCCCGCACCGTCTCGATGCGGTGCTCCACGCCGCGGAAGGTTTTGAGCACCGGGGCCATCAGCTCGGGCGCCACGCCCATCGCGCCCGCGATGGTCACCGCCGCCAGCGCGTTTTCCAGGTTGTGCGGGCCGGGGATGAACACCTCGTCCGCGCGGCAGATTTCCTGCTCCTCACCATCAAGGTTCAGCACGATCATGCCGTCCTTCACCCAGGCGCCGCAGTCTACCCTCTGCGTGCGCGAGAACCAGGCGATTTTCGCCGCCAGGCCCTTCGCCATCTCATGGCAGGTCGGATCGTCGTCGTTGAACACTGCCCAGTCCTCCGCCGTCTGACGGGCGAAGATGCGGCGCTTCATGCCGATGTACGCCTCCATCGAGCCGTGGCGCGCGATGTGATCCTCCGTGATGTTGAGCACCGCGCCGACGTGCGGATGGAACGTGCTGATCGTCTCGCACTGATAGGAGCTGACCTCGGCCACCGTCAGGTCGTCGTCGCCCATCTCGTCCGCGTCCGCGGTGATCGGATAGCCGATGTTGCCCACGACGTGCGTCGGGCGGCCCGTCGCACGGAACAGCTCGCCCACCAGCGTGGTGGTCGTCGTCTTGCCGTTGGTGCCGGTGATGGCGCACAGGCCGCCGCGCATCATGCGCGCGCCCAGCTCCAATTCGCCGATGACCTCCACGCCGGCTTTAATCGCCTCCTGCACGAATGGCTTGGCGACCGGAATGCCCGGGCTGAGGATCATCATGTTCTGGCCGGCCAGGTGCTTCTGCGGGCCCTCGCCCAGCGCAAAGGTGCACCCGAGCGCCTTCAGCTCATCCAGCGCGCCGCCGAAGCTCTCCTCCGTCTTCATGTCGCTGATCGTCACGATCGCGCCCCGCTTTGCCAGCAGCTTTGCCGCCGCCACGCCGCTGCGCGCCATGCCCAGCACGAGCACGCGTTTGTTTCTTACGTCCATCCTTATGCCTCCCATCAGGGCTACTCGATTGTTTCTACAAATGTGCAAAGCCTCTCCCTTGGGCAGAACAGAAAACCAATTCTGTCAACTTTATCGGAAGAGGCCCTAAGCTCATGCGTCTTACAGCACGCCCATCAGCGTGATCAGGCACAGCGCCAGGGTCGTCGTCATGTACATGGCGACAATCTGGAATTCGCTCATGCCGCAAAGCTCAAAGTGATGATGAATCGGGGACATTTTGAAAATGCGCTTGCCGCCCGTCCTCTTGAAATAGGTCACCTGGATGATGACCGACAGGCTGCTCATGAGCATCCAGAACGCGATCAGCACCAGGATCAGCGGCTGGCGCAGCAGCATCGCCGCCGCGACCACCGCGCCGCCGATGAACATGGAGCCCGTGTCGCCCATGAACATCTTCGCCGGGCACACGTTGTACAGCCAGAAGCCCATCAGGCCGCCGACCATCGCGCAGCAGATCACGCCCAGATCGCCGCCAAGGCCTGCCGCCGCCGCGATCACCGCCATCGCCGCAAAGTCGAGCATGGACACGCCCGTGCACAGGCCGTCCAGGCCGTCCAGCAGGTTTGCGCTGTTGGTCGTGCCCACGATCACAAACATCATCAGCGGGATGTACAGGATGCCCAGGTCAAGCTCCGCCTTGAGGAAGGGAATCCTGATCGCGGAGCCCACCATCGGATGGAAGTAGCAGTACGTCGAGAACGCCAGCGCCAGAATCGTCTGGAAGAACATCTTCTGCCTGGCGGTCAGGCCCGCGTTCTTGCCGCCGCGGATCTTGGTCATGTCGTCGGCAAAGCCGATGCACATGTTGCCCAGCGCCATCAGGATCACGGCCAGCGTCATGTTCTGCGTGAGCGGCACGCTGTAATCATTCATCAGCAGGCTCACCAGAATCGCCGCGCCGGCGAACGTGAGGCCGCCCATGATCGGCGTGCCCTGCTTCTTTTTGTGCGCCTCGGGCGCCAGCTCGTAGATGTTCTGGCCGAACTTCAGCTTGTAGAGCACCGGGAGCAGCAGCTTGCCCAGCAGGGCGCCGACCAAGAAGGCCAGCACCACGGAAAGCATCATCCTTTGCATGGTCATTCCTCCGAATCCTTCGCAGGGCAACGCGCTCCCCGCGAATCAGTTATTCTGCCTCATCTCTTCCAGGATCTCCCGGACGATCTGCTTCTCATCGAACGGACGCTTCACGCCGCAGATGTCCTGATACGTCTCGTGACCCTTGCCCGCCAGCACGACGATGTCGCCGCCCACGGCCATCTCCATGGCCTGGCGGATCGCCTCGCGGCGGTCTTCGATGACCTCATATTTCGCGCCCGTGGGGGCAATTCCCTGCTCGATGGCCGCAAGAATGTCCATCGGATCCTCAAAGCGCGGATTGTCGCTGGTGAGAATCGAGTAGTCGGCCAGCTGTCCGGCGATTTTTCCCATCATCGGGCGCTTGCCCTTGTCCCGGTCGCCGCCGCAGCCGAAGACCAGAATGATGCGCCCGCGGCAGAACTCGCGCACGGTGTGCAGGATGTTGTCAAGCGCGTCCGGCGAGTGCGAGTAGTCCAGGATCATGCGGTACGGCGTGTCGGTGGCGAGCATCTCCACGCGGCCCGGGACGGACACGACCGCCTCCAGGCCCTTCTTGATGTCCGCCAGATCGACGCCCAGGATGAGCGCGCAGGAGGCCGCCGCGAGGGCATTGTACACGTTGAACATGCCGGTCAGCAGCAGGTGAATGCGCTCGGTATGCAGGTTGCGCAGATTGATCGTAAAGGATACGCCGCTCTCCGTGATTTCGATGTCGCGCGCGAACAGATCGGCGCGGCCGGAAATGCCGTAGGTCAGCGTCGGGCAGGTCAGATCCTTCAGAATCTCCGGCGCGGTCTCCTCGTCCACGTTGATCGCCGCGTTGCGGACCATATCCGGCGCAAAGAGCAGCTTCTTGGCCTCAAAGTACTTCTCCATCGTTCCGAAGAAGTCGAGGTGATCCTGCGAGAGGTTGGTGTACGCCGCCGCCTCGAAGGTCATCGCCACCAGCTTGCGCAGATAGAGCGCGTGCGCGGAGACCTCCATGCACACGACCTGCACGCCCGCGTCCGCCATGATGCGCAGGATTTTGAACATCTCGATCGGGTCCGGCGTGGTCAGGCGGCTGGGCAGCTTCGTGCTGCCCGCAATGCAGCCGGTCGTGCCGATGATGCCGCAGCGGATGCCCGCCGCCTCAAAGATGCTCTTGAGCAGGAAGGTCGTCGTCGTCTTGCCCTTGGTGCCGGTGATGCCGACGAGCTTCATGCGCCGCTGCGGGTGGCCGTTAAAGGCACTGGCCATGCGCGTCATGGCGGCGCGCACGTCCGTTACCAGCACCTGCGGGCAGTCGATGTCAAGCTCGCGCTCCACCACCAGCGCCACGCAGCCGTTTTCAATCGCCTGCGGCGCGAAGTCATGCGCGTCCACCTTGCCGCCGCGGATGCAGAAGAACAGACCCTGCTCGCACTGCTCGCGGGAATTCGCTGTCAGCGATGCGATCTCCGCATCCCCCGTCAGCTTCACCAGCTCGGGCATATCCATCGTCAGTTGTGATAGCTTCATCGTCATTCCTCCATTGTTTCAGCGTACATGCGTCACGGCACCCGGTATTCGACCGTGACTGTATCTCCTGCCGCAGCGTACGTTCCCGCCGCCGGGCTCTGCTTGACTGCAATGCCGTCGCCCTGCGCGTCAAGCGCAAGGCCTGCGCTCCTGAGCGCCTGCGCGCCCTCGCGCACGGGCAGCCCGATCACATCGGGCACCTGTGTGAATTCTCCGGCCGTCGGCGCAAGCGCGCCCGTGACGTAGAGCATCGCGCAGAAGCCCTCCTGCACGGTCGTGCCCGCGGGCGGCAGCTGGCCGGTCACCACGCTCTGCGTGCCGTCCGTCACCGCGTCGATGCCAGCTTCCCGCAGGATCGCTTTGGCGTCCTTCACATTCATGCCGGTCACCTCCGGCATCGTCACACTCGCGCGCTGGGCGCTTCCGTCCGTCTTTTTGACCCCCAGCAGCGGCAGAATCTCCGAAAAGATCTGCGCCGCGAACGGCGCGGCCGTCGTGCCGCCGTAGTCCGGCTTCACCTGCGCCTCGTCCACGATCACCAGCACGGCCACCTCCGGCTCCTCCACGGGCGCAAAGCCCACGAATGAGCCGATGTGCAGGTTCGATTCAATTCTTCCGTTCTTGTAAATCTGCGCCGTGCCCGTCTTTCCGCCGACGGACCAGCCGTCCACCCGGGCGTTCTTGCCGCCGCCCTCAGAGACCACGCTGCCCAGCAGCTCGCGCATCGTCGTGCTCGTCGCGGCGGAGATGGGATTGGCCACCACCGTCGGGCTGATGACCTGCGTCTCCTCGCCGTCCTCGTTCAGAATGGCCTCCACCAGATACGGCTTCATCAGCCGGCCGCCGTTGACCACCGCGCACGCCGCCGTGATCATCTGAATCGGCGTCACCGCGACGCTCTGGCCAAAGCCGATACGCGCCAGATCGACATCCTTGACGCGGCTTTGCGCAATCAGGATGCCCGAAGCCTCGCCATACAAGTCGATGCCCGTGCGCTTTCCCAGGCCGAAGGCGTGCAGGTACCGGTACAGCCTGTCGCTGCCCAGCCGCAGCGCCAGCTGCGTAAAGACCGGGTTGCACGAGTTCTGGAGCGCCTTTTTCATCGTCTCCGCGCCATGGGGCGCGCCCCAGCAGCGCACCGTGCTGCCGCTGACCGTGATGCGGCCTGAGCAGTAGAAGCCCTCCTGCGGGTTCGTCGCGCCGCAGTCGATCGCCGCAGCCGCTGTGAGCATCTTGAACGTGGAGCCGGGCTCATACACGTCGCTGAGCGTCGTGATGCGCATCAGCTCGTTGAGCTGCGCGATGTCCTCGCGCGGCGGATCCGCCGGGTCGTACGTCGGGTACATCGCCATGGCGAGCACCGCGCCGGTGTTGACGTCCATCACGATCGCCTGCACCTGCTGTGCCTCGTTCACCTGCGCGCATTCGCGCACGGCGCGCTCCACCGCAGCCTGCACCTCGCGGTCGATCGTCAGCCGCAGCGTGCTGCCCGCCTGTGCGGGCACATAGAGCGTCACGCCGTCGGGCAGCGTTCTGGCTTTGGCGTCCACCTCGGTCACAATCCGCCCCGGCACGCCCGCAAGCACATCGTTGTACCTGAGCTCCAGGCCGCTCTGGCCCACGCCGTCCACGTTGCACAGGCCCAGCACCTGCGCAAGGCTGCTCCCCATAGGATACCATCTGCTGACGTCTTCGTCAAATGTTATTCCGGACAATTTTGCGGAATCGGCGTTCGATCTGTCCGCCATGAGCGCGCGGAGCCGGTCCGCGTCCTCGCGGGAAACCTGGCGCGCCAGCGTAACGGAGGCCGCCTTCGTATCCGAGAGCTTCGATTTCGTCCGCTCCGCCGGCACGCCCAACTCCCTTTGAAGAACGGAAGCAAGCCCATCGACGTCGCTCACATCGCGCACCCTCGCGCTGATGATGAAGCTGGTGATGGACTGCGCCAGCAATTTTCCATGGGTATCCACGATATCGCCGCGGCGCGCGGCCACCGTTCCGCTGCGCGTCCACTGGCGAACGCCCCGCTGCGTCAGCGCCTCGCTCTGCAGCACCTGAAGGTCAACAAGGCGCAAAAGCACGCAAAGAAAAAGGAGAAGGAATCCGCCCATCAACAGGACCAGCCGCTTTCGTACGGTGGCTCCCGGTGACCGCAAGCCCTCTCACTCCCCAATATGAAGCACGTTGAGCAAGCCCAGCAGAATGTCAAGCAATTCCATTCTGGGCTCCTCGGTATTCTGTGCCGTCGTCTGCGCCGTGCTTTCCGGCGTCCTGATGTAGATCGTTTCAGTCCGCGCGCGCTCCGGGCGGAGCATGCCCAGCTCGTTCTGCGCCAGATTGCGGATGCGCTCGCCGCCGCGCGCCAGCTCGAGCTGCTGCGCAAGCCGCTCGTTCTCGCGCTCGAAGGCGACCGTATTCGCCTGGTATGCATTGATGCTGCGCTGGATTTCCACGCCCTTGATCATCTTCTGTCCCCAGGCCGCGACCATCATCATGATGATGGCCAGCAGCACGATGCACACGGCCACGTCCCTGCGCTCGCGCCTGGCCTGTGCGGCCAGACGGTCAAGGAGGGTCTGCGGCCGGACGCTTCCCCGGCCCGGCGCGGCCGCCTGCTGCGCGGGCGCGGCCTCGGCGGTTTCAAACACCGGGGCGGGCGTCTCGTGCCACGGGCGATCGCTGCGGTAGCCCGCGCGGTTATAATCGCGCAGCTCATCCTGCGCGGAGCCTGCGGGCACGTCCGCGATGTACAGCGTCCGTTCCTCGTTTCCGGCGTAGCCCGCCTGGCTGTACCGTCCGCGCGTGCTGCGCGCCTTGTAAGCGCCTGCCATCAGTGTATTCACCCGCCTTTCCGGCAAGAACCGTCCCGTTCCTGCGCATGCCTGGGCCGCCTATGCCGCCTGATCAGATCGGATACTTCTCGTACACGTAATCCGCGAGGTTCTCGAAGTCCTCCTCGGTTTCCGCCTCCATCTTCGCATAGACATCGGCGTCCCAGACCTCGATATAGGAATTCAGGCCGACGAACACGATATCGCGCGTCAGGCCGATCTTGTTACGCAGCTTCACCGGGATCAGCACGCGGCCCTGCGCGTCCATGCTGTTGCCGGAGAAGGACACGCTCATCACATAGCGCTCGTACTTGATGCCGACCTTGTCCATCGGGTTGATGTGGGACAGGCGCTCGAGCTGCTGATCCCACATGGCCTTGGGGTAGATGGCCACAGCGGTCTTGTTGGGGTTGATGGTGATGGTGAAGTCGTCGCCGAGCGCTTCACGGAACGACGCGGGAATGATCACGCGGCCCTTGCCATCCAGCGAATGGTCAAACGAGCCCGAAAACGCCATCTGAGCCATGCGCGTCATCCCTCCTTCCCCAAAGAAACCACTTTACACCCTTTCTCAAATACTTTACACCATTTTCCTCCACTTTTCAAGCACCTCAGCGATGAAGAATTTGCTAAATCCCCCGCCGCCTCGTAACATTTGCGTAACAAACGGTCTGTAACCGTTCAGGCGCGCCGTCCGGCCCGAAAAACGGAAAAAAATAAAGTTCCCTCCCGCCGCAGCCCTGAGTCCTCAAAGCTGCGTGCGGGAGGGAACCTCCCCCCGAATCTGTATACTTTTGTCAAGTCGCGCCGCGCGGATCTCACTCGATCCAGCCGGCCTTCCTAAAGTTGTCAAACAGCGCCGTCACGTCCGCGAGCGCCTCCTCGTAGCTCACCTCGAATTCTTCCGTGAGCAGGTTGGCCATCTCCTCCGCGGAGCTGACCTCCTCGATGTGCTCCCAGATGAACGCGCCGGTTTCGGTGGTGATAACCATTCCGCTAAATCTCTGCGCAGTCTCTCCAAAAGGCATCAGCACATCCTTTTCCATCACCCTGCGCAAAATGAATTGCTCTTTCTTCTTCATGGTTCTTTTTCTCCTCTGCGTATAATCCTATCTTCCATGCCCCATTCTTTGACGAAGTCATTCATTCGTTCCAAATTATACTGCGTCATCTCGCAGTGGAATGGCGCTGCACAATCAAAACGCCCCGTCTCTGCATAGTTCGCCGCAGGACACGTATTGCACACCGCTCTCTTGTCGCAATGAGAACACTTCGTAGACATCAGAATTTGATCACAACGCTGCTTCAATTCTTCCCAGGCAGGAAGGAATCCGATTTCAAACGGCTCTGTATATGGACCTTCAAGCATAGCGCACGGTGTCATGCGACCCTGCCAGGTCATCCAACAGGTATTCCGTGTTGCGCCGCAGGTAAAGCCATACAGCTCATGCCCGGGATCTCGTTTCGTATCCTCATATTTTTGCAAATGCTCAATGATTTTTTCTCGATAAGTCGTTTCACCGGAAATCCTTCTGTTGCTTTCAAAGCGTACTTGAACCGCTTCATGAGGATTCAGGCGAATGACTTCCTCTCCATTGGCTTTTCTGGTCGGCGGAAAAGTATAGGTGGACGTCAAATACAATATACCAAGTTCATTGGCATACTCCCAGCACGCTTGAGCATCGTGAATATTGAGAGGCGTAAGAATTGTTTTTAATTCCAAAGGAATTCTGTTTGCTTTCAGCAGACGTATTGCACGATCAACACGTGTAAAAACTCCCTCTTGCCCACAAATTGCCTCATAGGTTGCATCGCTCGCGCCGTACAGAGACAGGCTCACGCATTTGGGTGGATACTGCCGCAGCCAAGATACAATTTCTTCATCAATCAACGTTCCATTAGAATTGATGGTGATCATAAAGCCCATCTTGTATAAAGCAAGATAAAGCTCCCTAAACTGCGGATAGAGGAACACCTCACCACCCGTCAAAAGCAGGAAAAGCACGCCCGCATCACGCATCTGTTCAGCCAGTCTCAGCCATTCCTCCATGGAGCGTAAGCCACCTCTTGCATTGACCCGCTTCATATCTGTACGGATATAGCACATCTTGCAATTCAAGTTACAGACAGGTAAGAGCTCAATGTTAACAGTGAGTACCTGGCGTCGAACTCCCGCCTCGTCAAGCAGCGCCTTTTCAATTTGACTCGTAAACCCCATAGATCACCCATCTGCTCCTTTATAAAAAGGAACCAGCCCGCAAGACTGGTTCCATTCATAACGAAATTAAGAAACCAAGGTTCCACCATTGTATCCCGGATGATGATCATTATTGCCGCCACCGCTCGGGTTACTGCCATAGAAGAAAAAACTAAAGTTCTGACCGAGCCACTTAACAACACTCCCCAACATGCTTGCATCCGGAGTAGGTCTCACATCACCATTCGTCCAAACGTCTGGCGTATTCCACACACCCATTTCGTTCTTCGTGCTATCCCAAAGGAAATCGCACTACCCGTTATTAACAGTAAACAAGAAAGCGTCACCGTTCTTTGCTCCGCTACTATTGCCTGCATACTCCCAATAGCTCATCTGCTTCTGCTGCTCATTGCCCTGCTCATCTTTATAGGTATAGGTGTAACTTTCCGAAATACCGCCATGACCATTTTTGACAGTATGGCAATTGCCACCCTTATGGTCACAAAGTCCCACACCAAAGTAAACTTCTGCTGGTTTACTAATCGAATACCCGCATGCACTGGCTACGTGCGCTACACCCACAAACTCCTCCGCCAGGAACACCGGCTTCACATACGCCTTCTTCATGTCGAGTCCCCCTATTCAAAACTGTTCGTTGATCTTCCATCTAGTCCGGGCGCCTGCGCGTCCGGTAGAGCGGTATCCGATCGTTTGAAAGCGGGGCAACGCGCCTCGATGCAGAACGATGGGCTGGAATACCCCTTTTGTTAATCCATACCACTCTTTCTTCATCATTATATGACGCATTCTGTTCCATATGCCGTATCTTTTCCGTTCCTTATCCGTTCTTTGTGACGAATTCTGTGAATATTTTTAATTTCGGCCGTTACTCTTCATAAGTCAGCATGGTCAGCGTCTGCTCGGCCCAGGAGTAATCGGACATGTACGCACCGCGGAAGCGCTTGATGTACGCCTCCTCGCCGTCAAGGTAATGGTACAGGTCGCAGTCGATCATCTCCGTGCGAACCCTGCGGTATCCCTTGGGCGTGCTCTCCAGCAGATCCTCCAGGCCGTATGCCGCCAGAATCCTGCGCAGGTGATACGCCGCCTTCCGGCAGCGGCTCTGCGTGTTCTCGCCCACCGGCTCGTCCTCCCACAGGCAGCTGATGATCTCGCCGGAGGAGACGAACTTGCCCTGCCGGTCAATCAGCAGGGCCAGCAGCTCCTTCGCCTTCTCGTGCTCAAAGACCACCGGCTCGCCGTCGATCAGGATGTTCAGATAGCCGAAGGTCTGCACCGTCACCCGCTTTTGCTCCTGCGGGGCGGCCGGCTGCTTCTCGTCCTCCCGCGCGTCCCGTGCATCCATCACCACGCCGTACAGCCAGACGGAGCCGTCCGCCTGACGGATGGAGCGCATTCGTTCCACAACCCGCATGCGCCTGCCGCCCTTCACCGTCACGCTGAAGGCGACCGTCTCCTCATGCGGATAGGCGCACAGCGCATGAATCTCCTGCATGAGCTGCGCGCGATCCTCCTCAAGCACCATCCGGCCCAGGCAGTTGCCAAACAGCGTTTCAATCTCGCGCGGCGTGTATCCGGACATCTGGCAGAAGGCGTCGTTGAACGCAATGTCGCCGTCCAGGCACTGCGCACCGCTGTCCGGAAGCTGCACGATGTGCCGCGCATGCACGGCAACCGGCATGTTTCTGAAGAGATTGACAATCGTCTTTTCATCTGAAAGAATCTGTTTTCCTGCCATGCTCATCACCCTGGCTCACCGTGTTCTCCGCGTGCTCCGCGGGCTTCGTCCTTCTCCGGAGTACATGAAAGCACAGTACTCTCCCGTAAGAATAACACCGATATCGCAGCATATTCCTCGTTCTGAGTTTGCTTTCTTCCTATTCTATTTTCGCACTCATTTATGTCAATCCTGTGTTTTTTTAGAAAAATATTTGTTCTTTATGCATTTTTTGCACCGCTTTTCAGCGCCGGGAAATTCCGCGCCGCTGTCCATTTGCATACGATTGATTGATGTGCAAAAAAGCGGGCCGTGCCCGTTTCCACTTCCGAACTGCTTTGCAAAACCAAGCCGCTCTGTGCTCGCTGCACGATTTTTCACGCATTTCCTATATAGCAAAAAAGAGACGATCCAAACGGATCATCCCTTTTCGTATGGTCATTACATGCCGTAGCGCTTCTTGAAGCGATCGACACGGCCGCCGGCGTCAACCAGCTTCTGCTTGCCGGTGAAGTACGGGTGGCACTTGGAGCAGATTTCAACGCGCAGCTCCTTCTTGGTGGAACCGGTGACGAAGGTGTTGCCGCAAACGCAGGTCACGGTAACCTTCTGATACTTCGGATGGATGCCTTCCTTCATGTTTTTCACCTCTTTATGCCGCAATACTATCGCATGAAAAGCACAAAGATCAGGCGCTTTCTCATACGCTTGAGCGGAGACTTCGTATAGTATACCCTTCTTTTTCCCAAATTGCAAGCCATTCCTGCAATTTTTTAAAAAATTCCTTGTTGCTCGCTGTCTTTTCCAGCATGCCGATGAGCTGCTGTGTGGCCTCGCGCGTGTGTCCCTGCGCGAGGATTCTGCGCACAGCGCGCACGCCCTGCGCCTCGTCATCAGACAGCAGCAGCTCCTCGCGCCGCGTGCCGGAACGGGCCAGGTCGATCGCCGGGAACACGCGCATCTCCGAAAGCGCGCGGTCGAGCCGGATTTCGGCGTTGCCCGTGCCCTTGAACTCCTCGAAGATCACGTCGTCCATCCGGCTGCCGGTCTCCACCAGC
>JAGBDL010000047.1 GCA_017937505.1 Clostridia bacterium | reverse complement strand
GACACGTCCTCCATCGCCGCCGCGGCCGCGCGCTCGCTCTCGCACAGCACGAGCAGCGGCCTGCCGGTCGCCTCCGCCAGCGCGCAGGCCAAATGCATCTTCTGCGCGCCCGCCAGCCCGGACGCGGCAATCACTGCGCCGGGCTTTTTCGCCTCCTGGAGCATCTCCTGAAACCGGGGATGCTCCGCCATCAGATCAAACAGAAAATGGGTCTGCATGCTTTACCCTTTCTTCGGCGCATTTGCCGTGCACATCGCGCTCTCCCAACCGTTTTTCACCCAGTCGATCGCCGTATCGGCGGCCAGCAGGAACGCGTCAAACTGCGTCCTTCGGTCCTCCTCCGTCTGGTAGTGCGAGAGCACCCAGTCGGCCAGCTCCCAGCCCTCCGGCTTCTTGCCCACGCCCACGCGCAGGCGCGGGAAGTCCTGCCGGCCCAGCAGGCCGATGACCGAGCGCATGCCGTTGTGCGTGCCGGCGCTGCCGCTCGCGCGCAGGCGCAGCTTGCCCAGCGGCAGGTCGATGTCGTCGTAGATCACCATGACGTTCTCCATCGGTGCCTTGTACCAGGACACCAGCTCCGTGACGCACTGGCCGGAGCAGTTCATGTACGTCTGCGGCTTGACCAGGATCACCTTTTCCCCGCCGACAAAGCCCTCGCCAATCAGGCCGTGCATGTCGATCTTGGTCAGCGCGATCCCCAGCTTCTCGCTGAGCACGTCGACCACGTCAAAGCCGACGTTGTGCCTCGTTCTGTGATATTCCTTGCCCGGATTGCCCAGGCCGATGATGATGTGCATGTCCGTTCTCCTTTAAAGTCACGAAACCGCTGTAAACGGCAGATGCGGGAACGCCGCCGGGGCGCTCCCGCTCAAATGCAGTTGAATGTTCGTCTTACGCGTTCTTCGCCTTCTCGGCGGCCTGCGCAAGCCAGCTGGCCGGGCGGATGACCGCCGTGCCGGTGGCCTCGTCCGTTCCCTCGATGACCAGCAGGGACTTCACGCCGTCGATGCGCTTCTTCGTCGGCTCGCTCGTCGCGGCGAGCACGCACACGCCCACGACCGTCACCGAGAACTCGCGCATCATGTCCACCATGCCGCGCGCCGTGTTGCCCGCGCGCATGAAGTCGTCCACGATCAGCGCGCGCTGCCCCTCCTTCACCGCGCGGCGGGAAAGGCTCATCGTCTCCACGCGCCCGCCGGAGCCGGACAGGTAATTGATATTCACCGCCGGGCCCTCGTAGACCTTGGAGTCCCTGCGCACGATGACCATCGGCACGCCCAGCGCGCGCGCGGTCATCATCGCGATCGGGATGCCCTTGGTCTCCATCGTCAGCACGACGTCCGGCTCGGTGCGGTAGAAGTGGGACGCGATGATCGTGCCCATGCGGCTGACGATCTCCGGCTGCGCCAGAATGTCGGCCATGTACACAAAGCCACCGGGCAGCACGCGGCCCGGGGCGGCCAGCGTCTTGGCCAGGTCCTTCACCGCGGCGTAGGCATCCTCGGGCGAGAGGATCGGGCGGTAACGCACGCCGCCGGCAGCGCCGGTGACGGTGTCCAGCTGACCCAGATGGAACTGCGCGAATACCCCGCGCAGAATGTCGATGTCCTCGCTGAGCGTCGATTTCGCTGCGCCGAACATCTCGCAGAATGTACCCAGGGTAAAGATTTTATTCGGGGATTCCACCAGAATCCTCGTCATGGCGGCAAGGCGCTCATTGCGGCGGATGCGGTCCATGTTCAGTCCTCCAATCACTCCAATAAAACCGAATGTTCGGTTATTACGCTCTATTATAATTCACAGTTTCCAAAACGTCCAGTCCCGAATTTGCTTTTTTTCGTTTTTCGGTTGATTGCGCTTCATGCTTTAGCGTATAATAATGAAACCAAGGATTACGGCGCGGTTTTGCCGCGCACGAAGGAGGCAATTATGCCGCATATCAGGAATTACAAAGGCAAGCGCGCGCACATGATCGGCATCGGCGGCAGCTCCATGAGCGGCCTGGCCGGCATGCTGAAGAAGGCCGGCGTCACCGTCACCGGCTCCGATTCCGCCGCTTCCTATACGACGAAGATGCTTGAGGATCAGGGCATTGCCGTGCACATCGGCCACAGCGCCGAAAACGTTCACGGCGCGGATCTGGTCATCTACTCCGCCGCCATCAGCGCGGAGAACCCCGAGCGCGCCGAGGCCGCGCGCCTGGGCATCCCGCAGATGGAGCGCGCCACGCTGCTGGGCCAGCTGATGGAGGGCTACGCGCACGCCATCAACGTCTGCGGCACGCACGGCAAGACGACCACCACCTCGATGATCGCGGAGGCGCTGCTGGATGCGGGGCTCGACCCCACGGTGCACATCGGCGGCCAGCTCGATTACATCGGCGGCAGCACGCGCGTGGGCAGCCATGAAACGTTCGTCGTGGAGGCGTGCGAGTTCAACGCGAGCTTCCTGCAGTTCCACCCCACCGTCGCGGTCGTCACCAACATCGAGGAGGATCACCTCGATTTCTACAAGGATCTGGACGACATCTGCCACGCGTTCGACCGCTTTTTCGCGCTTCTACCGGATAACGGCGTGTGCGTCGGCAATGGCGACGACCCGCGCGTCGCGGCCGCGCTCTCGCGCCTGAAGGTGAAAACCGTCACCTACGGCATGGGCGAGGGCAACCAGTGGCGTCCGGCCAACCTCGTCTACAGCGAAACCGGCTGCGCGGGGTTCGATTTCGCGCTTGAGGGCAGGCCCGTGGCGCATGTGCAGCTCCAGGTGCCGGGCGAGTTCAACGTGATGCACGCGCTGGCGACGATGGCCGCCTGCGTCGAGGTCGGCGCGCAGCCCGAGGTCGTGGCCAGGTCGCTGTCCAATTTCGCCGCACCGCACCGCCGCTTTGAGTACACCGGCACCGTCTGCGGCGTGCGGCTCTACACCGACTACGGCCACAACCCCGCCGAGATGCGCAGCGCGCTGGAGAACGCGAGCCGTCAGCCGCACAATCGTCTGTTCGCCGTCATGCAGCCGCACACCTATTCCCGCGTCAAGACGCTGTTTAAGGACTACATCCACTGCTGCGATCTGGCGGACGACATCCTGATCACCGACATCTTCGCCGCGCGCGAGAAGGACCCGGGCGACATCCACGCCACGATGCTGGTGGACGCGATCGCCGCCACCGGGCAAAGCGTCCACTACACGCCGACGTTTGACGACGCGGAGGCGTACCTGCGCGCCCACTGGCAGCCGGGCGATCTGGTCATCACCATGAGCTGCGGCAACATTCACCTGCTCAACGCGCAGATTCAGGCGCACGGGGATCAGGGCTGATCCTATATGGGAAGCAGCAGGGCTGCAAAGCATATCGCTTTGCAGCCCTGTCTATTTTTGTCAGCCGACCTCGGCGGTCTCATTGCCCGCCTCGTCCAGCACATCCATGGAGGTGAGCATCGCCTGCACGGTCGCATCGATCTGCGCGTCGCCCAGCGCCTCGGGGAACACCGCCTCGAACACCAGCACCGCGCCGTCCGTCTTCACCAGCACGATCGTCACGTCAAGCGCCGCCTGGCCGTCCTCCTGATAGGCAAAGCGCAGGCCCTCCGCCGCGCAGCCGCCGATGGCATTCACGCCCAGCTCGCGCACATCCGTGCAGCCCGCCCACTCGCTGGCGATCAGGTCGCCCAGCGTCATCTCGAAGGACGCGTAGCGCAGCAGCTGCACGGTCGCGCCGCCGCTGAGCTGATAGGTCTGGATGAAATCGCCGTCGTCAAACTCGACGTTCTCCACCATCTGCGCGTCCTGCGGCAGCTGTACCATCAGAACGGAGCCCGACGCCAGCGCAAGCGCCGGCAGCATCAACAAAGCCAGCAGCAGCGCAATAAAACACTTTTTCATGTTCACATTCCTCCTTGAGCGCATCCATTATACCATCTTGGCGCGCATCCGTCAAAGTTCTTCTTTTTCCCGCTTTCCGTCCGGCAGGCGATGTGGTATAATCGCCTTGCCCACAGCCTTTTCCCGAAAGGATTTTTGATATGAAACGCATTCTGCTCATCGCCACCGGCGGAACCATCGCCTCCCGCCCGACGGACAGCGGCCTCGCGCCGCAGCTTCTTGCCGAGGACATTCTCTCCTGCGTGCCCGCCCTGCGGGCGCTGTGCCGCATCGACGCGCTGCAGCTGCTAAGCATTGATTCCACGAACATGACGCCGGACAACTGGCTGTCCATCGCCGCCTGCGTCAAGGACAACTATTTCCGCTATGACGGCTTTGTCATCACGCACGGCACGGACACCATGGCCTACACCGCCAGCGCGCTCTCCTACCTCATCCAGAACAGCGCAAAGCCCATCGTGCTCACCGGCTCGCAGAAGTCCATCTACGACCCGGAGACCGACGCGCGGCGCAACCTGTTCGACGCGTTCCTCGCCGCGCAGGACGAGGCGCTCTTCGGCGTGATGCTGGTGTTCGACGGCCGGGTGATCTGCGGCACGCGCGCCCGCAAGACGCACACCAAGTCGATGAACGCCTTCTCCTCCATCGATTATCCCGACCTGGCGCTTTTGCGCGAGGGCCGCATCCTGCACTACATCCGCACAGAGCGTCCCGCCGGCCTGCCGGCCTTTTACAACCGGCTGAATCCGCGCGTGTTCGTGCTGCGGCTCATCCCCGGCATGAATCCGACCGTGATGCGTCTGCTGCTGAATGAATACGACGCGCTGGTCATCGAGAGCTTCGGCGTGGGCGGTCTGCCGTGCTACGAGCAGAAGGATTTCCTCGAGGCCGTGAACGCCTGGAGCGCCGCAGGCAAGCCGATCGTCATCACCACGCAGGTGCCGCACGAGGGCAGCGACATCGCGGTCTATCAGGTCGGCGCGCGCGCGGCGAACCTGCCGGGCGTTCTGCAGGCGCACACGATGACGGTCGAGTCCGTAGTCACCAAGCTGATGTGGATTCTCCCGCAGACCAGCGACCTGGAGCGCATCGCGCAGCTGTTCTACACGCCGGTCGTACACGATCTGCTGACGTTCGAGTGAGAAGGGGAGCGTTGGGCTGCCGCCCAAACCTGCTTGGGGATTTCATCCCCAAACCCCTTCTTCGCTTCGCGGCGGCTAAAAGCTGTCTGCATACAAGACGAAGGACCAGCCCGTTTTCTTCCAAGCAAAAAGGATGAATCCGTTTTTTGGATTCATCCTTTTTCTTACAGCACCTTGTTGAGGAAGTCCTTCGTCCTCGCGTTCTGCGGATCGAAGAACACCTCGTCCGGCGTGCCCTCCTCCACGATGTAGCCGCCGTCCATAAACAGCACGCGGTCGGCGACCTCCCGCGCAAAGCCCATCTCGTGCGTGACGATCACCATCGTCATGCCCTCGCGCGCCAGCTCCTTCATGACCTCGAGCACCTCGCCGACCATCTCCGGGTCGAGCGCGGAGGTCGGCTCGTCAAAGAGCATGATGTCCGGGTTCATCGCCAGCGCCCGCGCGATCGCCACGCGCTGCTTCTGGCCGCCGGAGAGCTGCGACGGATAGGCCTGCGCCTTGTCCGCCAGGCCCACGCGCTCGAGCAGCTTCACCGCGCGCTCCTGCGCGGTCTGCTTGTCCGCCTTTTTGAGATCGACCGGTGCGAGCGTCAGGTTGCGCAGCACGTTCATGTTGTTAAAGAGGTTGAAGTGCTGAAACACCATGCCCACGTTTTCGCGCACCCGGTTGATGTCCGTTTTCCTGTCCGTGATGTCGCAGCCGTCCACGATCACCGTGCCGCCGGTGATGTCCTCCAGACGGTTCATGCAGCGCAGGAAGGTCGATTTGCCGCTGCCGGACGGGCCGATGATGACCACGACCTCGCCCTCATGGATGTCGGTGGAAACGTCCTTGAGAACCTCAAGCTTGCCGAAACTCTTCTTGAGATGCTCGACGTGAATCTTCACGTTCTCCCTGTTAATGGCCACACTTGAGCCTCCTCTCCATGCTTCTGGCGACGCGGGACAGCAGGGTGATGACCACCAGGTACATCACCGCGACGATCGCCCACGTCTGGAAGGACATGAACGTGTTCGCCACAACGTTCTTCGCCGTATTGACCAGCTCCGGGAAGCCGATGACGGACAGGATGGATGTGTCCTTGAGCGTGATGATGAACTGATTGATGATGCTCGGGATCATCGTGCGGATCGCCTGCGGCAGCACGACGCGCTGCATCGCGCGCCAGTACGGCATGCCCAGGCTTCTGGCCGCCTCCATCTGCCCGCGGTCGACCGACTCGATGCCCGCGCGGATGATCTCCGCCATGTACGCGCCGCAGTTGAGCGCCAGACAGATGGTGCCCGCCTGCAGGGCCGTGAGCGTCACGCCGCCGATGCCGATGATGGTGTTCATCAGATACGGCATGCCGAAGTAGATGAAGTACGCCAGAACGATCATCGGCACGCCGCGGATCAGGTCGACGAACAGCCGTGCCAGGATGTTGCAGGGCTTGTTTTTGATGACGCTCATCAATCCAACGATCAGGCCGATGATGCAGGCAAAGAACAGGCCGCACAGCGCCAGCAGCAGCGTCTGCCCCATCGCAGCCAGCAGCAGATTGCCATAGGTGGTCAGAATTCTCAGCACGAGGTCATTCCCCTTTCGCGGGCCGCGCCCGCCGCTTTTGCGAAAACAGGAGCAACACTTTCAATCCACAACCGGGCTGCCGGATGGAAGCAGCGCGGCACGAGATTGAAAAAGAAGGGGCACAGCACGTGCCCCTTCAGGCTTTTGAATGAAGCATCAATTCAGATACTTGGCCAGGATCTCGTCGTACTTGCCATTCGCCTTGATGTTGGCCAGGCCGGCGTTGAACATGTCGACCAGCGCCTGCTTGTCGGCGTTGAAGATGGCGAAGCCGTACGGCGCGCCCTCGTTCTCGGAGC
Organism: Clostridia bacterium; assembly: GCA_017937505.1. Taxonomy (GTDB): domain Bacteria; phylum Bacillota; class Clostridia; order Christensenellales; family Aristaeellaceae; genus Ventricola. Next base: position 10,398 of record JAGBDL010000047.1, on the reverse strand, counting down.
CCTCGACGATCTGCATCGGCACGCCGTTCTCCTTGATGGTCGCCGCCATGATCGGGGTGTCCTCGAAGCAGGCCGCGCACTGGCCGCCGATGACCGCCTGATACATCGTCGGGGAGTCCTCAAAGTAGGTGATGGTGAAGCCGTACTCATCCTTCAGGCTCTCGGCGTAGGCCGCGCCCTGGGTGCCGGTCTTGACGGCGACGGGCTTGCCCGCCAGATCCGCAAAGGAAGCGATCTTCGCGCCCGCCGCGACGGTCATGCACTGGGTCGCGTTGAAGTAGCCGTCGGAGAAGATCCAGCCGCTCTCCTTGCGCGCATCGGTGATGGACGCGCCGGCGATCATGCCGTCCGCCTGACCGGCCTGGCAAGCCGCGATGGCCGCGTCCCAGCCGAGGCTGTTGAGGTCATAGGTGAAGCCCTGATCCTCCGCGATGGCGGCCAGGATGTCCACGTCGATGCCCACGAAATTGCCCGAGGCGTCGGTGTACTCGAAGGGCTTGAACACGGTGTCCGTCGCGATGACGAAATGCTCGGCCAGCGCGCCGACCGCGCACAGGCACAGGGTCATGGCAACAACGGCCGCGATAAACTTCTTCATAACAAAGTCCCCCTTTGATCTGCCGGAATTTTCCGCTCCGGCGAATGAGCACATTATACGGCCACTGAACCTTGTTGTCAAGAAAAATTCATGATCGTCGTGATCGATTTTCACTTTTCCTGTTTATTTTGCGTTTTTTTGCCCTTATTCCGAATAAAATGAAGTTTTCTTTTGGAATAAATGCAAATTCTACGGCAGTCAGTACGCCGCCTCCATCGCCTTCACCCTGTTGTGCAGCCAGGCGTTGACGGGCACCTCCACGCCGTGCTTGCTGGCAAGGCGCACCATCGTGCCCGCGAAGAGCTCGACCTCGCTCTTCCTGTGGGCCTCGCCGTCCTGGCGCATGCTCGGTTTGCCGCCGGGCGCGAGGCTGTCCGCCAGCGCCACCCAGCCGTCAAACTCCTCCTCCGTGATGAGATAGCCCTCCAGCAGCGCCAGCTTTTGCGCCTCGCGCATCGCGCCGAGCATCACCTCGCGCGGCCGGCCCGGCCGCTGCACGCCGCCGTAATCGCACTCAAAGACCATGCACGCCTGGTTGATGCCCACGTTGAGCATCAGCTTGCCCCACTGGCGGCGCACCATGTCCGTGACCGGGTTGACCTGCACGCCGTGCGCGGTCAGGTACGCCGCGACGGCCTGCACGCGCGCGGACACGGGGCCCGGCTCCTTCTCGCCCAGCACGATCAGGCCCGGATGCTCGTAGGTCAGGTGGTTGCCCTCCTTCACCGCGTCCATGCCCTGCGCCACGCTGTAGAGCACGTTATCGCCGCCAAAGCGTTCCGCGACGATGCCCTCGCTGGTCACGCCGTTGATCAGCGAGACGATGAGCGTCTTCTCTCCGACAAAGTCCGCCGCCGTCTCCATCGCCTCCCGCAGGCCGCCCGCCTTGGTCGCGATGATCAGCAGATCGACCGGCGCCGCGTCCTTCGGCGTCGCATACGGGAAATCGACCCGCACGCCGTTGACGAATACGCCCTCTTCTTCATAGCGCAGCTTCCGCGCCTCATCGACAATCACGCGCAGCTGCGCGCCGGAAGCGAGCAGCCGCTCCGCGTACAGCGCGCCGACCGCGCCCAGGCCGATCAGGCCGACGGTTTTGATCTCACACATCTTCCTTTGCTCCTTCATCGCCATGATACGCCCCGCGCAGCAGCCGGATCTCCGCCGCATATCCGTCCAGCTCGTTGGGCGTTTCCAGATAGAACGGCAGGCCGCGCAGCGCCTCGTGATTGATGATGCGCTCCATCGCCGCCAGACCGATCGATCCCTGCCCGATCTTCTCATGCCTGTCCTTGCGGCTGCCCAGCGGATTCTTGCTGTCGTTCAGGTGGATCGCCTTCAGGCGCTCAAGGCCGATGATCCTGTCAAATTCTTCAAGCACCTTATCGAGGCGATTCACGATGTCGTACCCGCCGTCGTGCACATGGCAGGTATCCAGGCAGACGCCCAGGCGGTCGCCCGCCCTGCTCGCGTCCATGATCGCGCGCAGCTCCTCAAAGCTGCGGCCCACCTCGCTGCCCTTGCCCGCCATGGTTTCCAGCAGCACCGTCGTGGGCAGCTCGGAGGTGTACACCTCGTCGAGCATCCCGCTGATGAGCCGCACGCCCGCCTCCGCCCCCTGCTTCACATGGCTGCCGGGGTGAAAGTTGAGCATCGCGCCCGGGAGGTACGCCAGGCGCTCGAGGTCCTCGCGCATCGTGCGGAAGGCGAAATCGCGCACCTTCGGGTCCGCCGCCGCCGCGTTGAGCGTGTACGGCGCATGCGCCAGAACGGGCGCGAAATCATGCGCCTGCATGAAGCTGTTCAGCGCGTCCGCGTCCTCCCGGTCAAAGGGCTTCACCGAGCCGCCGCGCGGATTGCGCGTAAAAAACTGAAACGTGTCTGCGCCGATCTCCACCGCCTGCTTGCCCATGGCCAGATAGCCGTTTGCGCAGGAGAGATGACAGCCAATATGGAGCATATCAGATTCCTTTCTTCGCCTTTGCCTTGCGATGGGCCTGCCAGGCGCGCAGCAGCCTTCCGGCTACGGGGCGCTCAAAGCCGTAGGTGATCGCCGCCGCGACGAGCAGCGACAGGGCAAAGCATGCGATCGTGTAACGCATCTGCCAGACGGGATCGCCCTCCCAGTTGGGATACTGGTATTCGCTCGGGATGACCCTGTAGGTGATCAGCCAGACGGCGATCGTCTGATGCCAGATGTAGAATTGAAGCGAGACGCCGGAGAAAAACCGGGTGATCGGGTTGCCGAGAATCCGGCGCAGCACCAGCCCCGCGTTCGCGCTTGAGACGAGGAAGCACGCGCCCAGCAGGCCCATGGCCAGCCGGTTGTTCATCTGGCCCACGCGGATTGCCTCGATGCTCGGGCAGGTCGCCTGTGCGCGCACCACCTGCCACAGCAGCGGCAGGATGCCGATGGTCAGCGCCGAGCACAGGAGGCGCGAGAGCGCGCCGTGCTTCTTCTGCGCCAGAGTTGCGTGGACGCTCGCCGCCATCATGCCCAGCGCGAATGTGTCCAGATACGCCGGCAGCTGATTGAAGTACATGGACACGTCCCGGACGTTCGCGCCCACCCAGCCGCGAAAGCCCAGCGCGACGGCGACCATCGCGGCAAACGTCGTCGCCGGCAGCCTGTAAAACGCGCGCGCCAGCAGCGGGAAGATCAGATAGAACTGCATCTCGACTGCCAGCGTCCACAGCGCGCCGCCCAGGTTGGACGCATAGTACGCGTCGTAGAAGAACATGTGCGTGTAGGTCAGGTGCGAGGCAAGGTCGCGCACCATGTGCGCTTTGTCAAAGTAGGCGTTGGTCGCCAGCGCGACGGCGAACATGACGGCGATGGTCAGAAGATAGGACGGGTGGATGCGCGCCAGTCGCCGCGCGTAGAAATCCAGCGGACGGGCCGGCTCTCCGCCCTCATAGCGCATGCGTGCCCACGGCAGATACAGGCAGAAGCCGCTGATGAGGATCATCATGTCGACCCACATATAGCCCGAGCGCACCAGCGGATCCAGGCTGATGTCCTTGCCCAGCACCGTCAGCCCCGGAAACAGCCAGCTCTGCTGCCAGATATGATACCACGCGACGATCAGCACAGCCATCGTGCGCAGGCCGTCGCAGGATTCGACATACTTGAGGCTGGGCGCAGATCGCGCATCATCCAGCCATCTTTGAATGGGGTTCATTGGTTTTCCTTTCGGGGATGTATACTGATTTGTGACGACTTGCTTTCCTGATCAAATCCGTCTCAATCGCAGGATGCTGGGCATCCTGCGCTGAAACTGCGTCATCTCTGATGGGATAGGAGACGTTAGGGCTGCCGCCCTAAGACCTGCCTGAGGGACATTGTCCCTCAGACTCCCTTCTTCGCTTCGCGCTGTATCAGGCGCTTCGCATGAAAGCCGGTTTATTGAATGATCACGTCCAGATCGCTGTTGTCGCTCGCCGGCGCGTCGCCCTCCAACTGCACAACCACCTTGTGCGGCAGGCAGACGATGGTCTTCGCGCCGTTTTTCATCTTGCCCTGGCGGATGCACAGGCCGTCGCGGCAGTTGGCCTCCTCCATAAAGACCGCGCCGTCCTCCACGCGGATGACGTTGAGACTGCCGTCGTCCTGCGCGATCTCATAGCGGTTTTCGAGCGCCAGCGGCTTGCGCAGCACCTCCCTGCTGTCAACCGTCACCACGACGACCGACGCCTCGGCGCCCAGCGAAATCTGGGAGACGAGGTACAGCGCAAGCGCAGCCAGCAGCGCAAGCGCGATGATGATGATGTCCTTTTTCTTCATAGCCGGGTCATTCTTCCTCGCTCACGTTTTCGCCCGCATTTTCCTGGCCGGCCTGCGTCGGCTCGCCGACATAGCTCAGGCGCACGGTGGATTTCGTCTCCAGATTCTTGAGCGTCAGCGTATTGCTCTTCAGGTTCACCACGGAGTACGCGCCCTTCGTCGGATACGGTTCGCTGCCCATGGTGATCTCGTAGCCGCTGCCGCCAAAGTAGCCCTCCCGCCCAGCAATGCTGCAGGTGCCGTCGCGGCGGAAGACGTATTCCACGCCCCGGGCGTCCTTCCAGCGGCCGATGATGCGGTAGACGTAGGCGTCCAGCCGCTTCTGCGCGGCCTTGCTCAGGTCCTGAATCTGCTCAAGCAGCGGAAGCGCGTCCAGCGGCCTGTTCATCTCGATGAGCGCCTGCGCGCGCTGAAGGCACGCGCTCTCGTACATGTCCGCGATCGCCGCGTAGCGCTCGGGCAGCTCGCCCTGCCAGTACGGCGCAAGCGTCTCAATCACGCTCGCGTAATCCCCCAGCTCCATATCCATGCGCGCGCTCGAAAACGCGTCCTTGAGCCAGGCGTCCTCGTTGCGCGTCACACAGAGCTTTGCGTCCTCGTAGCTGCCCAGGGCGGCAAACGCCCTGGCCGCCTGCTCGTATGTGCCCTCGGCTTCATAGGCTGCCGCCTGCGCATAGCGCGCGCACATCGCGCGCTCCTCCGCGTCCAGGTATGCGCCGCACGCCTCAAACAGCGCGGCCGCCTCCTCATATTCCTGCGCGTCCATCTTCTCCGATGCCATGGCATAGCGGCAGCGGCGGGCCTGCGTCTGCGCGTCCTCATCGTCGCCCATCATCATGAACGCCGCCAGCGCCTCCTCATACGCGCCCTCGTCGTACAGGCTCTTCGCCGCAAGGAATCGGCATTCCTTCACCCGCTGCTGCGCGTCCCGGTAATCGCCCAGCGTCTCAAAGCGCTCCAGCGCGGCCTCCGGCGAGCGCGCCATCTCCTGCATGGCCAGCTCGTATTCGATGGCGTGCGCCCGCTCGGCGCTGTCCTGGTAATCGCCCAGGGCTGCGTACTCCAGCGCGGCCGCCTCCATGCGGCCCGCGCTCTCCAGCTGAGCGGCATAGGCGTACGTCGCCCTGTTCAGCGCGTCGCCGACCTCGCCCTCGCGCTCCAGCTGCTCAAGCCAGGCGATTGCCGTTTCGTTGTCTCCCTGCTCAAGTGCCGCATAGCCCAGCGTCTTCGCCGCGTCGGCAAAGCGCCCCTGCGCGTCCTCGTAATCGCCCGCGAGCCGCAGCTGCTCCGCCGCGGTTTCCAGCTCGCCCGCGCTCAGCGCGTTCATGCCCGCCGTGTAGCGGCATTTTTTCGCGCGGGTTTCGGCCTCCTCATACACGCCCAGCGTCTCAAACAGCTCCGCCGCGCCGATGTAGTCGCCGTTTTCCTGCGCCTTGCACGCAATCGCATAGCGGCAGGTTCTGACCAGCGAAATCACATCGCCGCGATCGGCCACCTTGAGCAGCTGCTCCTGCGCCAGCTCGTATTTCCCCTCGCGCATCAGCTGGCGGCCGTAGTCATAGGTGCATTCCCTGGCCTGCTCCTGCGCGTCGCCGTAATCACCCAGCGATTCAAACCGCGCGATGGCCGTCGCGTAATCCACGCGATCCCGCGCCGCCGCGGCGATGTCATAGACCAGCGCGCGCAGCATCTCCTGCGCCGCCTCGCTCTCCGGCAGGCTTACAAGCAGCGTCTCGGCCTTGTCCGTGTCCTTTTCATCGATGGCCAGCTGCGCGCGCGCGAGCAGCGCCTCCTCGTAAAGCGCGGACGCGTTTTCGGAATCGTGCGCCTTTGCGCGCGACATCGCCTCGTCCAACGAGACGGCCGTGTTCGCGCCGATAAAGCGCGCGATCATCCTGTCCTCGGCCTCGTCCGCGCGCGCCGCCGCGTCAAACTCCCCCGGCCAGTACGCATCGACAAAGTCAAAGACCGACCTGGCGTGCGTCAGCTCGCCCTCGTCCATCAGCCGCTGCGCGTACAGGCTCGCGCCGTAGGGCACGCCCCAGCGCGCCAGCGCCAGCAGCATCGCCACGACCGCCAGCAGCGCAACCGCCGTCTTCATCGCGCGGCGCTTCTTCCTGCTCTTCTTCTGAAGGGCATTCTGCTCCTTCACCGTCTCCTCGCTGGAGCGGCGCAGCGTATCCTGCGTCTTCTCCTGGCGCTCGCGCTCCTTCCTGCCCACGGTCGAATCGATCGCGGCAAAGGAGTAGTCCGCAAGCACCTGCTCGCGTTTGCGCTCGCAGCGGACGCACTGATCGTCGCTGGTGCGGTTCGCCCGGCCGCAGACGCACATCCACACGATGTCGTCCTCGCGCGCGTAGCCCGCCGCGTCCGGCCCGGCGACCGCGCGCAGGCGATCGAGCTCCCGGCCCTCCGGCAGGTTGTTGGGCGTGTACTCGCGCACATTGCGCTCCTCGCGCCGCCAGATCACGCCGTCCTTGAACCAGACCTTCTCCACCGAGGCGTCCACGCGCACCGCGCCGTCCACGCGGTCGGGCATGAATGTGCCGCTAAAATGCGCGCGCGCCTCGCCGGTCGCCGCCGCGCGAACCAGCCGTCCGCCCAGGCGCACGCCGTCCTTGTCAAAGCAGATGATGTTCATCTGCAGGCTGTCAATCACCTTCTGAGACAGATTGAAAAACTCGATGAGGCAGACAATCTGCTCATGCTCTTTTGTACCCTCTGTTTGTTCCCGACTCACGGTCACCTTTGTGATCTCCACCGGGCAGGTCAGATCGCTCTTCATCCTGTCACCTCTTCAGCTTGTCGATGGGTTCCGGGCGCCTGCGCGCCTCCTTACAGCCTGTGCAGCAGCGCGACTTCCTCCGCGGTCAGCTCGCGCCACTCGCCGCGGCGCAGGCCGCCCAATTCCAGCGGGCCAAAGCGCACACGCCGCAGCAGCAGCACCTTGTGGCCCACCGCGTCAAACATCCGGCGCACCTGGCGGTTGCGTCCCTCGTGGATCGTCACCAGGATGTCCGAAAAGAGGCTCTCGTCGCGCACGACGCGCACATCCGCCGGATAGGTGCGGCGCTCATCGCCCTCCATGTACACGCCCCGGCGCAGGCGGTCGATCGCCTCGTTCGAGGGATTGCCCGTCACGCGCGCGAGGTACACCTTATCCACCTCGCAGCTCGGATGCGTCAGGCGCTGCGCCAGCTCGCCGTCGTTGGTCAGCAGCAGCAGGCCCTCGCTGTCATAGTCCAGCCGGCCCACAGGGTACAGCCGCACCGGGAAGTCGCGGAAGCGGTCCATCACCGTCTCGCGGCCCTTCTCGTCGCTGACGGTGGTCACCTCGCCCGCCGGCTTGTGGTAGAGGACGTAGCGCTTTTCCTCCTCGGGCGTGATGCGCGCGCCGTCCACACACACCTCGTCATTTTCCTCCACCTGCGTGCCCATCTCGGTGACGAGCCGGCCATTGACCGTCACGCAGCCGGCAGCGATCATCTCCTCGCACTTTCTCCTGGCGGCAACGCCGCACATGGCCATGTATTTCTGAAGCCTCATCTACATTCTCCTTTATAAGATCCAGTGCGCCACAATCCTGCGCACGTCCATCCGTATGCCGTCCGCGCTCACCCGCTCGCTGGCGACGACCTCGCCCACGCCGTAGACCTTACCGTCCACCACCAGCTTCGCCGTGCCCAGGTGCATGCCCGGATACACCGGCGCGCGCACGCTCTCCGGCACGTCGAGCACCGCCTGCGCGGCCTCGCCGCTCTCCAGCGGGATGCTCAGATCCTCCATCACGCACATGCCGCAGAAATCGCGCTCGCCGTCCGTCACGGCGATGTGCCCGGCGGAGAGCGTCGGCCCCAGCACGCGCGTCATGGCGTAACGCTCAAAGCAGCCGTCAAGCAGCCGCTCGGCCTCGTCAAACCAGTCGCTGCACCCCAGCACCACGCCGATGAGCTCCATGCCCTCCCGCTGCGCGCCGAACACCAGGCACCGGCCCGCCTTGCTGGTGAAGCCGGTCTTCACGCCCGTCGCGCCCGGATAGCTGGTCAGCAGGCGGTTCTTGTTGGTCAGCTGCCGGTCGTAGGTGCGGCCCGCCCAAGGGATGCTGGCCCGCTTCGTGGACACGATCCGGCGGAACGTATCGTTGCCCATGGCCTCGCGCGCGATGAGCGCCAGGTCGTAGGCCGTCGTATAATGGCGCTCGTCCGGCAGGCCGTGCGGGTTGGCAAAGTGTGTGTTCACCGCCCCGATCTCCCGGGCCCGCGCGTTCATCATGCCGACAAACCCCTCGAGCGAGCCGCCGATGTGCTCCGCGATCGCCGCCGCCGCGTCGTTGCCGCTGGAGAGCATCAGCCCCAGCAGCATCTGCTCAAGCGTCAGCCGCTCGCCCTCCTGCAGGTAGATCGACGTGCCGGACACGCCGAACGCGTTGTGCGAGCAGACCACCTCGTCCGCCAGATTTCCCCGCTCGATCGCCAGCAGCGCGGTCATCACCTTGGTCGTCGAGGCCATCGGCAGCCGCGCGTGCATGTCGCTTGCAAAGAGCACGCGGCCCGTCTCCATCTCCAGGATGCAGGCCGCCTTGGCGCTGGTTTCGTCCTGCGCCAAAGCTCCACATTGATTATACATAAAAATCAGAGCGATGAAAAGCCCTGCCGCCCATCTTTTCGTCCGGAACACCTCCCATCCTGACTTTTCCAGGCCGCATCAACCTTTTTTCGCGGCCAGACGCGCAGCGAAAAACGCGCGGTTCGACAGCGCCGCCGGATCGTTCGGGCGCAGCAGCAGCGCCTGCTCGTTCATCTTCGAGGCCTCCACGTCCTCGCCCAGGCGCGAGAGGATGACGCACAGCTGCATCAGCGGGATGTAGCCGTACGCATCCGGAAACGTGAACGCGCAGGACGCTGCGGGGAGCTCGCACAGCAGCGCGGCGCGGTACCAGTGCGCCGCCGCGCGCAGATCCTCCTCTTTAAGGAAGCACGCGCCCAGCGCGCACAGCGCCTCCGCCCGCGGCGCGCCGTGCTCCATCGCCGCGAAAAACGAGCGCTTGGCCTCCTGCATGCGCCCCAGCTGCATGAGGCACTCGCCCCGCAGGATGTGCGCGTCCAGCCGGTTGACCGCCCAGCCGTCCATCTCCAGGAACGCGGCGAACGCCGCCTCCGCGCGCTCCGTCTCTCCTGCGCTCTTGAGCTCGCGCGCGTAGTAATACCAGTCCCGCGCGGACAGCCCGCGCCCGCGCGAAAGCCAGGTCTCATAGATCGACAGGTTTCGCCGGTTGCTCTTTTCCCCATGCTGCCCCGTATGGCGCACGACGATGTCCTCGTGCAGCACGTTTCCGCCCACGGCCATCGCCTCGTGCACCACGCCGGAAAATGCAAAGCCCGCCGTGCGCCGCACGATACGCTCCCGCTCAAACACGAGCGACGGCCTGCCGTCCGGCCCGTAGGCGTACGCATACGGCAGCATCACGGCATCGACGCTGTCGTCAAGCCGCGCCTTGAGCGCAAGGAGCTTCTCCGTCTCTGCGGGATCGAGCACGTCGTCCGCGTCGAGCCAGAGGATGAACGGCTTGCTCGCGTAGGCAAACGACGCGTTGCGCGCATCCGCGAAGTCGTCCTGCCACGCATAATCGTATACCCTGTCCGTATAGCGCCGCGCAATCGCCTTCGTCCCGTCGGTCGAGCCGGTGTCGAGGATCACGATTTCGTCCACCGCGTCCCTGACGCTTTCAAGGCACCGGCCCAGCCGGGTTTCTTCGTCTCTGACGATCATGCAAAGCGACAGCTCCATGCAAACCCCTCCTGCCTCTCACGCGCGCTTCCCCTTCTGCATAGAGTATGCCAGGGAACCGAAAACAAGTTCCCTGACTTTGGCATGACTCAGAAAGAGGTGTCGCTCTTGCCGTACTATGTTGCCAATCATGATCCGCGCAGACCGCGTGCGCGTGACTGCGACGATATTCAGGACGATTTCAGCCGCGACCGCGGCTGCTGCTCAAACAACAACTGCTGCTGCCGCT
>JAGBDL010000046.1 GCA_017937505.1 Clostridia bacterium | reverse complement strand
AGCTGGAGAGCGGCAGCGCCTCGATCAGATCCTTGAGCAGCGGCGATTTTGGCACGCTCGCCCACAGCGCAGCGACGGAGTCAAAGTCCACCAGATATGCCGCGCAGCCCTGGCACAGGCGCGGCTTCATCAGCAGGCGCTCGTGGTCGCGCAGCAGGTCGGTGCAGCGGGTCAGCCGGTTGCGGATGGCGCTGGCCTGGGTGATCTGCTCGCCCAGCTGGACGCGCTTTTCGTCCATCATGCCGATCAGCTCGTCCAGGGACACGCCGGTCTTGAGCACGCGCCGGATCTCGTCGAGCGAGAAGCCCTGGCGCTGCAGGCTCTTGATGATGCCCAGCACCTGCACGTCCTGCATGGAGAACTTGCGAAAGCCGCTGGACGCCGTGCGGTCCGGCGTGAGCAGCCCCTTCTCCTCGTAATAGCGCAGCGCTTCCGGCGTGAGGCCGTAGGCGATGGAGAGCGCGCTGATGGATATCTTCATGGCAACCTCCGCGATTGTCGGCTGTACTGAGGGCGCCGGATCATTTGAAGACCGAATCAGGTTTGCTTCCGGCGGCGTGAACATGGCGGCGAAACGAACATGTTCATATGGCCTGGATAAATACAGTGTACTTGAATAAGAAGGAAAAATCAATCCCCGATTTGCGCAGGTCATTGAGCCGCATATAACAAGAGCGCGCCTCCCGCCGCCATGCTCTGCGGAGGAGACGCGCTTTTGAATGCCGTTGGAGATTACTTGGCGGAGACAGGCACATCGGTGCGCGGCTTGTCGTCGAAGATCAGCACCTTGACCTTCTTGTTGTCGTCGGTCATGTTCCAGATCCACTCGGCGTTGATGCCGCCGTCGGTGGAGGCGTCATGCGCGATGCAGACGGTGCCGCGGGTCGCCTTCGCGCCCAGGTTGTCCGGCATCTCCAGGAACTTGGTGCCGTTCTTCTTGGTGGTCGGCACCTCGGCCAGGTAGTAGCTGCCGTTGAAGCGGATGGTGTATTTGGTGTAGCCCATGCCGTAATACTCGTAGGAGCCGCGGCGGGTGACGAGGATGAACTCGCCGGCCGGGGTTTCACGGTGCGGATACTTCGGCGTGGGCAGACCGGTGCTCACCTTGCAGGAGCCCAGGCGCGCGCCGTCCTTGTAGACGGTCAGGGTCTGCGTGGCCTTGTCGATGACGATGCCGTAGTTCGGGTTCGGCTCCACCACGCGGAGCTTGTCGCTTTTGATGTAGCCGCGCACGAACGCGCCGTCCTCGTTGCGGAACGCCTCGACGAGGGACCAGCCGTCGTCGCGCGTCTTGATCACATTGAGGCCCTGGGAGATGCCGGAGACAGTGCCGAGCTTCTTGCGGCCGCTCTCGGGCGAATCGTAGATGTAAGCGGATTCGCTCTCGCCCACGTCCACGCCCGTCATCGTGCGGGTCAGCGCAGCCCAGATTTCCGCATCGGAGGCGGCGGCCGTCAGGCCCCAGTAGCCGGCGTCGGTCTGCGCGGCGGCGTCGCTCACGCCCACGCCGATCAGCAGACCCTCGTCGCCCATCGCGTAGGTGCCCTCGGTGTACTGCATCTCGTCAGACAAAACGGACGCGGCAGCCGCTGTGGACGTGCTCCCGGCGGCGCTGGAGGCAGAGGAAGCGTCAGAAACGGCGGATGCATCGGAGGAAACGGCATTTGCCGCGGCTTCGGCGTCGAGCGGCTCGCCGGACGCGGTCGCCTTGCGGCTGGTAGCGGCCTGGGCGGCGGCCAGCGGGTCGGAGCTTTCCTTAATTTTGAGATCCTTGGTGATGGTCTTGGAGGCCACGCCGAACTGGCTCACCATGTCGGCGCTGACGGTGTAGATGCCCGGCGCGAGCAGATCGCCATTGTCGTTGACAGCGTAATAGTCAAAGCTGGTGGCGTTGGAATGGATCTCCCGGTTCTCGGCGATGGTCAGCGCGATGCTGCCGCTCTCGTCCAGCAGATACAGATTGAGGAACCCAGGAAGGCTCGTTTTGATGTCGATGTTTTTCATGCTGCCGCTCTCCACGCTCGAGGATACATGCGTGAAGGAGATGGTCGGCACCTCGGTAAAGGTCTTGCTCGGCTTCTTGGCGGCGGCGAAGGCGGTGGAAGCCGTGCACACCAGAAGGAGGCACAGGAGCAGAACCGACGTACGGCGAAGATGTTTCATATTCAGGCGAACTCCTTTCGGAATGCGCCGGCGGCATTCTCCAGCGGGCCGACGGCGATTCGATCATCAATTATACATGCATATACCTTGACTATCATCATACCGCAAAACGGGCGCGGATGCAAGAGCAAAGGCGGAAGAAGCGCTTTATTTGGTGCGCCTTCTTGACGCGGCGGGGAGCGCATGGTACGATACGGGGGATTCGGAAGGGAGGCGCCGGCCATGGTGGATGAGGAGATGCTGCGCGTGGCGGACGCGCTGGGCACGATCCGCTGCGGCGCGAGCGCCGCGGAGGAGGAGCTGCATGCCCAGGTGGCGCAGGCGCTCCATGCGGCGGGCGTTGAGGCGGCGCACGAGGCGCGCCTGGCGCCGCGATGCCGGATTGACTTCCTGGCGGGCGGAATCGGCATTGAGATCAAGAAGAAGCGGCCGGAGCGCGCGAAGCTGATTGCGCAGCTGGCGCGCTATGCGGCGTGCCCGCAGGTGCGCGCGCTGATCGTCGTCGCGCCCCGGGGCGTGGACCTGCCCAGGAAAATCGGCGGAAAGCCGGTGACGATGCTCGCGCTGGAGCGGCTGTGGGGCATCAGTCTGCCATAAGAGAGGAGGGAGAGCGCGTGACGGAGGAACAGAGGAGCAGGCTGCCCGGCTATCTGCGGGACGCGCCGCAGACGGGGCACATCTACGGCACGCTCTCCTACAACAGACGGAGCAAGTGCTGGACGATCAAGGGAGAGCCCTGCGTGACGGAGATGGCCAAGCGGCTGTTTCCCGGCAGCGCCAGAAAGCGCGGCGAGGCGCGCTTCACCGCGAACCGGCGCATCATCGGCGAGGTGAACTGGCTGATGCAGCGCTATCCGCTAGAGGTGGCCCCGCGCGACCGGGCGCTGTGGGAGCGGTCGCTCGATCAGGCGCGGGCGCATGCGCTCAGCCGCGAGGCGGCGCTCCGCCTGCCGCTGCGCAGCAATCCGCCCGCGGGGACGTTTGCCGGCGAGCTGAGGGAATTCCAGAAGGAGGGGCTCTCCTTCCTGCTGGCCAACGAGCGCGCGCTGCTGGCGGACGAGATGGGCCTGGGCAAGACGGTGCAGGCGCTGGCCTGCCTGGCGGCGACGGGGGACATGCCCGCGCTGCTGGTGGTGCCGCCGCACCTGATGCGCAATTGGGAAAACGAGGTGCGAAGGTTCCTGCGCGTAAGCGGCGCGGAGCCGCGCGTGTGCGTGATCCGGGGCCTGACGCCCTACGCGCTGCCGCCGGCGGACGTCTACATCATCCACTACCTGCTGCTGCGCGGCTGGAAGACCACGCTTCCGGAGATGGGCTTTCGCACGGTGATCTTCGACGAGATTCAGGAGCTGCGCCGCGCGGGCACGGAGAAGTACTCCGCGGCCAGCCTGCTGGCGGAGCGCTGCGAGCGGGTGATCGGGCTGTCCGGCACGCCGATCTACAACCGCGGCGCGGAGATCTGGAACGTCGTCAACATCCTCGACTTCCACTGCCTGGGCGACTGGGAGAGCTTCACGCGCGAGTGGTGCGACGGCTATGGCAACCACATCGTGCGCGACCCGGCGCTGCTGGGCGAGCACCTGCGCCGCGAGGGCCTGATCCTGCGGCGGACGAAGCAGGAGGTGCTTGCCGAGCTGCCGCCCAAGCGCAGGCTGGTGCAGGAGATCGATTCGGACGACCGGGTCTACCGCGAGCTGATGCGCCCGGTGATCGAGATGCTGGGCAGCCTGCGGGCACTGCACCCGGACGCGAAGGAGCGCGCACTGCTGGAGGAACGCATCAGCACGGGCGAGCGCCAGGCGACGGGCATCGCAAAAGCGCCGTTTGTCGCGGCGTTTGTGCGCGCGCTGCTGGACAGCGACGAGCGCGTGCTGCTCTTCGCGCACCACCACGCGGTGATGGACATCTATAAGAAGGAACTGGCGGGATACAAGCCCGTCTTCATCACCGGCCGGGAGAGCACGGCGGCAAAGGACGCGGCGGTGGAGCGGTTCATGGGCGGCGGCACCAACCTGTGCGTGATCTCGCTGCGCTCGGCGGCGGGCCTCAACCTGCAGCGGGCGAGCTGCGTGGTCTTCGGCGAGCTCGACTGGTCGCCCGCGGTTCACTCCCAGGCGGAGGACCGCGCGCACCGGATGGGGCAGAAGGACTCGATCCTGTGCTACTACCTGGTCGCGCCGCAGGGCTCGGACCGCGACATGCAGGATGCGCTGGGCCTGAAGGTGAGCCAGTTTGTCCAGCTGATGGGCGACAAGGCGCCGGACATGGACGACGTCCAGCAGGCGCAGCGCGCGGCCAAGCGGCACATCGAGCGGATGCTGGAGCGGTACGGCGGGGATAAGCAATAAGGCAACAGAGGAGAAGACGATATGAAACGGCGGACGGTGCTCTCCATGATCCGGGAGCAAAGGGGACAGGCGGCACTGTGGGTGCTGCTGAGCGCGGGCATCGGCTTTTTTGCGCCGCTCAAATCGTTCATCCTGCAGTGGATCATCGATTCAAAGACGGTTGAGCATGCGCTCATGTGCCTGCTTGCCGGCGTGGCGATCACGGCGGCAAGCCATGGATTCGAGCTCTCCTGCCGCTCGGCCTTCACAAAGCTGGCGTGCGGCGCGATGGACGGCATCCGCTGGCGTGTGATGAAGGGCGTCCTGGCGCGTCCCATGGAGCAGGCGCAGCGCGAGGAGGACGCGGCGTATCTGTCCGCGCTGACGGCGGACATGCGCACGCTGTATGACGAGTGCTTCACGCCGCTGTTCAACATCGTGTTCTGGGGTGCGATTCTGCTGTGTGCGATCGGAATGTATCTGTTCGTCAGCCCGGCGCTGCTGCTCATCGTGGCGGTGATGAGCGTGCCGCCGCTGATTCTGCCCCGACTGCTCAACCGGCGGCTGGCGAGGGCGCGCGGAGCGTTTTCCGGCGAGATGGCGCGCTACACGCAGCGTGTGAAGGAGACGCTGGCGGGCTTTGAGACCATTCGTCTCTTTGGCTGCGAGGCGCGCTATGAGGCGGCGCATGAGGATGCGTCCGCGCAGAATGCAGCAAGCGAGAGGCGCGTGCAGCAGAGCGTGAATGAAACGATTGTCGCCTCCTCCCTGCTGGCGAACGGCACGTTCATCGTGATTTTGTTCTTCGGCATGCTGCAGGTCTTTTCGGGAAAGATCAGCATGGGCTACATGGTGACGGCGTCGCAGCTGGCGAACTTCATCATCCAGCCATGCCAGTACATCTCGCAGAATGTGGCGCGCCTGCGCTCGACGAAGGGCATCCGCACGCGCATGGAAGCGCTGATGGAGGAGAGGACGGCGCAGGCGGAAGGCGGCACATGCCTGCCGCAGGACGGCAGCGTTGTCTGCGAGGGCGTGACGTTTGCCTATCCGGATACGGACAGGCGCGTGCTCGATGGACTGACGCTTGCGGTCGGGGACCGGGAAAAGACGGCGCTTGTCGGCGTGAGCGGCTGCGGCAAATCGACGCTGGCCAAGCTCCTGTGCCGGTATTACGGGACATATGCAGGAAGCATCCGTGTGGGCGGGGCGGAGCTCAGCGGAATTGCGCGGGAAGCGCTGCTGTGCCATGTCGGCTATATCAGCCAGAGGACGTTCCTGTTTGACGACACGATCCGCCACAACATCAGCCTCTATGAACCATTCACGCAGGAGCAGATGGACGAGGCGGTTCGGCTGTCGGGGCTGGCGGCGTATATCGCCTCGCTGCCGGAGGGACTGGACACGCGCATTGCAGAAAACGGCAGAAATCTCTCGGGTGGGCAGGCGCAGCGCATCGGCATTGCGCGCGCGGCGATCCGCGGATACCGCGTGATTCTGGCGGACGAGATCACGGCCAGCCTGGACGAGGCGACGTCACAGCAGGTGATGGACAACCTGCTGAACATGGACGCGACGGTGATCGCGATCACGCACGACACGCAGGGCGAATTCATGAAGCGGTTTGACAGCGTCTATCGCATGGAGGACGGAAAAGCGAAAAGGCAGGCACATCATACGAGCGGACTTTGCGCGCACTTAACGGAAGATTCCGAAGGGTTTTCCTTGAATAACCGGCCATCTCTGCTATAATGGAAGCAGGAGCCGGAATGCGATTCCGGGAAAAGAAAAAGGAGGCTTTCAAGATGAAACGGATTCTGTGTCTGCTGCTGGCGCTGGCGATGCTGCTTGGCTGCGCCGCGCTGGCCGAGTCGGCCGCGCTCACCCGCGACGTCGTGGTGCTCTTCACCAGCGATGCGCACTGCGGCATCGACCAGGGCTTCGGCTATGCCGGCCTGGCGGCCATGCGCGACAGCCTGGAGGCTGCGGGCAATTACGTGGTGCTCGTGGACAACGGCGACGCGATTCAGGGCGAGCCCATCGGCACGCTGACCACCGGCGAGGCGATCATCGACCTGATGAATACGGTCGGCTACGACATCGCCATCCCGGGCAATCATGAGTTTGACTATGGCATGGACCGCTTCCTGGAGCTGACGGCCAAGGCGAACTTCCCTTACATCAGCGCGAACTTCAACAAGGAAGGCGAGCTGGTCTTTGCGCCCTATATCATCAAGGAATTTGACGGCGTGAAGATCGCGTTTGTGGGCATGACCACGCCCAAGACGATCACCTCCTCCACGCCGAAGTATTTCCAGGACGAGCAGGGAAATTTCGTGTACGGCTTCATGCAGGATGAGACCGGCGAGAAGCTCTATGCGGCGATTCAGTCCGCGGTCGACGCGGCGCGCGCTGAGGGCGCGGCGTATGTCATCGCGCTGGGCCACATGGGCAACGAGGCGAGCTGCTCGCCCTGGACGTATGCCGATGTGATCGGGGCGACGACGGGCATCGACGCCTTCCTGGACGGCCACAGCCACGATACCGACCAGGTGGAAATGCTGAACAAGGATGGCGAGACCGTGCTGCGCTCCGGCTGCGGCACCAAGCTGGCGGGTGTGGGCTGCCTGCGCATCAGCGCGAAGGGCGAGCTGAGCACCGACCTGTACCTGTGGAACAACGACGTGGCGGCGCCGGAGCTGCTGGGCATCCGCAATGCGGCGTATGACGCGGTGACTGCGGCAGCCGGCACGCTCAGCGACAAGCTTGCTGAGGTCGTCGCCAGATCGGCTGTGGAGCTGACGATCAACGACCCGGTCGCCAAGAAGGACGACGGTTCGCCTATCCGCATTGTGCGCAGCGCCGAGACGAACCTGGGCGACCTGTGCGCCGACGCGTACCGTGATCAGTCCGGCGCGGACGTGGCCTTTGTCAACGGCGGCGGCATCCGCACCTCGATCAAGGCGGGCGACATCACGCTGGGCAATATCCTGAAGGTGCATCCGTTCGGCAACGCGATGTGCGTCATTGAGGCGTCCGGCCAGCAGATTCTGGACGCGCTGGAGTGGGGCGCGCGGGCCGTGCCGAGCGAGTCCGGCGGATTCCTGCAGGTCTCCGGCCTGACGTATGAGATTCACACCTACATCGAGTCCACTGCCGTGGCGGACGAGAACACGATGTTCGCGGGCGTGACGGGCGAGCGGCGCGTGCAGAATGTGAAGGTCGGCGGTGAAGACATCGATCCGGAGAAGATCTACACGCTGGCCTCCCACAACTACATGCTCAAGAACGGCGGCGACGGATACAGCATGTTTGGCGGTTGCAAGGTGCTGCAGGATGAGGTCATGCTGGACAACCAGGTGCTCATCAACTACATCACCGGCACGCTGGGCGGCATTGTCGGCGAAAGCTATGCCAATCCGTATGGCGAGGGCCGCATTGTGGCGGTGCCCGAAAAGCCGTAATTCCATGACGCATCCCTGAACAAAGGCGGTCCCGCCGGCGTAAGCCGGCGGGACTTTTCGCGCGAGGCGTTCTCAAAAGAGAAGGAGAAAGAGAAAAACGAAAAAAATGAAAAAAGGTGTTGACAAGGATCGTCAAGGCGTGTATAATACATCAAGTCGCCACGAGCGAGGCGCCTCACGAAAGGGCCTGCGAGGGCGGCATGATCCTTGAAAACGATACAGAATCAAGAAGAACGCGAACATGATTTTCACGAGTCATGTTAAAGAAAAGACAGTCAATTCGTAAATGAGTTTTGAACTTGAAGGAGACTTCAGGATTCAATACAGAATCAAACGCGAGAGTTTGATCCTGGCT
>JAGBDL010000045.1 GCA_017937505.1 Clostridia bacterium | reverse complement strand
GCTCGAGGGCACGGCCGTGAGCGTGCCGCCCGCGGCCTCGGCGTAGAGCTTGTACTCCGAGAAATATGGGCTGAGCGTCAGCACCTCGTCGCCCGGCGAGAGCAGCGCATAGGCCAGCATCGCCAGCGCCGAGGATGCGCCGGAGGTCATGTACACATCCTCCGCGCGGTAGCCGACGCCGAACGTCTTCTCGAGATACGCCGCCATCTTCGCGCGGACGGACGCAAGGCCCGGCGCGGCCGTATAGGCGTGCAGCTGCTCGGCCGGGACGGTCTGCAGCAGGTGCTCGATCGTCTGCCGGACGCAGGACGGCGCCGGGACGGAAGGGTTGCCGATGGTAAAGTTGAACACGTTTTCCGCGCCGACGACGGCGGCGCGCTGCTCGCCGTAGGCGGCGAGATCCCGGATGACGCAGCCCTGGCTGCCCCAGGCGACCATTTTTTCACTGACCATATTGCATACTCCTTTACAGTTGATAGTTACAAAAACGCCCATATGACGGCTATGAGCAGCGACGGCAGCAGATTTGCCACGCGGATCTTTTTGCCCCAGACCAGATTCAGCCCCACGCAGAACACCAGCACGGAGCCGACCAGCGACAGGTTGCTGAGCGCCGCATCGGTGAAGACCGGCTGCAGGAGCCTCGCCAGCAGCGTCACGCTGCCCTGCAGGATGCCGACCGGGATGGCGGAGAAGATGCAGCCCTTGCCCATCGAGGCCGTCATGACCATGATGATCACAAGATCGAGCACGGCCTTGGCGAACAGCGTCGCGTGGTCGCCGAGAATGCCGTCCTGGATGGAGCCGACGATGGCCATCGCGCCGATGCAGACCGTGAGGGACGCGGTGACGAAGGCGCCGATGAAGCCGCCGTCCGACTCGCTTTTCGTCTTGACCTTGAGCCAGGCGCCGAAGCGCTCCATCCGGTCCTCGAGATCGAGCAGCTCGCCCAGAACCGCGCCGACGGCCAGCGAGAGGATCATCATCATGGTCCCCTGCACCGTCAGCGCCCCGCCTTCCGCGCGCAGCATCTGCGAAAGCGCGCCCGAGACGCCCACGAACAGCACGCTCACGCCCATGGCGCTCATCAGCGTTTTCTGCAGCCGCTCCGGGATGCGCCGCCCGCCGAGCAGGCCCGCGAGTCCTCCAACAACGATCGCCGCAACGTTGACGATCGTCCCCAATCCGTGCATCCGCGCTTCTCCCCTTCTATCTCTTGTTAGCAGCCAGTATAGCACCGGTTTTCGCCCGCTGCAAGCAAAAAAACGGCCCGTTTCGGGCCGTTCATTTGTCATATCTGAACAACGGCAGCACCGCACAATTGCGTCTGCGCGCTTCGCCGGATCTTTTCCGCCAATCCTGCGGTTTGAAAAGCTTGAAATACACAAAGTATTCCTGCGCTTTTCAAATCTTGGCTTGGCGAAAAATCTCTCGCCGAATCTGCTTGCCGAATTGTACGGTGCTGCCTAAACACGCGGACGCATGCGCTTGTTGTATCCGATCACTGCGCG
>JAGBDL010000044.1 GCA_017937505.1 Clostridia bacterium | reverse complement strand
GGGCATCGGCGGCCCGGGCTACTCGATCCGGGGAGAGTTTGCGCGCAACGGCTTTGACAATCCGCTCAAGCATACCCGCGGCGTGCTCTCCATGGCGCGCAGCATGATGCCCAATTCCGCCGGCAGCCAGTTCTTCATCATGGTTGACGATGCGCCGCATCTGGACGGCCAGTACGCCGCGTTCGGCAAGGTGACCGAGGGCATGGAGACCGCCGACGCGATCGTGGCGGCTCCGCGCGACCGCCGCAACGACAAGCCGTATGAGGATCAGAAGATGAAGTCCGTACGCGTGGAGACCTTTGGCGTTGAATACAAGGCCGAGAAGATCAAGAGCAGCAGGTTCTGATCGGGAGGCGCCTGTGAAAAAGAACAAGGTGGTCATCCATCTGATGGGCCGCGATTACACGCTGCTGACCGACGAGGATGCGTCGCAGGTGCAGCGGATGGCGCGCTATGTCGACCGCAGGATGCGCGAGGTATCGATCACCACGCGCGCGGGAGAGAACGTGGTGCCGACGCTCACGGCGATGACGCTCGCGGGCGAGCTGTTTCGCGCACAGGATGAGAATGCACGCCTGAAAAAGGAGCTGGCTGCCCTGCAGCCGGAAGACAAAGCGTAAGCATCTGGCGGCGGCAGGAGAGGAAGCTCTTTGTCGCCGCGTTTTCAAATGGAGGATTTATGGAACTGCTTTCCCCGGCGGGCAACCGCGAGGCGCTCGTGGCGGCTGTTTCCTGCGGTGCGGACGCCGTCTATCTGGGCTACACGGCCTTCGGCGCGCGCAGCTATGCGGGCAATTTTGACGATCAGCAGCTCAAGGAAGCGGTCGAGTACGCGCACGAGCGGGGCAGAAAAATCTATGTGACTGTCAATACGCTGGTCAAGCAGTGCGAGGTGGACGACCTGTGCGACGTGCTCGAGCTGCTGGTGAGCACCGGCGTGGACGCGGCGATTGTGCAGGACCTCGGCGTGGTGCGCATTGCCCGGTCGCGCTTTCCGGAGCTGACACTGCATGCCAGCACGCAGATGACGGTAAACAACGCGCAGGGCGCGAAGCTCCTAGGCAGTCTCGGCCTCACGCGCGTGGTGCCTGCGCGCGAATGCTCGCTGGCGGAGCTGCGGCGCATGGCGGATACCGGCGTGGAAATCGAGGCGTTTGCGCACGGCGCGCTGTGTGTGGCGGTTTCCGGCCAATGCCTGTTTTCCAGCATGATCGGCGGAAGAAGCGGCAACCGCGGGCGCTGCGCCCAGCCGTGCCGCTTGCCTTACCGCCTGGACGACGGGACGAGCGGATATCTGCTGTCCACGCGCGATCTGATGCTGATTGACAGGATCCCGCAGATGCGCGACGCGGGCGTCTATTCCTTCAAGCTGGAGGGGCGCATGAAGCGCCCGGAATACGTGGGCGTCGTCACCAGGGCATATCGCGAGGCGCTGGACGCGGCGCAGGCGCATGTGCCGTACAAGGCGAGCGAAAAAACCGTACGGGATCTCAAGCAGATCTTCAATCGCGGCGGCTTTACGGAAGGCTACGTCATGGACCGCAGCAACGCGGCGCTGATGAGCTGGGAGCGCCCGAACCATTGGGGCATCCGCGTCGGCAAAATCACCGCCATGCGCGGCCCGCTGGCCAGGGTGCTGCTGGAGGAAAGACTGAACGACGGCGACGGCCTGCAGGTGCGCGGCAAAGAGGAGATCGACCTGACGTATTCGGGCAGCGACGCCCCACGCGGCCAGGAGGCGACGGTGCGCATTCCGTCAGGCAGATGCAAACCCGGCGACGCGCTATACCGGCTGACGGACGCCGCGCAGATGGCGGAGATTCGCGCGATCATGGCACAGGAAAACGCGCGCATTCCGCTTCAGGCGACGCTGACGGCGATGCCGGGCCGCCTGCCTGTGCTCGAGCTGCACGATCCGGACGGGCACGCCGTGCGGGCCGTAGGCGAGCAGATTGTCGATCATGCGCAGCAGCGCGCGCTCGATCAGGAAAGCGCCAAGAAGCAGCTTACCAAAATGGGCGGCACGCCGTATGTGCTTGAGCAGCTCACGCTGCACAGCGAGCAAGCATTTATGACGGCGGGTATGCTCAACAGCCTGCGCCGCGACGCGCTTGCGGCGATGAAGGCGGCGAGGACGCAGGGAATGCGCGTGGCGGCGAAGGGCCAGATGATGCCGGCTGACATGCCCGCGCAGCAGAAGCTGCTCATCGCGCAGAGCGAACGGCTTGCGGATGCGAAGACCCTGCTTGCGTGCGGCGCGGATGTGTTTTACTGGGCGCCGCAGGTGATGACGCCTGCGGCAATCGAGGAGGCGCTTGCACAGAATCTGGAGGTGAAGCCGGTGCTTGTGCTGCCTGCTGTGGCGGGCACGGAAGAGCTTCACGATCTCCATGCGTGCGTGTGTCGGTATGCGGCGCGGTTTGCCGGCGTGGTGGCCAACAATGTGGGCCAGTTTGAGCCACGCTGGCCTGTCGACGTCTTTGGTGGCCAGGGCCTCAACGTGATGAATGGCGAGAGCGCGGGGTTTTTTACCGCGCTGGGCGCGAAGCGGCTGACGGCCTCCTGTGAGTTGAGCGAAAAGGAGCTCAGAGAATTGCAGGCCTGCGGCGGCAATTATGAGCTCGAGGCGTATGGCCGTGTGCAGCTGATGCTGCTCAGCCATTGCCCGAGACGCACGAAAGCGGGCGAGGAACGGCAGGACGCTGCCTGCAACGCCTGCGCGGCCGACGGCGGCTGTCCGCAGGTGTATACGGACAGAAAGGGCTACCGCTTCCCGCTCAGGCGGCAGAGGATGGCGCACGGCTGCGTCGTTCGCCTGTATAACAGCGTGCCCACGGACATGTCGCGCTTTGCCAGGAGGCTGCACGACATGGGCGTTTCCCTGCGCGTGAGCTTTACCGACGAGCCGCTTGAGCGGCAGAAAGAGATTGTTACATCCTATCGCAGCATCCTGGACAGCGGCGTGGCTGTGCACGATGTCGCGGAGCTTGCGACGTCCGGCCATCTGGCGCGGGGCGTCGAGTAAAGGAGAAGACCATGACGGAAAGAACCCTGCGTGTGCTGGAATTTGTCAAGATCCGCGCGCAGCTTTCGCAGTACTGTGTGTCCGATATGGGCGCGGCGCTGTGCGACAGCCTGGAGCCGGTCAGCCGCATTGAGGATGTGCGCCGCATGCAGCAGGAGACACGTGAGGCGCACGACATGCTGACCTATCTGGGCGGCACGCCGATGATCGCGTTTTCCGACGTGCGCGCGCAGCTGCATCTGGCGGAGATCGGCTCGACGCTGTCCCCGCGTGCGCTGATGGACATCGGCGCCTCTCTGCGCGCGGCGCGTGCCTGTCGGGACGCGCTGGTCAATGACCGCGGGGGCACGCCGATGATCACGGCGAACGCCTCGCGGCTGTCGACGTTCAGGAATGTCGAGCAGGCCATCAGCGATGCGATCATCAGCGAGGAGGAGATTGCGGACCGCGCCAGCCCGGAGCTGTTTTCCATCCGCCGCAAGATGCGCGCCTGCAACGAACGCGTGCGTGAGCGCCTGAACAGCATGATCCACAGCACGACATACGCCAAATACCTCCAGGAAGCGATCATCACCATGCGCGGCGACCGGTATGTCCTGCCGGTCAAGCAGGAATACCGCGCCATGGTGCCCGGCATCGTGCACGATCAGTCCGCTACCGGCGCGACAATTTTCGTGGAGCCGATGTCCGTCGTGGAGATCGGCAACGAACTCAAGCAGCTCATCGCCGGCGAGCGTGCGGAGATCGAGCGGATTCTGCGCATGCTGTCCGCGCAGGTCGCACCGGACGCTCCCGCGATGGCCGACAACCTGGCGATCCTCGCGCAGCTTGATTTTGCGTTTGCGAAGGCGTCGCTGGCGCGGGAGATGTTTGCCGTGGAGCCCAAGATCAATAACGAGGGCAAAATCAAGATCGTTCGCGGCCGCCATCCGCTGATCGACCCACAGAAGGTCGTACCGCTGGATATCCGGCTGGGCGAGGACTTCACCACCCTGATCATCACTGGCCCGAACACCGGCGGCAAGACGGTTACGCTCAAGACCACCGGTCTGTTTACGCTCATGGCGCAGGCCGGATTGCAGGTGCCGGCGGAATACGGCACGGAGCTGGCGGTGTTCGACGATGTCTTCGCGGATATCGGCGACGAGCAGTCGATCGAGCAGTCGCTCTCCACGTTCTCGGGCCACATGAAGAACATCGTGTCGATCCTGGAAAATGTGACGCCGGACTCGCTCGTGCTCTTTGACGAGCTGGGCGCGGGCACCGACCCGACCGAGGGCGCGGCGCTGGCGCAGTCGATTCTCTCGACGCTGCTGTCCATGCACACGCGTACGGTTGCGACGACGCATTATAGCGAGCTGAAGGAATACGCGCTGACGACGCCGGGCGTGGAGAACGCCTCGGTGGAGTTCGACGTGGCGACGCTGCGCCCGACGTACCGCCTGTCCATCGGCATTCCCGGCAAGTCGAACGCCTTCGAGATTTCTCGCAAGCTGGGCCTGCCGGAATTCGTCATCGACAAGGCCAAGGATTTGCTCTCCAAGGAGGCTGTGCGCTTTGAGGACGTGATCGCCAACGCGGAGTATCACCGGCAGATCGCGGAAAAGGAGCGGAAGATCGCAGAGGAGACCCGTCAGGAGATGGTAGTCATCCGCAATCAGGCGGAAGCCGAGCGCAAAAAGCTGGAGGATCAGCGTGACCGCGCGATCAAAAAGGCGAAGGACGAAGCCAAGCGCATCGTGGAGAACGCCCGGCGTGAATCCGAGGCGATGATCGCCGAGCTGCGCGCGATGAAGAAGGCAGGCGGCGCCCAGGAGCACGAAATCCAGCGCGTCAAGAAGAAGATGGATCAGGCGCAGGAAGCGCTGGCGGAGAAGAAGGAGATCGGCGGCGAGATTCCCAAGACCGTCAAGCCCGGCGACATGGTGCACATCGCGTCGATGGACGTGGATGCGACCATCGTCACCGCGCCGGACGCGAAGGGGATTGTGCAGCTGAAGGTGGGCATGATGAAGATGCGCGCGCAGCTGTCCGATCTGCGCACGCTGACCTCGACCCAGCAGATGCTCAAGAAGGAGCAAAAGAAGCTCGAACGCAAGAAATCCATGCGCGAGCAGCGCGTGGACGTGACGATGCGAGAGGTGCGCCAGGAGCTCGATGTGCGCGGCATGGCGCTGGACGAGGCGCTGCCGGAGGTGCAGAAATTTCTGGACGACGCGGTGCTCTCCTCCCTGGGCGAGGTGTCGATCATCCACGGCAACGGCATGGGCATTCTGCGCGCGGGCATTCAGGACTGCCTGCGCCGTCATCCGAGCGTGAGCAGCTTCCGTCTAGGCCGCTACGGCGAGGGCGAAACCGGCGTGACCATCGTCTCGCTCAAATAATTCTGTGATAGTTTTTTGTGCCCCGGGCTATGATAAGCACGGGGTGAGCAAATGGAAATGAAACGCGAGATTGCAGCGGGCGCCCTGCTCATGGGAACGCTCGCTGCGATTCTTTTTATCGGCAACGGGGCGGGGGGCGAAGCGAGAACCGCCTACGCGCAGGGCGAATACGTGGCTTCGCTGGCGGGTACGGCGAGTCCCTTTGCAGACGTGGCCAACGTGGTGATGCCGTGCGTGGTCGGCGTGAGCAATCGCGCAAACACGTACAGCATCGTCAGCGGGCAGACGGAGCTGGTTGAGCAGGCCACCGGCTCCGGCGTCGTGGTGACGACACAGGGGCATGTTGTGACCAACTACCACGTCGTCGAGGGCGCGAGCGACGTACAGGTGCTCTGGCAGGGGCAGTATCTGAAAGCGGAGATCGTCGGTGTGGACGAGCTGACGGATCTGGCTGTGCTGCGCGTGATGGAGGATGTTTCGCTGCCGGCCGTCCGGATGGGCAACGCGCAGGATGTGCGCGTGGGCGACTGGGCGATCGTCATCGGCAATCCTTTAGGCAAGCAGTTCGCCGATACGGTGACGGTCGGCGTGGTTTCCGCGCTCAATCGCGAGCTGGAGGGCTCGTCGATCGTCAAGATGCTGCAGACCGACGCGGCGATCAACTCGGGCAACAGTGGCGGCGGCATGTTCAACACGCGCGGCGAGCTGATCGGCATTCCATCGCTCAAGTTCAGCTCCTCCGGCAGCCGGGGTGTCGCGAGCATCGAAGGCATCGCCATGGCGATTCCGATGGACGTGGTGCAGCCTGTGGTGAACAGCCTGATTCAGTACGGCAAGGTGACGCGGCCGAAGCTGGGCATTTCGGTGATGACGCTGCGCGGCAGCGAAGAACCGACCGAAGGTACGCTGCCTGCGGGCGTATATGTCAGTGCGGTGAGCAAGGGCAGCCCCGCGGAGCAGGCGGGCATCCAGCCGGACGACATCATCATCCGCGTGGACGGCGAACGCATCACGCTGCACACCGACCTGACCAACCACATCGCCAGCAAGCAGCCGGGCGACACTGTGACGCTGACCATTTACCGCATTCCGGGCCTTTCTGAGCTGACGGTGCAGGACAGCGTGCCCAAGGGTGAGGAGATGGAGTTTGTGATCGAGCTGCAGGTGCCCGCGGATACGTCGCTGTAAGCCGGGCATATCCTGTCCGCCGAGCGCATACGTTTGCGTGACGGCAGGGAGGGATGGTATGCAAGCTTACGACCTGTACAGGGATATCTCGGAGAGAACGCAGGGCGATGTGTATATCGGCATCGTCGGTCCGGTGAGAACGGGCAAGTCGACCTTCATCACGAAATTCATGGAAAAGCTCGTGATTCCCGGCATAGAGAACGCGCACATCCGCGCAAGGGCGCAGGACGAACTGCCGCAGAGCGGCTCGGGGCGGACGATCATGACGACGCAGCCCGCGTTCGTGCCCAACGACGCAGTGGAGGTGACACTGCCCTCCGAGAACCGCGTGAGGCTTCGCCTGATTGACAGCGTAGGGTATCTGGTGGACGGCGCGCTGGGCACACAGGAGGGCGAAGCGCTGCGCATGGTGCGCACGCCGTGGGTCGATGGGGAGATTCCCTTCGAGCGCGCTGCGGAAATCGGCACGCAGAAGGTCATCGGAGAGCATTCGACGATCGGACTGGTCATCACAACGGACGGCAGCGTGACGGATTTGCCCCGGAGCAGCTATGTGCCGGCAGAAGCGCGCGTGATTGAGGAGCTCAAGGCTCTGCAAAAGCCGTTCGCCGTGATCCTGAATACGGAAAACCCGGCCAACGCTAAAGCCCAGGCGCTGCGCAGGACACTGGAGAACGACTATGGCGTGCCGGTTGTGGCGCTGAACGTCGAGCAGATCGAGGAAGAGGACATCCGCAATGTGCTGGAGAAGGTGCTGGGACAGTTCCCGGTGATCTCCATGAGCATTCAGACGCCGGAATGGCTGGGTGCGCTGGACAGCGACCACTGGCTGATCGACAGCCTGATGAGCAGTCTTGTGGACGCCGCGCCGCAAAGCCTGCGCA
The DNA here is from genome assembly GCA_017937505.1 of Clostridia bacterium. Lineage (GTDB taxonomy): Bacteria > Bacillota > Clostridia > Christensenellales > Aristaeellaceae > Ventricola. The sequence continues at coordinate 14,648 of JAGBDL010000044.1, read as the reverse complement.
TCGAGGACGTTCACCGCTTTGCGCAGAGCGTGGGAGAGAATCCGTATCTGGACAGCGTATCCGAAAAGGCCGTGGAGCATGGAAGCGGCACGGCGTATCTGCAAATGAACCTGCGGGAGGGCTTGTTCAACCAGATCCTGGCCGAGCAGTGCGGGACGGAAATCAAGAGCGACGCGCATCTGCTCTCGCTGCTTCGCGAGATGGTAACAGCAAAGCGGGAATACGATCACGTCGCGCAGGCGCTTCAGGCTGTTCGGAAGACGGGCTATGGACTGGTTCCGCCGCTGCTGGAGGAGATGACGCTCCAGGAGCCGGAGATCATGAAGCAGGGCGGGAGATTCGGCGTGCGCCTGCGCGCAAGCGCGCCCAGTCTGCACATGATCCGCGTGGATATTCAGACGGAGGTTTCGCCGGTTGTCGGCACAGAGCAGCAGTCCGAAGAGATGATCCGATACCTGATGGAGGGGTTTGAGCAGGATCCGCAGAAGCTGTGGGGCAGCAACCTCTTTGGCAAGCCGCTGTCTGATCTGGTACGGGAGGGGCTTGCCAACAAACTCATGCACATGCCGGCGGATACGCAGCTGAAGGTTCAGCAGACACTGGAAAAAATCATCAACGAGGGGACTGGCGGGATGGTCTGCATCCTGCTGTAATCAAAAGACTTTCGGTTTGTTTTTGTAAGCAGACCGAAAGCCTTTTTATATTACGAACGAATCCCGAACGAAATCTGTTCGAGAAAAAACTAACAAGTGAAAAATGGGGAAAACCTGGTTTGCTTTTATACGCTTGTATGATATAATGAAGTGTAACATTTTACTTCAATCGCGTGGAAAGCGGATTGAAAAGTGAAGGGAGGAACTTGTCTGTGGCTACTACCCAGACATTTGGCGGCGGCGTCCATCCCCATGAGATTGGCAACGGCAAAGACTCGACCAAGTCTCAGCCGATTGTGAACGCAGCTGCCCCGGCTCGAGTGACGATTGCCATGTCCCAGCACCTGGGCGCCCCGGCGGCGTGCTGTGTGAAGGTGGGACAGGTGGTCAACATGGGCCAGGTCATCGGCGAGGCGCAGGGTGCGATTTCTGCGCCGGTTCATGCGTCTGTCTCCGGCAAGGTCGTCGCGCTGACGACCTGCACGATCACCGGCGGCAAGAGCGTCCCTGCCGTCGTGATTGACAACGACTATGAGGATCGCTGGGATGAGTCTGTGAAGCCCTGCGAGAATATCGACGCGCTCACGCCGGAGGACATCCGGCGGATCGCCCGTGACTGCGGCGTCGTCGGCCTGGGCGGCGCGGTGTTCCCTGCGGCTGTGAAGCTCGACACCAGCAAGCTGGATCCCAAGCCGGACACGCTCGTCGTCAACGGCAGCGAGTGCGAGCCGTACCTGACCAGCGACCATCGCATGATGGTGGAAAACGCCGAGCAGATCATCGACGGCATCCGCTTTGCCATGAAGGCGACCGGCGTCAAGTGCGCCAAGGTCGGCATTGAGGACAACAAGCCGGACGCCATCGAGGCGATGCGCGCTGCGGCGACGGAGAACATCGAGATCGTCGCGCTGCCGGCCAAGTACCCGCAGGGCTACGAGAAGATGCTCATTTACGCGCTGACCGGCCGCAGGGTGCCCAATCGCGCGCTCCCGAGCGCGGTGCAGTGCGTGGTGATCAACGTGTCCACCTGCGCGGCGCTGTCCGCCGCGGTGCGCGAGGGCAAGCCGATCATCGACCGCGTGGTGACGGTCGCCGGCCGCGTGGCCAAGCCGTGCAACCTGCGCGTGCGCATTGGCGTTCCGCTGCTGGACGTCCTTGACCAGGTGGGCGGCATGACCGAAGGCGTGCGCAAGCTGATTGTCGGCGGTCCGATGATGGGCAAGACGATCCCGGATCTGAACGTGCCGGTGACCAAGAGCTTCAGCGGCTTCCTGGCGCTGGGCGATGAGAGCGTGAACACAGAGGAATCCGCCTGCATCCGCTGCGGCCGCTGCCTGCGCGCCTGCCCGATGGGCCTTGCGCCGGCGAAGATGGATTCTCTCGTGCGTCACGGCGACTACCAGGGCGCTCTGAACATCGGCGCGCTCAACTGCATGGAGTGCGGCTCGTGCACCTATGTCTGCCCGGCCAAGCGCGAGCTGCTGCAGGCGATCCGCGTCGCCAAGGCGGTTGGCGGAAGAATCAAGGGTATGTAACGGAGGAACGTAAAAATGTCCAAGTATATTGTTTCGGCTTCTCCGCATCTGCGCGATCATGTGTCGACCAGGAGCATCATGCAGGACGTCTGCATCGCGATGCTTCCGGCCTGCATCGCCGGCGTGCTGTTCTTTGGTTACCGCGCCGCGGTGATCCTCGCATTGTCCGTGCTGACTGCGGTTCTGAGCGAGAAGTTCTATTGCAAGGCTGCTCACATCAAGGATACCACCGGCGACTTCAGCGCCGTGGTCACCGGCATGCTGTTGGCAATGAACCTGCCGTCCACCGTGCCGTACTGGATGCCGGTCATCGGCAGCGCCATTGCGATTCTGCTGTGCAAGATGATCTTTGGCGGCATCGGCCAGAACTTCATCAACCCGGCGCTGGCCGCCCGCGCGATCCTCGCGCTGTCCTGGGCGAGCCTGATGAACACCTTCGCCGCGCCGGCGTTCGGCAATCTGGCAGGCGTGGACGCCATCGCCTCCGCTACGCCGGTTTCCGGTGCGGCCCGCGGCGGCTTCACGCTGGCGCAGCTGGCGCTGGGCAACATCCCTGGCACCATCGGCGAGACCTGCAAGATCGCCCTGCTGGTGGGCGCCGCATACCTGCTGTACCGCAAGGTGATCTCCTGGCACATCCCGGTGGCCTTCATCGGCTCCTTTGCGCTGTGCTATCTGATTGCCACCGGCTTTGACGTGAACGCGACACTGTATCAGGTGCTCTCCGGCGGCCTGATTCTGGGCGCGTTCTTCATGGCGACCGATTATTCGTCTTCTCCTGCGACGAGCAAGGGCAAGATCGTATTCGGTCTGGGCTGCGGTCTGCTGCTGTTCTGGTTCCGCTTTGGCAAGAAGACCCCGGCGGAGTGGTGTTCCTTCGCCATCCTGCTGATGAACGTCGTGTCTCCGCTGATCGAGCGTGTGACCGGCTCCAAGAGCTTTGGGGAGGTTAAGAAGTAATGGGTGATATTGTTAAGCTCGCGCTTCGTCTCTTCGTTTTCGCGCTCGTGGCTGCCGTGGCGCTGGCGCTGACCAACGAAGTGACCAAGGGCCCGATCGAGGCCCAGAAGCTCGCCGCCAAGATGGATGCGCTCAACACCGTGCTCCCGGGCTGCGAGTACACGCAGATTGAATACGAGGGTCTGGCCGAGGGCAGCGTCCTTGACGAGATCTTCGAGGGCAAGGATGCTTCCGGTGCGACCGTCGGCTACGCGCTGACCGCCGCGCCGCAGGGCTACGGCGGACCGATCCCGATCACCGTAGGCATCAGCACCGAAGGATACATCACGCAGACCTATGTCGGCGCGCTTCAGGAGACCGCCGGTCTGGGCTCCCGCGTGGGCGAGGATGAGTTCAAGAGCCAGTTTATCGCGATTGCTGCGGATCCGGATACGCTGCGGGATGATGTCGACACCATCGGCGGCGCGACTGTTTCCTCCGGCGCTTTCGTGAACGCGGTGTCCGAAATCCTTACCTATTCCAAGAACACCCTCGGCATCGCCCCGAACGCGGGCGACAAGGACGCGATCCTTGCCGCTGCTGCTGCGGCTGCGGGCAATGCGGAGCCGATTGTGACCACCAACACCTACGACGTCACCGGCTTTGCCCCGATGAAGGTTGAGATCGCTGTGGATGACGCGGGCAAGATCGTGTCGGTCAAGGTGCTTGAGCACAACGAGACGCCGGGCTTTGGCGCTGACCTGATCGCGGATACCGCGGTGTTCGACGCGCTGGTGGGCCAGGATATCGCCGGTGCGGCCATCGACGTGAAGGCGGGCGTGACGCTGACCAGCAAGGCCATCAACAGCGCGCTGAAAGCTGCCGGCCCGCAGGTTCCGGCTGACCCGTATACCGTCAAGGGCTTTGACAAGTTTACCATGGAGATCGCTGTCTCCGATGGCAAGATCGCTTCCATCTCCGTTCCGGCTCACAATGAGACCCCGGGCCTGGGTGCTGATATTCTGACCGAGGAAGCGCTTGCTTCTCTGGTTGGCCAGGATCTTGCGACGGCGAAGGTCGACGTGAAGACCGGCGTGACGCTGACCTCGAAGGCCATTAACGACGCTCTCAGGCAGGCTGCGGCGGCCAACGGCATTGTGGTTGAGGCGGAGGAAACCGTTGCTGAGACCGAACCGACTGCGTCTGTTCCGGCAGAAGCAGCTGGCAACGTGTACGAGGTGACGGGCTTCCAGCCGATGAAGGTTGCTATCGACGTGGACGAGTCCGGCAAGATCGTGTCCGTGAACGTGCTTGAGCACAACGAGACGCCGGGCTTTGGCGCTGACCTGATCGGCGCGGGCTTTGACGCGCTGGTTGGACAGGACATTGCGACGGCACAGATCGACGTGAAGTCCGGCGTGACCCTGACCTCGAACGCGATCAACGAGGCGCTGAAGGCTGCTGCCGCTGCGGCTCCGGCTGCGGAAGCTGCTCCGGCCGAGGAGACTGCCGCCGCGGTGTACGAGGTGACGGGCTTCCAGCCGATGAAGGTCGCCATTGACGTGGACGACGCGGGCAAGATCGTGTCCGTGAACGTGCTTGAGCACAACGAGACGCCGGGCTTTGGCGCTGATCTGATCGGCGCGGGTTTTGATGCGCTGGTTGGTCAGGACATCGCGACGGCTCAGATCGACGTGAAGTCCGGCGTGACCCTGACCTCGAACGCGATCAACGAGGCGCTGAAGGCTGCTGCGGCTCCGGCTGCGGGGGCTGTCGAGGCCATTGAAGTGATCGAGGCCGCTCCGGCCGCCGAGATCGCGAAGACCTACGAGATTCATGTCAAGGGCATGGCCAAGAAGACGTTCACGCTGAACATCTCTGTGGATGCCGATGGTGTGATCGTGGCTGCCGTGTGTCCGGAAAACAGCGAGGACAAGGGATATATCGCGCTGACGGACGAAGCGCTTTCCGCGCTGGTGGGCCAGAAGGTCACCGAAGCCAAGTATGACACCGTAACCGGTGTGACTGTGACCTGCAATGCGGTCAACAGTGCGCTGGATGCGATCGCGGCGCATGTCCGCAATGAGGAGGTGCAGTAAATGAAGGAACTTCGCAAAATCTTCATGAACGGCATCATCGACGAGAACCCCACGTTCCGCATGGTGCTGGGCATGTGTCCGACGCTGGCCATCACGACCGCTGTCAGCAACGGCATCGGCATGGGTCTGGCTGTTACGTTCGTTCTGGTTTTCTCCAATCTGGTCATTTCCCTGCTGCGCAAGGCGATTCCGGATCAGATCCGAATCCCCGCGTTCATCGTCGTCATTGCGACGTTCGTCACCATCGTCCAACTGGTTGTCAAGGCGTTTGTGCCGGCGCTGGACGCTGCTCTGGGCGTGTTCATTCCGCTGATCGTCGTCAACTGCATCATCTTTGGTCGTGCGGAGGCGTTCGCGTTCAAGAACAAGCCGATTCCGGCGATCGTTGACGGCCTGGGCATGGGCATTGGCTTCACCATCGCGATCACCCTGATCTCCGCTGTGCGCGAGCTGTTCGGCGCGGGCACCCTGCTGGGCGTGCAGGTGATGCCGGCGGGCTACATGCCGATGGACCTGCTGGTCAAGCCGGCGGGCGGCTTCATCGTGCTGGGCCTGCTGCTTGCTCTGATGAATAAGCTGCTGCCGAAGAAGGCGTAAGGAGGAAAGATTATGAACCAGATTCTTACGATCCTGATTGGCTCCATCTTTGTCAACAACTTTGCGATGTCCCGCTTCTACGGCATCTGCCCGTTCCTGGGCGTTTCCAAGAAGCTGGATACCGCGTTCGGCATGGGCATGGCGGTGACGTTCGTCATGGCCGTTGCCTCTCTGGTGGCCTACCTGGTCAATGCTTTCCTGCTGGTGCCGTTCGGCCTTGAGTACCTGCAGACGATCGCCTTCATTCTGGTCATCGCCGTGCTGGTGCAGATCGTTGAAATGGTGCTCAAGAAGATGGCTCCGAGCCTGTATCAGGCGCTGGGCGTCTATCTGCCGCTGATCACCACCAACTGCGCGGTGCTTGGCGTGGCGCAGCTCAACGTTACCGAAGGCTACAACCTGATTCTGTCCGTCATCAACGGCGCGGCGTCCGCGCTGGGCTTCACGCTGTCCATCTGCCTGTTCGCCGGCATCCGCGAGCGTCTGGCCGTGGGCAACATGCCCAAGTGGATGGAAGGCTTTACCGGTGCGCTGATCACGGCAGGTCTGATGGCTGTGGCGTTCAACGGCTTCAACGGCCTGATTTAAGCGTAGAGCGAGGGAGGAAACTGAAGTGAGTATTACTGCGATTCTTACCGCCGCGCTCGTTATCAGTGTGCTGGGTCTGGTCTTCGGCGCGTTGCTGGGCGTGACCGGCCGCGTCTTCGCGGTTCCGTCCAACCCGACCGTCGATGCGCTGCGCGAGTGCCTGCCGGGCGCGAACTGCGGCGCCTGCGGCTTCCCGGGTTGCGACGGCTATGCCGCAGCTGTGGCTGAGGGCAAAGCAGAAGTCGGCGCCTGCGCCGTCGGCGGCCCCAAGTGCACCGCGAAGATGGCGGAAATCATGGGCGTCTCCGCCTCTGCCGGCGTCCGCATGGTGGCGACCGTCGCCTGCCAGGGCCATGGCGATCACTGCGCGCAGAAGAACTATCAGGGCATTCACGACTGCAACGCGGCTGCCCTGGTGGACAACGGCACCAAGGCCTGCCAGTATGCCTGCCTGGGCATGGGCACCTGCGAGCGCGCCTGCCCGTTTGACGCGATCCACATCGATCCGGTGAAGAAGATCGCCGTCGTCGACAAGGAGAAGTGCCAGGGCTGCAAGAAGTGCGTCGCGGCCTGCCCGCAGCATGTGCTGAGCATGCAGCCGGCCGATCGCGTTGTCCAGATCAGCTGCCACAATCCCGGAAAGGGCAACGCCCTCAAGGAGAAGTGTGACAAGGCGTGCGTCGGCTGCGAGGCCTGCGTGAAGGCCTGCAACTTTGGCGCGCTGACCATGGAAAACGGCGTCCCGAAGATCGACTACGAAAAGTGTGTGGGCTGCATGGCCTGTGCCGACGCCTGCCCGACCGGCGCGATGACCGCCGATTACGAGGTCCGCAAGGAAGCGTATATCGATGCGGACAAGTGCGTGGGCTGCACGCTGTGCACCAAGCAGTGCAAGTTTGACGCGATCGAAGGCGCGCTCAAGCAGAAGCACAAGGTGCTCGGCGCCTGCACCGGCTGCGGCGCCTGCGCCGCGAAGTGCCCGCGCAAGGCGATCGTCATGCGTGACCGCCGCGCGCCGCGCAACAAGATGGACAAGGTGAAGAAGGCTCCTGTGGCTCCGGCTGCGAAGCCGGCCGCTCCCGCTGCCGCAAAGGCGCCTGAGCAGAAGGCCTGATGTCAATCGCATAAGAAGGGGGAACGCTTCGGCGTTCCTCCTTTTTAGATGTTTTTTGCCGACATAAGCCCGGTTGGCGCGCTTTGCTGCGGAAATTGGCGTGCGCAGCGCGTGCATTTTTGCTGCGCGCTTGATTTATGGTACGTTTATGAGTATAATGAAACAAAATACGAATAAGGCGGTGCCTATCATGATTGATTTCAAGTCCATTCAGGCGGCCGATCCCGAGCTCTGCGCCGCGATGCGCGATGAGCTCAAGCGCCAGCGTGAGCATATTGAGCTGATTGCCTCCGAAAACTTCGTCAGCGACGGGGTGCTGGCGGCAATGGGCTCTCATCTGACCAACAAATATGCAGAAGGCTATCCGGGCAAGCGCTACTACGGCGGCTGCCAGTATGTCGACGTGGTGGAGAACCTCGCGCGCGATCGCGCCAAGCAGCTCTTCGGTGCGGAGCATGCCAACGTGCAGCCGCATTCCGGCGCGCAGGCCAACATGGCGGTGTATTTCGCCATGCTCAATCCGGGCGATACGGTCATGGGCATGAACCTATCCCATGGCGGCCATCTGACGCACGGCAGCCCAGTGAACATGTCCGGCAAGTACTTCAACTTCGTCGCTTACGGCGTGACGGAGGATGAGGAAGTCATCGATTACGATGCGTTGGAAAAGCAGGCGCTTGAGGTCAGGCCGAAGCTGATCGTGGCTGGCGCGTCCGCGTACCCGCGCGTGATCGATTTTGCCCGCCTGCGCGAGATTGCGGACAAGGCCGAATGCCTGCTGATGGTCGATATGGCGCACATCGCGGGTCTGGTCGCCGCGGGCGAGCACCCGAGCCCGGTGCCGTACGCCGATTTCGTGACGACGACGACGCATAAGACGCTGCGCGGTCCGCGCGGCGGCATGATCCTGTGCAAGGAGCAGTACGCGAAGGCGATCGACAAGGCGATCTTCCCGGGCACGCAGGGCGGCCCGCTGGAGCATGTGATCGCGGGCAAGGCGGTCTGCTTCAAGGAGGCGCTGAGCGACGAGTTCAAGGCGTATCAGCATCAGATTGTGCTCAACGCGAAGGCCATGGCGGAGGAATTCAACAGGCAGGGCATCCGTCTCGTCTCCGGCGGCACGGACAACCACCTGATGCTGCTGGATCTGACCGGCACCGGCGTGACCGGCAAGGCGCTGGAGACGCTGCTGGGTCAGGCGAACATCACGGTCAACAAGAACACCATCCCGAAGGAGACGCTCAGTCCGTTCGTCACCAGCGGCGTGCGCATCGGCACCCCGGCGGTGACCACCCGCGGCATGAAGGAGCCGGAGATGGTGAAGATCGCGCAACTGATTGCCAGAATGATTCGCGAGGGCGAGGCTGCGGCTGACGAGGTCAGGCAGGAGGTGCTCGCGCTGTGCGCGCGTTTCCCGCTCTATGACGGCTGTGTGAACGAATAAACCTGTACAAAAGCGTATCGGATGACAGCCGGTACGCTTTTCTGCGTGATTGGGTGCGGCGGGAAGTTTATGGTTGACACATCTGCGGACAGCGGGTAAACTGATCATGTATGGATTTTTGCAGAAGCGAGGCGGAGAACGTGATATATCTGGATCATGCAGCGACGACGCCGGTCAGGAATGACGTCCTGGCGGCAATGCTGCCGTATTTCTCCGCATCCTATGGCAACGCCAGCGGCGGCTATCAGCTTGCGCGGGATGCGCGTCAGGCGATCGATACGGCGCGCGGCGAGGTGGCCCGGGCTGTCGGCGCTGCGCGCGGCGAGGTCTATTTTACCTCCGGCGGCAGCGAGGCGGACAACTGGGCGCTGATGGGCGTAGCTTCTGCCCATCCCGAAAAAAGGCATATCATCACCACAAGGATTGAGCATCATGCCGTGCTGAACGCCTGTGCGGCGCTGGAGCGGCGGGGCTGCGAGGTAACTTATTTGGACGTGGACAAGATGGGCCGCGTTTCGCCGGATGCCTTTGCACGGGCGATTCAGCCGGATACGCTGCTTGCGTCCGTCATGCTGGCGAACAATGAGGTTGGCACAATTGAGCCGATTGCAGCGCTTGGAGAGATTGCGCACGCACATGGCGTGCTGATGCATACAGATGCGGTGCAGGCGGTCGGCCATATTCCGGTGGATCTGAGCCGGCTGAATGCGGATCTGCTGTCCATGTCCGCGCACAAGTTCGGTGGGCCGAAGGGAATCGGCGCGCTGATCGTGCGCAGCGGCGTGCGAATCGATAACCTGGTCTACGGAGGCGCGCAGGAGCGAGGTTTGCGCGCGGGCACGGAAAACACGCCGGCGATCGTCGGCATGGGGAAGGCGATATCGCTCGCCGTACAGAATATGACGGACACGGCGGCGCGCGTTTCGCAGCTGCGCGATGGGCTGGAAGAGAAGCTGCTGGCGATTTCCGGCGTGCGCGTGAATGGCGATCGCGAAAACCGGCTGCCCGGACACCTGCATGTGACGATTGAGGACGCAAATCCCTTGCCGCTGCTCATGCAGCTTGACATGGCGGGGATTGCCGTATCGGCAGGGAGCGCATGCGCTTCCGGATCGGCGGAGCGCTCGCATGTCGTCACTGCGATGGGCATTGCAGGCAAGCGACAGGCGGATATCCGCTTCTCCATCGGGGAAGAGAATACGGAAGAGGAGATGGCCGCTGTCGCTGACGCGCTGCGGCGGATTCTGAAACGATAAAAGGAGACTTTGCGCAAACCATGATCTATGGCAACAAAGAAGGCATTCGCGATTCCGTGCTGGCGCAGCTGGAAACGCTGTACGACCTCGACCTGACCGGCGAGGTTTTTGCGCCGCCGGAGCTGCTGGATGTGCTGGCGGCGTTTACCTGTGCGATCAACCGCGAGATCAGCATCTACGTTTCGCGCAGCGGCGCGATTCTGGATATCACCATCGGCGGTCTCAACAGTGTGGATCTCAAGGACATGCACCTGCGCCGCAACACGCGCCGCCTGAGCATGATCCGATGCATTCACACGCATCCGGGCGGAAATCCGCAGCTCTCGGATGTGGACATCAGCTCGCTGCGCTCGATGCACTTTGACGCAATGGCGGCCGTCGGCGCAAAGGACGGACGGGCGACCGGCGTGCAGGCGGCATTCCTGGGCGAAGTGGTCGGCGGCGTGAACAAGGTCTTCCTGACGGAGATTGTGCCGGTCAGGAAAATCCCGCAGCGCGCCTGGATGGACGCGATTGAGCGTGCGGATCAGGAGGTGCTCATCGGCGCCGGCAATGGCACGCAGGAGGAAAAGGAGCGCGCGTATCTGGTGGGCCTGGACAGCGAGCGCTCTCTGGAGGAGCTGGCGCGTCTGACGGACACGGCGGGCGCGATCGTCGTGGGCGCCATGCTGCAGAAGAAGACGCGGGCGGATACGGCAACCTATATCGGCAGCGGCAAGGCGGAGGAGCTGGCGCTCGACTGTCAGGCAAAGGACGCGGATATCGTCATTTTTGACGACGAGCTCACCGGCGTGCAGACGCGGAACCTGGAGGACGTGCTGCGCGGCGTGAAGGTGCTCGACCGCACGACGCTGATTCTGGATATCTTTGCCCAGCGTGCACAGTCGCGCGAGGGCAGGCTTCAGGTAGAGCTGGCGCAGATGGCGTATCAGCTTCCGCGGCTGATGGGGCACGGCGTATCGATGTCCCGTCTGGGCGGCGGCATTGGCACCCGAGGCCCGGGCGAAACGCGCCTGGAGATGGACAGGCGGCGCATCCGCAGGCGAATGAGCGACCTGCGCCGAGAAATCAAAGAGCTGGAGGATCAGCGCAGTCTGCGCCGCTCGCGCCGGGAGAAGAACCGCGTGCCGGTCGTAGCGCTGGTTGGCTACACCAACGCGGGCAAATCCACGCTGCTCAACGCGCTCAGCGACGCGAACGTGCTGGCGGAGGACAAGCTCTTCGCGACGCTCGATCCCGTTGTTCGCACGGTGAAGCTTCCCAGCGGCGGAGAATTCCTGCTGGTCGATACGGTCGGCTTCATCAGCAAGCTGCCGCACGCGCTGGTGGATGCATTCCGTTCGACGCTGGAGGAGGCGCTGCTGGCGGATATCCTGCTCATCGTTTCCGACGGCGCGTCCGAGGAGATGCTCCATCAGCACGACGTGGTGCTGGAGGTGCTTTCCTCCCTCGGCGCACAGGATCGCCCGATGATTGACGTGGTCAACAAGGTCGATCTGCTTGAAACCAGGCCCCAGTGGCCGGGCGCGTTCTTCATCAGCGCGAAGACCGGAGAGGGCGTCGAGGCGCTGCTTGAGGAAGTGAAGCGTCGGATTCGCGGTGTGCAGCGCAGGCTGCGCGTCCAGATTCCGTATGCGCAGGGCGCGCTCACGTCGATGCTCCACGAAAGTGGCAGCGTGCTGTCCGAGGAATACACCGATACCGGCGTTGTGGTTGAGGCGATGGCGGACGATGCGCTGTATGGCCGCCTGGCCGCCAGGCTGGGCGAGGATGCGCTCACCTGGCTTGAGTAAAGGCGCGGAAACGCGCTGTGGTTCATCGCAGAACGAAGCAGAGGAAAGGAATACGAGATCATGCTTGCAATGCGGGCGATCGCGGCGCTGGCAGTCGGCGCTGCGATGATGTTTGAATCCTGGGCGTTCGTCATGCCACACCAGGATCCGACAGATACGCTCATTCTTGTCAACAAAACCAACCGCGCGCCTGTTGTGCCCGTCACGCTGGTAAAGCCGAACGTGACGCCGACCAGAGAAGCGCTCTCGGAAAATATCTATATGCAGCCTGAGGCCGCCGCGGCGCTGGAAGAGCTGTTTCAGGGCGCGCTGGAGGACGGCATCACGCTGTACGCCACCAGCGGCTTTCGCAGCTATTCCACGCAGAAGGCGATCTTTGACCGGAAGCTCGAGACGATGAGCGAGAAGGCGGCCAACGCCAGCGTCGCCAAGCCGGGTTATTCCGAGCATCAGACGGGCCTGGCCATGGATGTGGAGGGCCTTTCCTCGCTGGGCAGCGGCCTGGTGGAGGATTTCGGCGAGACGCCGGAGGGCATATGGCTGGCGGAGCACTGCCATGAATACGGCTTCATTCTCCGCTATCCGAAGGACAGGACGGACATCACCGGCTATATCTATGAGCCGTGGCACATCCGCTACGTCGGCAGGGAGGCCGCGGCGGAGATTCACGAGCTGGATATCACGTTTGAGGAATATATCCTGATGGTGCGCGGCGACCGCGTAAAGTTCCTGGAAGAAGGAGGAAAAACGACCGATGAACCGAATTCATAAAGCAGGGTTTTTGCTGATGGCGTGCATGCTGTTGCTGGCATCACCCTGCATGGCGGAGATGCTCGATCTTTCCGCACTTGGCGATATTGAGGAAGCGCAGACCTTTGAGGAGGAAGCACCGCAGAGGGAATGGACGTATCCGATTTCCTATGAGCTGCTCACGACCAGCGATTACATCGTGCTGGCCAACCGGGAAAGCCTGCTTGACGAAAGCTTTGTTCCGGATGATCTGGTCAAGGATCTTTCCTGCCGGAAGATCAGCAGCACGCCGATCCAGATGCGCCAGACGGCGGCGGACGCGCTCTGCGCGCTGTTTGACGCGGCGCAGGCGGATGGCATCTATCTGTACGCGCATTCCGGATACCGCAGCTACCGCACGCAGAAGACGATGTACTACAACCGTCTGGAAAAGAACAATAGCAAGGACGACGGCGTGGTCGCGTATCCCGGCTCCTCCGATCACCAGACAGGCCTGGGCATCGATGTGATCAACAAGGATGGCATCGGCAAGAAGTTCACAACGGCGTTCGGACAGACCAAGCACGGCAAATGGCTGGCGGAGCACTGTTGGGATTACGGCTTCATCATCCGATACCAGCAGGACAAGAAGGATATCACCGGCATCACCTATGAGCCGTGGCACCTGCGCTATGTCGGCGTGCAGGTGGCGCAGTACATGCGGGACAACCACCTCTGTCTCGAAGAATTTACACAAGAATGGAAGGAGGCCGTGGCCGAGTACGAGGCTGCGGAAAGATAAACATGAAAATCATTGACATTTCTCAGGAAATCCGCTCGGACATGACCGTCTATCCCGGAGATCCGCGCTTTCACAGCCAGGTGAGCGCCAGCTTCAAGCAGGGCGACATGTGCGAGGTCAGCGAGCTGACCATCGGCAGCCACTGCGGCACGCATGTCGATGCGCCGCTGCACATGATCCCCGGCGGCGCGACGATTGAAAGCATGCCGCTGGATTGCTTCATCGGCCCCTGCCGCGTGCTCACGTTTGCCGCGCAGGTCATCACGGAAAAGATGCTCATTGACTGCCAGGTCGCCGAGGGCGAGCGCATCCTGCTGCGCACCGATCCCAAGGGCGAATACAGGCCCAGAAACGGTCATTTCAATCCGGCCGTGCTGAGCATGCGCGCGGCGCAGTATCTGGCGCAGCAGCATGTCAAGCTGGTGGGCATCGATTCTCCAACGGTGGAAAACATGGAAATCTGCGACGGAGAGATTCACAGGACGCTGCTGAGCGCCGGCGTGGCGATTCTGGAGGGCCTGCTCCTTGAGAAGGCGACGGGAGAGCACTACTTCCTCAGCGCGCTCCCGCTGTCCCTGACGGGTGAAAACGGCGCGCCGTGCCGCGCGGTGCTCATCGAGGAATAATGGATTGCCACATGGGAAAACCGGTGGTATAATAGTCAAAACGAATTCATACTTTCGCGCGAGAGAAGAGAGGAGAAGCATTCCATGAACATTCTTCTGACTGGCGGCGCCGGCTTTATCGGTTCCCATACCGGCGTGGAGCTGCTCAATGCGGGCCACAGCGTTGTTGTCGTCGACAACCTCTACAACAGCAGCGAGAAGTCCCTTGAGCGCGTGCAGGAGCTGACCGGCAAGACCGTCAAGTTCTACAACGCGGATTGCTGCGACTTTGCGGCGATGGACAGAATCTTCGCTGAAAATGAGATTGACGCGGTCATCCACTTTGCGGCATACAAGGCTGTCGGCGAATCCGTGGCCAAGCCGATGGAATACTACCGCAACAATCTCGACTGCACGCTGACCGTCTGCGAAGCGATGAAGAAGCACGGCGTGAAGCGCTTCATCTTCAGCTCCTCCGCAACGGTGTACGGCAT
>JAGBDL010000043.1 GCA_017937505.1 Clostridia bacterium | reverse complement strand
GCGCCGAGAACCTCACGGTATCCGTCCTCGTTGACTGCAATGGCCACGAGAACGGCTACATTCTCGTATTCACCGCCCCAGTTCCGCTTCAGATAAATGCCATCCACATATACATAGGGATACTTTCCACCCTCAAGCGGATTTCGGCCGCCCAACGAATGCCCAGATTGAATCCTCCGGCGCCGCCAAGGTTTTCTGCATTTCTGTGGTAGAGAATGCGGCGGTTTCCCTCGATCAATGCGCGCGCCCAGTCCTGCGTTCCGTCCGATGAAGCGTTATCCACCAGCAGGATATCGCACACTGCCGTCTGTGCGAGCAGAGCACATATACACTGCTTGAGCAGTTCTAGTCGGTTATATGTCACCACAACCGCAGCGGTCTTCATTCTCTTATCCTTGGATACTGGTATTTCCGCTTGATAAATCGCCATATCTTTCCGATCCATTTCTGCTTTTCCATATTAATAACCGGCAGCTCCGTGCAGGCATATCCATTCGTTTCAACCCAGCAATCCAGCATTCGTTCGGCAATGAAGCCAAACAGCCGGGGCTTCACCTCTTGCGGCATGGTCTCGCGCATGATCCTCTCCACTTCAAACAGCGTATCAAACATCCACTGGCAATACGCATCGCACAAATCTCTGCGCATGATGAAGATATTAAAGCAATGCCCGCTCGAACGGCTCATCGAACGCTCAAACGCAGGAAGATACGCCGGCGTACGGGCCTTCAGCACAGCCCGAAGCACATCGATGCCAGCACGTCCATGCGCATGAATATACTGCTCCTCCCGGCTTTCGATAAAGTAGTGGCGCTTTTTCGGCAGGATGATGGGGGTCTTTTCCAGATACCGCTGCAATTCTTCGCCCGTTGCAATCCTCTCTCTGCGCGTCTTCCATGGCACGCACCGTCCTGGATTCCCCAGATATCTTCGATAATGCATCAGGCCCAACTCATCTGCCTGAAGATTCTTCCAGGCCCAATACAATCCGGTCAACTCGCAATACAGCGGATTCTTTTCGGAAATCGAGATTCCCTGATCATCTCTTTCAAAGCCAATCCCCTCGGCCAACGCCGCTCCCACCTGAACCGGCAAATATGTTTCATCCTGAAGTACATCATACGGCTTATGCACAGCCACGATAACCTTCAAACTTTTCCCCATATATCTCCCATCGTTCCTTTTTCAGCCACAGCCAAAGACAGCTCCGCACTCCATTGGCGGCACTTCCTCCGGTTTGTACGCACGCTGATTGCTGCGGTTCATATCAGAAGGAGAGCTGTTCCGCTGGATTGATGAAAAGCGCATGCGTCAACCCTAAAAATGCCTAACACCCCATATTTTAAATTACAGAAGTATTATAGCACAGCAGAACTAAAAAGTCTACAAGCCCGGTCCGGCAGAATGCGCTTTTTATATTGGATGAATGAATTTCCCTTGTCTGACATAAAAAACACGCGAAGCATCCAGCTTCCGTGCAGCATCTCCTGCGGTGATTGCCCCTCTTCCAAACAGAGCAATGCTGTTCATCATTTGAGGTCATGCTTCGGATTTGGTCAGGACGCAGTATCCTTCAAAAAAAAGAAACTCACCAACCATTTCTGATTGGTGAGTCTGTGGTGGCTCAAGACGGATTCGAACCATCGACCTGCCGGGTATGAACCGGACGCTCTAGCCAGCTGAGCTATTGAGCCAAAGTGGTTGCGGGAGAAGGATTTGAACCTTCGACCTTCGGGTTATGAGCCCGACGAGCTGCCAGACTGCTCCATCCCGCGATATCAGGCACGTCGTTCTGACGACGTTGTTCATTATATCGCAGTCCCCATCATCTGTCAATAGATTTCTCTAAATTTTTTCTTCAGATAGCCGTCCATGTTCCCGTGTGCGGAAAGGGTCAGCTCCTCCATGCTGAACATCCGCATCGCCGCCTCCAGGATCGCGATGCCGCTGGGGATGATGTCCGCGCGGTGCGGCATCAGGCCCACAATCTGCCGGCGTTCGGCGATCGGCAGGCGGGACAGCCGCCGTCCCCATGCGCATACGTCCGCGCGGGACACGCGCATGCCCTCGCACAGCCGCGCGTCAAACAGCGGCACGCCCCTTTGCATCGCGCCCAGCGTCGTCATCGTGCCGCCGACGCCCACCCAGCGCTCCGCCTTCGGGCAGGACAGCAGCGTCTGCGCATCGCGGCGGACCATGTTCATGCAGCGCTCCACCGTCGCCTCGTAGTCCTCGCAGCGCAGAACCGGCGTCTGCGCGTTCATGCGCACCGCGCCCATCTGCAGGCTCACCGCGCCCAGCGTATGCTCATCCTCGCCGATGGTGAATTCCGTGGAGCCTCCGCCGATGTCGATGACGCCGCAGCGCCCGCCCTCGCTCGCGCCGATATAGGAGAGCACCGCCTCCTGCTCGCCGGAGATGATCTCAATCTGCGTGCCGCTGGCCGCCTCCGCCCGGCGGGTGAATTCCTCGCCGTTGGACGCGTCACGCACGGCGCTCGTGGCAAAAACAAAAATCTCCTGCGCGCCGTCCCGGCGGGCAAGCATAGCCAGCTCCGCGACGGCCTCCACAGAAGACCTGATGCTCTGCTCGGTCAGCACGCCGTTCACAAGCCCTGCGAACAGACGCGTCCCCCGGCGTTCACGGCGCAGCGCGCACAGCCTTCCCTGCGTCCACTGCGCAATCAGCAGGCGAATGGCATTGGAACCGATCCCGATACAGGCAAGACGCATGGCGTTCCCTCCGTGATTCCATACTGGATTGTTCGCTCAATCTTCGCCGTAGACGTCAAACTCCGGTTCCTGCGCGATCTCCTCCAAGTTGCCGACCTCGTAGATGGTCTCGCCGTACCAGCAGTATCCATAGTCGCGGCGGGCTGTGCGCTCCACAAAGTCCGCGGTATTGATTTCCGAAAGCTCGGTCGTCAGCTGGTTGTTCCTGCTCTGCGCGTCGTAATACGCCTGCGCCGCGGCCTCCAGCTGCTGCTGCTGGCGCTCAAGGCTCACGGCCTTCGCCGGGAAGCGGGACAGCATGACCAGCGCAATCACACCCAGCGCCACGGACAGAATCCTGAAAGGCCGGATCCGCACCCTGTTCTTCCTCATGTCCGTTCCTCCGCTTCCTCGGTTTTCAAACATACAGTGTGTTGAATATTCGTCCCAATCCGCCATTTTCCTGCATCCCTGCGGATATTTCTGTCTATTTTTTCACTTTTTCTGACAACTTTCTGAATCTCCCCTTCAAAAAGCGAACTGTCGTTCCTATTGAGCACTGATAGAGCGCAAAGCCTGTGCCGACGCCCAGCAGCGTATAAAGCCGGTATGCGTCGCAGCGGAGCCTCAGTGCCGCCGCGATCACCGCCGCAGCCGCCAGCACTCCGAACAGCAGATCGGCCGCCGCTGTCAGAAGTCTTCCGTGCCGCAGCGCGCCCAGCGCGTCATAGACGGCGCCGAGCAGCGCGCCGCACAGGGTCATCGCCAGAAAGGCGCGTGCCTGATCCATGACCGTCATTTGCGCCTGCGCGAGAACAGGCCGCGCTTTTCCTTCTTCCTGACGGGACCGTTGTACTCGATGCCCGAGATCTCGCCCGTTACGTCGAGCTGTCCGTCCTCAAGGTTGAGCTGCTCGATGTGCAGCTGCTCACCCAGCAGCGCGATCTCCCCCTCCGAGGTCTCCAGCACGATCTCCTGATCGTTAAAGCAGCACACCGCCATCACGCCGGACAGCCGGGCATGCGTGCGGCCCTCGAGCGTCAGCATATGCGGCCGCGCGCCGATGTTCATTCCCTGCTCCATGTCCTCATCGCCTCCGGGGGTATCCTATGCGCAAGGCGAACGCAACTTGACAAAAGCGGACGGCTCCCCGCCGCCCGCTTTCAACCGTCCTTTTACTCCGCGTTCCGGAACAGCGCGACCAGCTCATCGCTGCCCGCCGCCCTCAGCTCCGCCAGCCACGCGTCGTAGCTTTCGTCCGTCAGCTCCACCTCGCCCGTGGCAAACCGCGCGATGCCGATATCCACCAGCGCGCCTACCGCAGCGCTCAGCTCGTCCGCCCGGGCCTGGTCCGCCGTGCTCAGGCAGTACGCCTGCGTCACGCGCTCACTGACGGCCTGCGCCTTCTCGCTCGCCGCGAACACATGGCGGTCGACGTCGCTGTCCACGCGGCAGATGAAGTCCGCCGGATACAGGCCCG